>WRKI01000271.1 GCA_009778155.1 Spirochaetota bacterium
CGCGCTGTCCCGTATGCCGCCGTCGATAACAACGGCCGCGATGCCTTTTGCAAAAGCGGCGGCCGCCATAAGGCCGCCCATGACGGAGTTTGCGACAGAGCCGCAGGTGTCAACGACGATAATGTCGCCTGGTTTTGCAAGGCCTATCGCTTTGTGCAACATTAAATTGTCGCCAGCCCTCATGCGGACTGTCATGGCGGGGCCGGCCGCGCTTATGCCCTGGGCGAGCGGTTTTATCGCCGGATGCATCGTATTAAATTTGTTAAGGCCATCGCTTAAAAGCGCGCTGCCAAAATCCGCAAGTGTTGCAAAGACCGCTCTGTCCGCCGGCCGCGCAAAATCATCTCCAATGCAAAAACCTATTTTCCCTGTGTAACTGCCCATGTTTTAGCTCCTTTTATTTTTGAAAGATAGTTGCACAACACGACAATGCCGCAGGCAAGGCCTAGGCCTGCAAAGTTTAGAATGACAGGCTCCGGCAAAATGAGCGCGACCGCGCAGGGTAAAAGCGCAAGCCTTGCCGGAAGGTTCAGGTTTATGCCGCCCCAGCCGGTAATGGCGAGCGACAAAATAATGCAACCAATTGCCGCGGTAACGGATGCCCACAGAACCATTAAAAAAGAGCCGTCCATAAGAAGCGCGCCGTGGTAGACAAAAGCAAATGGAATGATAAAACCAGTTGATGCTAGAAAAATCGCATCCCTGCCGGTTGACCAAATACCAGCTTTGGCAATACCCGCCGCGGCGAAAACGCTAAGGGCGACAGGCGGCGTGATAGTGGAAAGCGCGCCGAAATACAAAATAAACAAATGAGCGGACATAGGAGTCGCCCCCATTCTTATAAGAGCGGGCGCGACAAGCACCGCAAGAATCATATACGCGGCGGCAGTGGGCAGCCCCATTCCCAAAATAAGACTTGTTATCATGGAAAGCGCAAGGGCAAGTAGCAAATGCCCGGCAGAAATGTCAACGATGATGCCGCTGATACGCAAGCCCAGCCCGGTAAGGTTTATAATCGCCATAATCATGCCCGCAAGAATGCAGGCCGCCGCGATTGGCGCAATTCCCGACATCGCGTCTTTTAACGCACGGGCGAGGTTGGCGGGCCTCATGTTGCCGGGGTTTTTGATCAGCCCTACAAGCAATGTTACTACGATAGCGAAAAAGGCAGATCGCCTAACGCTGTAATTTGCCAAAAGAAGCGTTATAAGAACGATAAGCGGAGCCAGATAAAGCCAGCCGGATTTTAATACCTGGGTGAATTTTTTAAGCTCGTCGTCCTTCGCGGCGGGAATATTTTCTTTGCGAGCTGTAAGATACACAGTCGCAGAAATTGTAACAAAGTAAAGCGTCGCCGGGATCAGCGCGGCAAGGGCGATACTCACATAGGGAATGCCCGTAACCTCGCTCATTAAAAAGGCCACCGCCCCCATTACAGGTGGCATAATTTGCCCGCCGGAAGATGCGACAGCTTCTATCGCTCCGGCCATAGAAGGCCTGTAACCGACTTTTTTCATTAGCGGGATTGTAAAATTACCGGTGGTAACGACATTGGCCGCCCCCGACCCGTTGATTGTCCCCATAAGCATACTCGAAAACACAGCCGCCTGGGCGGGGCCGCCGCGAGTTTTACCGGTCAAAGAAAATGCAAGATCGACAAAAAAATTGCCCGCCCCCGTTATTCCAAGAAGGCTTCCGAAAAGGACAAACAGAAAAATAAACTGCGCGGAAACAAACAATGTCTGCCCGTACATTCCAGTTGAAACATCGGCAAAAATCGTTGTAAAAACACGCGAAACGGAAAACCTGCTAATGTTAAAAAGCCCCGCAAGCTGATGCCCCAACAAGCCGTATGCGATAAACACGGCGCAAATAACAGGCAGGACAAGCCCCAGCACGCGGTACGCGATAAACATCGCCAAAATTACAGCGCCAATGGCTATTCGCACGTCCGTTTGGGAAAATATGCCAGTAAATTGTATCGGCCGCGCTTGTATTGTCTGCACATAGTATGAAAAAAAGACGGTCAAAAGAATCAAGGCAATGTCGATAATCCTGCCGCCGGGAAATTTAAGCGGCCTTGAAAGCACAATATACGAGCCGACAAAGGCCCAATGCACGGTTGTCTGAAGGTAGGGAATCAAGGTTCCGAAAGATGCCGCGTACAAATGAAAAAGCGCCATCCCAACGGCGATTGCCAAAATTAAAACATCGCTTGTTTTTTCCCACAGCGACTTTGAAGGGGACAGCCCCTGCGTTTGCTGTAAACCGGACATGAGAACTCCTTATTAGCAAAGGCGCGGCCGTAAGCAAGCCGCCCCTTTGCCGCTTTGCTTATGGCATTACGCCCCTTTCCCGGAAAAATCTTACCGCGCCCGGATGGTATCTAGAAACAGAAGATGCGGCCGTTTCAAGATTTATTTCCTGCGCCGCCACATGGGAATCGACAAAATCACCCGTGTTGTCCAGCGTTATTCGCAAGAATTCATAGACTACATCTTCCGGCACATTGTTGTTGGCAAAAATTTCCGTCATTATTTTGAGAGTGTTTATGTCCCTGTCCATGCCGGGATATGTTCCGACAGGAATGCTGAAAGGCAAGAAAAAGGGATGCTCGGCAGAGACATTTTCAAGAATCTCCGGTGTCGCGTCAAGCAGAAAGACAGAGCCGGTGGCCGTGGCTTGAACCATTGCGGCAGTCGGAGCAGCCGCGACAAAGAAGGACGCGTCCACAGTGCCGTCGATAAGCTCCGAAAGCCCCTCGGCAAAAGACAGGAATATCGGCGTAATGTCATTGTCGGGATCGATACCATAGCCGCGCAAAATCGCCCGCGACATTTCGATAATAGTCGTGCCGGGAGGGCCTAACACGACACGCCTGCCGCGCAAATCGGCCCAGGATTCAATGCCGGTTCTTGTGTGAGTCGCTATCTGCCCGACAGACAGGTAAAGGGTCATAACAGCGGAAATATTGAGCGGCATCCCGTCGAACATTCCCGTTCCGGTTGTCGCCCAGTAAACGCCGTCCGCGTTGGACATTCCAAATTCAATCTCGCCCATGTTGACCAAGTTAAGGTTTTGCACGGAACCCATTGTTACCTGAGCCGTTACGTTTAGAAAGTCCGAGTGGTTGTTCACCGTTTGCGCCATAGCCGCGCCGATTATAAAATAGGTTCCGGCGGCTCCTGCCGTGCCTATTGTTATAGAAGTGCGCCCGTCCTGCTCGCCCGCGCAGCCCGAAAAAATCATCGCCGCCGCGGCCAATCCGAAAATCGTTTTTTTAATCATTTTTCCTCTCCTGTTCTGCTAAAATCAAACTCAGAAAAAACCGCAAAGCGGGTTTCTCTAATACAATTCATCTCCCACAACGGGGAAAAAATTGGCGAAACTTTCCGCGTACTTGTAGGCCTTGTTGCCGGAAATACGCTGCGCGTGGTTGCCGCGCATAAAAGCGCGCTGGGTGTAGTATTCGATCAAATGCCCCTGCGCCTTAAAACACTTCATGGCCTGTACTTTTTGCTCGTAAACCTCGGTAATGTCGATAAACGAACCCGGCACATAACCGCTCAATTCCGTCTGATGCGGCTCAAAACCGAAAAGACGCATCTGCTTTGTCGTTTTCGTGCCCTCAATGCGCACCCCGTTGGAGTTGCTCATAATGCTGCAGCGTAACGCGAAATCGCTTACCCGGTTGTGGTCGGGGTTAAGCACGTCGAACTTGTCATGGCTGATTATTATGTCCGGCTGCAAGGCGCGTATAACACGAACCATGCGATCCTCGTGCCCCGCGTCAAGCGGCATGGGGTAATCGTCCAAGTCCCAAAAATCAATGTCAGAAAGCCCTAAGATTTTTGCCGCCGCGCGAGTTTCCTGCGAGCGTATTTCCTTCACGCTTTCGGCGGTAGCCCCTTCGCTGTTCCAAAGATCGTTGCTTTCCCCGCGCACGCCGTAACTTAAAACCGCCACCTTTACCTCGCCGCCGTGTTTCAGGTATTTGGCGATTGTCCCGCCGGCCCTCCATACATAGTCGGCGGCGTGGGCGCTTATAACAAGAATTTTTTTCCCTTTCATTTTGCCCTCCTTCCGTTACGCGATAAGCGCGGCCGGGTTACGCGCTACCATCTTCTGAATGTCCGCCTCGCTAAAGCCGCCTTCTTTGATCAGCCGCTCGGCGAAAATTTTAAGCCCCTCGTCTGGATACAGCGCATCCTTCTGCCCCAAGTCGGTGGAAAGAATGACGTGTTCAACCCCCACAGCCTTGATATGCTGCGCCACCGTCTCGAACTCGCTCTTCCCGGTCGCCCATGTCGTGTAACAGTGTTCAATCACCGCCCCCTTTTGGATAAAAGCCTTTTGCTCTTCCACCGTGTAATTCGTCGTGGGAAAATCGGCGTGGGTGATAATTATGCGCTTCACCTTGCGCTCGCAGCCGGCATCGACCAGGGCAAAGGCTTCTTCGTGGGACAGGTGGCCGGTTGCCAGAATCATGTTATGCGAAGCAATTATGTCAAGAACCTCGAAGACCTCTTTTTTGAGCTTGCCGCCATCCAGAATGCTTATCGTCGGGGTGTGTATCCCGGCTTCCTTCAATTGAATGATGATCTGCGCCCAGTAGGGGAGTTTTTTGTTCGGGTCGCCGCCGAAAACGTGCGCGCGCTCGTGCTCGGCGTCGCAGGTGGGGAACCAGACGATTTTCGCGCCGCTGCGCCCCGCCATTTCCACCGCGCTGGGGTTGATTCCCCCCACCGACGAATTGAGGGTTACCGACCCAAGGCAATTGCACTTTGGATACATCTTCCTTATAAGATGCGCCCGCTCGGAAGTGGGGAAATAATGGCTTTTGATGACGTAGCCGGCCATCCCGGCCTCGATAACGCGCTGCGCCATCTCAATATCGTCCATTTTACGCGGCAGGACGTCCGGGGCGCTGTGGACGTGCAGGTCATACGCGCCTTTTAACAAATCGTTCATGCTTCATGTCTCCTTCTTTGTTTAGCAATATTGGCTAGCTATTTTAAGATTAGCACTGTTTCCCGCGCCTGTCAAGCCGGATTGCCGCGAAATTTAGATTTTATCGGATTTAACTCACACGGAGGCACAAAGACACAAAGGCACAAAGTTCAGCTTAGAAAGTGCCGCTTCATACCTACATTATCCCCTATTATGCTCTATTATGAGGCAAAAGGAAGGCTCAGACCTTATAATCCCCCCTTTGTGCCTTCGTGCCTTTGTGTGAGTTTAATGGGGAGTAATTTCACAGCCATTGACCTTTCATGCGTTTGTCGTGCACGAAGGCGCAAAGGTTGATTTTCCCTTTGCGCCGCGAACCTTTGGTTCGAGAATCTTCCTATTATGTAGAGGCTGGAAGCGATTGCCGGCAGGCTTGCCGCGACCCCTAGGAAAGCAATGATTAAATCCCACGAGGATTTAATCATTGCTTCCTTAGCGGGAAATTCCCGTTTCGGCTATGCACTTGCGGAAGTGATAGCCGTAAACGGAAAACCTTACAGCCAGGGAAAAAACGCCTTTCTTTTTCGAGAGCGCCCAGCGCAGAAGCCCCCAGTAGTGCTTGGAGCCTTTGGAGACCACGCCCAAAACAAAGCAGGCCTTGAAAAATACCTTGATGTCTCTAAAGTTAAGCTGCCTGCTTACGACTTTTTGCGGGCGGTAATTTTCCAGAAACACCTTTATCCGCCGGTAGTAATTTTCATAGCCGTAAATCGTGCGCACAACATTGTCGTAACCGGCACGCAAGTCGTCCAAGTTCATCTTTGTTATAAAGTTTACGTCCGTGTTTGTGCCGGAAAAGTTTTTAAGCAAACGCTCCTCCTGCTTCATGCGCTCGAAAAGTTTTGTGCCGGCAGGCGCGTTCAAAAGACCGACCATCGCCGTAATAATGCCGCTTTCCTGAATGAAAGAAATCATTTTAGAGAAAATACTCGGCTTGTCATTGTCAAAACCCAGAATAAAGCCGCCTTGAACCTGCATACCGTGCCTTTGTATGCGCCTAACGCTTTCGACAAGATCGCGTTTTGTGTTTTGCGCCTTGTTGCACTCGGACAGACAGTCTTCGTCCACCGTTTCTATGCCTACAAAAACATTGTCAAAACCCGCGCAGGCCATAAGCCGCATTAAGTCTTCGTTGTCGGCAATGTTGATCGATACCTCCGTGAAAAAATCAAAGGGGTAATTTCTTTCGCGCATCCATTCGATAATGGCCGGCAGAACCTCTTCTTTCAGCTTTTTCTTGTTGCCGATAAAATTGTCGTCTACAAAAAAAATACTGCCGCGCCAGCCTAGCTTGTAAATCGCTTCAAGTTCTTCGATAATTTGGCCGGCAGTTTTTGTGCGCGGCTTGTTGCCGAACAAAGAAACGACATTGCAAAAATCGCAATTAAAGGGACAGCCCCTGGAATACTGGATACTGAGCATGGCGTATTGTTTTATGTTTAGCAATTTCCATGCGGGAGTCGGGGTTTGCGTAACCTCCGGGTAGCTTTCCCAGTTGTAGATATGTTTGGGCGAATTGTTTTTCAAATCGCTTAAAAATTGCGGGATGCAAACTTCGCCTTCGTACAAAAGAAGATGATCCACATCGTCAAAGCATTCGGTTTCGGTTGAAAAAAGAGGGCCGCCGGCTACGGTTTTTACGCCAAGCTCTTTGCAACGGTTGACAACCGAGCGTGCGGATTCCTTTTGAATGAGCATCGCGCTAATGAAGACAAAATCCGCCCATAAAATATCCTTGTTTTTCAAGGGCCGGGTGTTCATGTCGATCAGTTTCAGATTCCACTCTTTTGGCAGCATCGCCCCGACTGTTAAAATTCCCAAGGGTGGGAGGTTGGATTTTTTGTTGATAAATTTAAGCGCGTGCTTGAAACTCCAAAAAGTTACGGGGTATTCGGGATAAACCAGCAGTACATTCATTGTGCCTTCTCCTCTAATTTTAAGGCCGCAGCCCTAAGGAAACGATTATTAAATCCCATCGAGGATTTAATAATTGTTCTTACCCGCATTTTGCGCAATGAAATGAGCAAATGCAGGAGGAAACACTGATTAGCTTCGTGTTAATCAGTGTTTCCCTAAAAACGCGCCGCTCCCGGCGTGTCTTGATTGCAATCCTAACAGAAAAAACACATTTTGTCAAGTGTTTTTCCAAAAAAAACACGACAAACGCATGAATGCTCGAGCTTCTGAATTTACTCCCATTTTAATCACACAAAGGCACAAAGGCACAAAGGTTCGGGCGGGACTATGATAAGGCCGCGTCCTCTCTTGCCTCATTATAAAGCATAAAAAGAGGATTTCAGGAATGACGCAGAGCTTTCTGATCTGTGCTTTGTGCCTTTGTGTGAGGTATTCTTCCTCTATGATGAAATTTTCTTTCTTTCCGTGCAAACTGTCAGTTGACAACTTGCACTGGGCAATGTTAATGTAAAAAGTATGAGGTACATCGTAACAAAAGCGCACGCTAGCGACTTTCCTATCCCTATGGAGCTTGCAAAAGGCGAAAAAGTAACATTGGCAGAAGACCCCTATTCCGTGAAAAGCCCCGGCTGGGAAAACTGGGAGTACTGCATAAAAGCCGACGCATCCGGCGGGGGCTTTGTGCCCGGGCAAATTCTGTCAAAAAGAAAAAACGGCCTGGCAACCGTGCTGGAAGATTACACGGCAAAAGAGCTTACCGCCGAAAAAGGAACGCTGTTGTGCGGAACCAAAGAAATGAACGGCTGGCTGTGGGCAAAGCGCGAAGACACAGGCGAACTTGGCTGGATTCCGCTTGAAAATATTGCCCGGCAAACGGCGGCCGATTAACAGAGGGTACTGTGAACTACGAAAAACTTACGATAAAAGCGGGGGACGCGCTTAACGAGGCGACGGGCATTGCCCAAAAAGAAGACAACCCGCAGGTAGAAACCGAACATTTGCTTTTGGCACTGTTGCGGCAAAAAGACGGCATAGTCTTGCCAATAATAGAAAGAACCGGCGCAAACGCGGGGCAGATAATCGCCGACACCGAAGCGGCGGCGGGGCGGCTGCCAAAAATGTACGGGGATGCGGCACAGCTTGTTCTGTCGTCTGCCGCCGCCAAAGTTCTTGCCAAGGCAGAGGCCGAAGCCGCCGCGCTTAAGGACGACTATGTTTCAACCGAGCATATTTTGGTCGCTATTGCCGCCGGCGAAGGCCGCGCCGCCGACATTCTGAAAAAAGCGGGCGTGAGCAAGAACACGATTCTTGACGCATTAAAGCTTGTTAGGGGAAACGCTCGCGTAACGGATCAAAACCCAGAGGAAAAGTATCAGGCGCTGGAGCGTTACTGTCGCGACCTTACAAGTTTGGCACGACAGGAAAAGCTCGATCCCGTTATCGGGCGCGACGAAGAAATACGCCGCTGTATGCAGGTTCTTTCCCGCCGCACAAAAAACAATCCAGTGTTAATCGGCGAGCCGGGTGTCGGAAAAACCGCCATCGCAGAAGGCTTGGCAAGGCGCATTGTCGCAGGCGATGTTCCAGAGGGGCTAAAGGGAAAAATACTGCTCGCGCTGGATTTGGGCGCGCTTGTAGCCGGTGCAAAGTTTCGCGGCGAATTTGAAGAGCGGCTAAAAGCGGTAATACACGAAGTGCAAGCCGGCGACGGCAAGATCATCCTTTTTATTGACGAGCTTCACACGCTGGTCGGTGCCGGCGCGGCCGAGGGCGCGACAGATGCTTCCAATTTGTTAAAACCCGCCCTTGCCCGAGGCGAGCTTCGTTGTATCGGGGCGACCACCTTGGACGAGTATCGCAAGCATATCGAAAAGGATGCCGCGCTGGAGCGGCGTTTCCAACAAATTTATACGGCACAGCCCAGCGTGGAAGACACTGTCGCAATTTTGCGCGGCCTTAAAGAGCGTTACGAGATTCATCACGGCGTGCGCATAAAGGACGAAGCGCTTGTCGCCGCCGCCGCGCTTTCTGACCGCTACATTACAAGCCGCTTTTTGCCGGACAAGGCTATCGACTTGGTAGATGAAGCGGCAAGCAGGTTGAAAATCGAGCTTGACAGCCGGCCGACAGAGCTTGACAAACTTGAACGAAAGCTCTTGCAGATGTCAATCGAAAAGCAGGCTCTGTCGCGTGAAGAGGATGCCGCATCGAAGGAGCGTCTTGCGAAACTGGAAAGCGAAATTGCAAATCTGGGCGCGCATCGTGATGCGATGAAGGCCCGGTGGGAGAGCGAAAAACAGGACATTCAAAAAATCCGCGAGGTAAAGCAAAAAATCGAAGAGCTAAAAATCGAAGAGACCCGCCACGAGCGTGCCGGCGATCTGTCAAAAGCGGCGGAGGTAAAGCACGGGAAAATTCCAGATGCGCAAAAACAGCTTGCCGCGCTTTCCGATCAAATGGAAAAAAAGCGCGAGGATGCGGCGACGGCGGCTGCCGGCGGCGCGGGTGCCGGGGCTTTGTTACGCGAAGAAGTTGGCGAGGAAGACATTGCCGCCGCAGTGTCGGCATGGACGGGTATTCCTGTGTCAAAAATGCTTTCCGGCGAGATGCAAAAATACCTTGACTTGGAAAAGGCTCTGGAAAAGCGCGTTGTCGGGCAGGACGAAGCCTTGGCCGCCGTATCCGACGCGATAAGGCGCAACAAGGCCGGGCTTTCCGACTCGGCGCGGCCTTTGGGTTCCTTCCTGTTTTTAGGCCCCACGGGCGTAGGCAAAACGGAGCTTGCAAAAACGCTGGCCGATTTTCTGTTCAACGATGAAAAGGCCGTTACGCGAATAGACATGAGCGAGTACGCGGAAAAACACTCTGTTAGCCGCTTGATCGGCGCGCCTCCCGGCTATGTCGGTTACGAGCAGGGCGGCCAATTGACGGAGTCCGTGCGCCGCCGTCCCTACAGCGTCATTCTTTTTGACGAAATAGAAAAGGCGCACCCGGAGATTTTCAATGTTTTTTTGCAGATTCTTGATGACGGCCGGCTTACCGACGGGCAGGGGCGAGTTGTGGATTTCAAAAACGCGATTATAATCATGACGAGCAATTTGGGTTCGGATTTAATTTTGGGGGCGCAGAGCGTGCAAAGCGCCGGCGATGTAAAGGCGGCTCTTTTGAACTTGCTAAAGCAGAGTTTTAGGCCGGAGTTTCTAAACCGCATTGACGAGACGGTAATTTTCAACCGCTTGGAAAAAAGCGAGATCGGAAAAATCGTGGATATTCAGCTAACGCGGCTTTCCCGGCGGCTTGCCGATCGAAAAATTTCCCTGGAATTAACCGACGCGGCAAAGGACGCGATAACAGAACGCGGCTACGATCCGCAGTTCGGGGCGCGTCCGCTAAAACGCACGATACAGGCGTTTTTGGAAAACCCCCTGTCGAAATTTATCATCGCCGGCACTGTCCGCGAAGGCGACACCGTAACTGCTGATGCGGCCGGCGCAGGTGCCGGCGATGCGGAGCTTTTGGTCTTTGACAAACGCTAGCGGCCGGGGTGGGGCTTTTCATGGCTATCCATTTTATGTTATGCTCTGTTTATGATCATCGAGCAAACGATAGAAATACCGGCCAGCCGCCAGATTATACTTGAAGTTCCGCCGGAAATCCCCGTGGGGACAACCGCGCAAGTTAAACTTGTGTGCGCCGATCCTTTTACAACGGCAGGTGCAAATGGCCGTACGCCCATTTCACAGTACTTCGGTATTATTTCTCCGGATACCTATGGCGACGGAATGGCTTACCAGAGAAAACTGCGGGACGAATGGGATGACTGAAAGCCGCTTTTTGCTTGACACCAATGCAGTTATCTTTCTTACTGCCAGGGGCAGTACAATCTCTCGCCGTTTACATGATGAGCTAAACGAAGCCGATTTATTTATTAGCGCAATAACCGAAATTGAACTGTTTGCAAAACCGGGGCTACCGGCAGAGGAGGAAGAGCGTCTGTGCGCCCTTCTTTCAGACAGAATTCATGTAATGGAGCTTGGCAACACGGTGAAAAAAGAAACCATTGCACTTCGCCGCAACACTTCCCTAAAGCTCCCGGACAGCATTATTGTAGCCAGTTCTATTGTTTTAAGTGCCGTTTTACTCACGAATGATAACAGGCTTCTTAATCTTTCCTGGCCTGGTTTTAAGGCACAGCGCGTTTTTTAACAGCCGGGCTTCATGCTTATTCATGCGCCAGCCGGCGCTCAATCCGTTAGCCGCCAGTCGAGGCTGTCAACATCAGGCCTTGTGTAGGTTCCGCCGGCGTAACCTGCCGCGCTGTATGCGGCAAGGAAACCGCCGGGGAAGGCCTCTTCCCCAAACTCCACCGCCCAGCCCCTTTCCGCGATTGTAATGCTGGTAAGCGGGTTATGCGCAAAAGCGAAGGAGCCGACAAACAAAATATTTCTGCCTATGGTTATTTCCGTAAGGCCGTTGCCGTAAAAGGCCCCGTCCAAAATAGTTGAAACGCTGTCGGGAATGATGACACCGGTTATCCCACTTTCACGGAACGCATCCCTGGCTATACTTACAACAGACGTTCCGTAAAAAGCCGGCGGAATGCGAACAAACGCGCCGCCGCCCAGGTAGCCCGTTATTATTTCCCCGCCGCGAAAATTCTCCGTAAGGAAATCAGCCTCGTCGCAATATGGCGCGTCATGCGCCGCCAACGAAGCAAAACTCCAGTTGACACTGTCCGCGCCGCCCCTTGTGTAGGTTCCCGCGAGCCTGCCTGCCGCGTTGTATGCGGCGTAGAAACCGCCGTCAAATGAGTCATAGCCAAGCGTAACATTCGCGCCTATTGTGATGCTTGTAATCGGACTGCCCGCAAAGGCCGCCCAGCCGATATGCGTAACGGTGTCCGGGATAACAACGCTTGTCAGGCGGTTGCCGGAAAAGACAGCATCGTCAAAGACCGTAACGCCGGGGTAAATTGTAAGACTGCTCAGGAGGTTGCCGGAAAAGGCGGCAAGCCCGATTGTTCTGACACTGGCGGGAATGACAAGATCGGTCAGGCGGTTGCCCGCAAAGGCCATGTCCGAAACAAAGGTTACGCCGTCGGGAATGACTACAGAAGCAAGCTCGTTATCTGCAAATGCACGCCAGCCTATGGATGTAACGGTGCCGGGAATGGCAACAGCCGTTATCCCCCTTCCCTCGAAGGATTCCCCCCATATACCGGTAACCGGCAATCCCCCTATAATGGAAGGAATGCGAACTATTCTGTTTGCGCCGACATAGTTTTCTATTATAACTCCGTCCCCGGAAACCCGCGTCTGGAAATCATCCTCGCTGTCATAGGCGGCTTGCGTCGCGACTTCCGTCGCAGTTTGCGGACGGGTGCAGGCGGTCATGGAGATAGCCAGCGCGGCAAGGCCGGCAAAGGCCAAAGTCTTGATTCCGTTTTTGCTTTTCATAAAAACACTCCTCTTGATCTTAAAACCCCAAGGCCGATAAAGTGCGTAAAAAAGGCCAGCGTCAGGGGCGACAAAAAATAAACGATTGCAAGCGAAAACAAAAAATCCCTGCCAAAACCGCCGCGGCCGTAAGAATCGATCAGTTTTAGCCCGACAAGGCCGGCGGCAAGCAGGGCGGCGGTTGCGGCAAAAACGGCCGCCGTCGGAGTGTCCGGCCGTCTGTGCAAGAGGAAGGCGGCGGCAAAAGAAAGCGCGAAAGCCGCTATCAGCATAAAGGACAGGAAGGGTTCGCCAAGCAGCCCTGCCGGGGACTGGAGTTGAAACTCAAACCTGCCGTACAAAAGAAAGCTCACGACAGCCAAAAGCGCCATTGTCAAAAAATAATACGCGGCAACCGCGCCGGCGGCGTACAAAGCCCAAAATAAAATTTTCACGCAACCTCCTTTCTTATCTTCTATAATAGCAAAACCCCGCGCTTAATTCAAGTTAGGGAAGCACTGATTAAATGAGCGTTTTTACGAAGTCCCAAGCTGTACTTTTTATTTTATGAAAACCTTGCCCGTAAAAACCTCAAAAAAGGCGGCGGCGCAAGCGGAAATGGCGGTTCCCGCGGGGAATTGCCGCCCTAAAGGGGCGACGGGCACACCTTACCCGCAAGCCCTACGCCGCAGCGGCAAGCGAGCCCAGCGAGTTCAGCCGCCACGACCAGCGCAGAATGTTCGCAAGCGCAAACGCCATGTACAGGCG
>WRKI01000272.1 GCA_009778155.1 Spirochaetota bacterium
GGGGGGGGTATAAACCATTATGGGATATAGAAATGCGATTTTTTCGGCTGTCTCTTTATCGACAAAATACACTGTTTTACACCCTTTCGCCGGCTGCCGTTTGGCTGCCCGGCTGTTGCGCAGCTAAGAAGTCCGCCCCCAAAAAAGGTCTGACAGACCTGCCTGCCTACGGATAGGCTCCCGGCCGGGGCGTTAAACAGCGCACTCTTAAACGATAGCATTTCCCAAGGCGGCTGTCAAGCTCTTTGTAACTTTTTTTTCGGGTATTTTTTTGTCTAAAATCAGCTTTCCTTTGCTGTCTTCAAGCCGCCCAGCGGGTCCCGGACACGGAAAAGGCTCACGCAAAGGCGCAAAGGAGCAAAGGCCGCAAAGGTTTTTTATAAGGGCTGGCGAGAAAGCCCCTGCCGGGGAACTTAGCGGGCACTGGTTCGCGGGCTGTCCTTCGGAAGTATCTCACACAAAGGCACGAAGACACGAAGGCACAAAGGTTTTTATTTAAGCACTGGCGAGAAAGCCTCTGCCGGGGAACTTAGCGGGCACTGGTTCGCGGGCTGTCTTTCGGAAGTATCTCACACAAAGGCACAAAGACACGAAGGCACAAAGGTTTTTTATAAGGGCTGGCGAGAAAGCCCCTGCCGGGGAACTTAGCGGGCACTGGTTCGCGGGCTGGCCTTCGGAAGTATCTCACACAAAGGCACGAAGACACGAAGGCACAAAGGTTTTTATTTAAGCACTGGCGAGAAAGCCTCTGCCGGGCAACTTAGCGGGCACTGGTTCGCGGGCTGTCTTTCGGAAGTATCTCACACAAAGGCACGAAGACACGAAGGCACAAAGGTTTTATTTAAGCACTGGCGAGAAAGCCCCTGCCGGGCAACTTAGCGGGCACTGGTTCGCGGGCTGGCCTTCGGAAGTATCTCACACAAAGGCACAAAGACACGAAGGCACAAAGGTTTTTATTTAAGCACTGGCGAGAAAGCCTCTGCCGGGCAACTTAGCGAGCACAGGTTCGCGGGCTGTTCCAGCGCGAAAGTCTCTGCCGGACACCAAGCGGCTGCCGGCCAGCGGGCTGTCCTTCGGAAGTATCTCACACAAAGGCACAAAGACACGAAGGCACCAAGGTTTTTTATAAGCACTGGCGAGAAAGCCCCTGCCGGGGAACTTAGCGGGCACTGGTTCGCGGGCTGTCCTTCGGAAGTATCTCACACAAAGGCACAAAGACACGAAGGCACAAAGAGTTTTATTTAAGCACTGGCGAGAAAGCCCCTGCCGGGCAACTTAGCGGGCACTGGTTCGCGGGCTGTCCTTCGGAAGTATCTCACACAAAGGCACAAAGACACGAAGGCACAAAGGTTTTATTTAAGCACTGGCGCGAAAGCCTCTGCCGGGCAACTTAGCGGGCACTGGTTCGCGGGCTGGCCTTCGGAAGTATCTCACACAAAGGCACAAAGACACGAAGGCACAAAGGTTTTATTTAAGCACTGGCGAGAAAGTCTCTGCCGGGGAACTTAGCGGGCACTGGTTCGCGGGCTGTCCCTGCGAGAAAGTCTCTGCCGGACACCAAGCGGCTGCCGGCCAGCGAGTCCCGGACACGGAAAAGGCTCACGCAAAGGCGCAAGGATTAAGGCGGAGCTTTCTAGTCTGTGCTTCGCGGCCTTTGCACCTTTGCGCCTTTGCGTGAGCTTTTTCTTCCTATAAAGAACGGTTAAACCGAGAATTGCTGCCGTGCCGCCCGGCCCCCTTGACTTATCGCGCATTTTGCATTATAGTTCGTAGGTGTAACAAAAAAACCGCTTTTAGATGAAGGAGAACGATTTTATGGAAAAACAGAAAATGGCATTAGCGACAAAGATGCTGATAGCCTTGGTTTTAGGCATTGCGCTTGGCTTCGGGCTTCAAGTCGTCGCGCCGATTGGGGCAACTAACATCATCAGAACCCATTTTATTGACGGGGTTTTGTTTTTCGTAGGGGAACTATTTCTTAACGGCATCTTTATGATCGTCGTCCCCTTGATTTTTGTATCGTTGGTTGTAGGCATAACGAGCATCCCCGACCCGAAAAAAGTCGGGCGCATAGGCGGAAAGCTTGCGGGCATCTACATTTTGTCAACCTTCCCCGCTATCGGGGCGGCCATGTTTTTTGGCACGGTGCTTAACCCTGCAAGGGGCGTAACCGAAGAAAGCATCGCGGCCTTCGCAATTGAACCTACAATAGGCACGCCGCCGGGCGTTTATCAAATCTTGATAAACATCGTGCCGCGAAATCCCTTTGCCGCCCTTTCCACCGGGCAAACCCTGCAAGTAATTTTTATCGCAGTGGCCATAGCCCTGGCAATAAACGCGATTGGCGAAGCGGCGCAGCCCCTAAGAAGGCTCTTTGTATCCACTAACGAAGTTATCATGAAGGTTACTTCCGTCGTAATGAGCTTTGCCCCTTACGGCGTTTTCGCGCTTTTGGCACGCACCTTCTCCATGCTGGGCTTGGATGCAATTGTCGCGCTTATCGGCTTCGTATTGGTCGTCTGGCTGGCTTTGGCCTTCCACTTGGTTTTCATATACGGCGGCGCGTTAAAGCTCCTCGTTGGGAAAAACCCGCACACCGGGAAGTCGCTAAGTTTGGCAATGCTGTTCAAGAAAACATCGCCGGCGCTTACCTTCGCGTTTTCCTCGGCATCTTCCGCCGCGACGCTGCCTGTAACCATGCGCTGTGCGCGTAACTTGGGCTTTAGCCGCGAGCTGGCCTCTATCGGCCTGCCTATGGGCGTAACCCTTAACATGGACGGAACGGCCATTTTCCAAGGCGTCGCGGCAGTCTTTTTGGCCAGCTTCCTTGGGATTCATTTAAGCGCGGGCGACATAATCACCATCCTTATAACCGCGACAATGGCGACGCTGGGCGCGGCGGGCGTTCCCGGCGCGGGCATGATCATGCTCTCTATGGTGCTTATGTCTATCGGCATCCCCATTGGGGCTATCGCTTTTATCTTTGGCATCGACAGGATTGTGGATATGCCGCGAACCGCCATAAACGTTTTCGGCGACATTATCTACAGCTTTATCGTCGGCAAGCAGGAAGGCATGATCGACTGGGCGCAGTACAGCGCGCCGACGGACTTGGCTTCCCTTGACGCAATGCTGGCGAAAGAGGACGAAGCGGCGCTGGCGGCTATGGGCGGCGGCGGCCAGAGTTAAGAAAACACCGATTAAGGCAGCCTGTGGAAGTACAGGCTGCCGTTTTTTCCAGCCAGCCCCCGGCGGGGCTTGGCACGATTGCGGCGGGTGCAAGCGCAGCGCATCTAAAACTTTTACAAAGGTGGAAAATTAATGAAAATACTGATGGTAACAAGCGAAGCGCTCCCTTACGCAAAAACGGGCGGCCTTGCGGACATGGTTTCTTCTCTGTCTATCGCCCTGGCAAAACTGGGGCACGATGTCAGAATCGTGATTCCCCGGTACTACCCTATCGACAAAACCAGCCTGACTCCGTTGCCCGGAGCCTTGGGGGTTCCTATGGGCGGCATAGAAGAATGGAGCGCGGTGTACGAAGAGCGTCTGCCGGGTTCCACTGCAAAAAAGCCCGTGCAGGTTTATTTTATCGACCACGAAATTTATTTTGGCAGGGACGGCATCTACGGCATCCCCTCCCAGCCAGACTTCATCGACAACCCCCGGCGCTTTTCGTTTTTTTGCAAGGCGGCCTTCCAGCTTTGCCGAAAAATCGAATGGTACCCCGACGTGGTTCACGCCCACGACTGGCCGGCGGCAATGGCCACCGTGTACCAAAAGTTCGCAGAACGCGCTCCCGTGGCCGGCGGCCAAATCCCCGGCGGGTTTGAAAGGGCTGTGTCAATTTTGACCATTCACAATCTTGGCTACCAAGGGGTGTACAGCAAGGCCAACTTCGATTATACCGGCCTTGGCTGGGACGTTTATTTCCGCGCCAATTTTGACGACTGGGACATGATGAACTTTCTAAAAGCCGGCATTTTTAACGCGGACAAGCTGAACACTGTCTCGCCCAACTATGCGGAAGAGACAAAAACGCAGGCGCAGGGTTTCCGGCTGGACGGCGATCTGCGCCAGCGGAGCAAGGACTATTTGGGCATACTTAATGGAATAGACACCTCCATTTGGAACCCGGCCAAAGACAAGTACTTGGGCGAAAAATTCTCCGTGGAAAACATGGCGGGCAAGGCAAAGGCAAAGGCGGCTTTGCAAAAGTATTTTGGCTTGGAAGTAAACCCCAAGGTGCCGGTAATCGGCATGATAACGCGGCTTGCAGGCCAAAAAGGTGTGGGCGAGCTTTTTGGCCCTAATTACGGCAGCGCGTTTTCCTTCTGCCGCGATTTTGCGCTTCAGTTTGTGCTTCTTGGCTCCGGCGAATCTTGGTGCGAAAAAGAGGTGGCAGGGCTTTCGGCAAGGCTGACGAATTTCCGCGCCCAAATCGGGTACAGCGAAGAGTTGAGCCACTTGATAGAAGCCGGCAGCGATTTTTTCCTTATGCCCAGTAGATACGAACCTTGCGGGCTTAACCAGATGTACTCCCTTGCCTACGGAACCCTGCCAATCGTGCGGCGCACGGGCGGGCTTGTTGACACGGTCGAAAACTACGATGAAAAAACCGGCAGCGGCACGGGTTTTATGTTCGACATTCTTGACCCTTCGTCAATCTACAACACCATAGGCTGGGCGATGCACGCTTGGTACAATCTCCCGGAGCATATCGCGGAAATGCGCATAAGGGCGATGAAGCAGGATTTTTCATGGGAAAAGTCGGCGAAAAAATACGTCGAAATGTACCAATCGGCTATTTCAGCATTGCCCGCCGCCGGCGCATAGACACCGTGTGTGCATAGTGCGCACGCGGAGGGACAAAGGTTCTGGAGAAACTTTGTGCCTTTGTGCCTTCGTGCCTTTGTGTGAGTTTTTTCGAGAGATATGCGGCGGCCAGCCGGTTTTGGACTTAGGAGTGAACACCGTTGACGAAGATTTATTATTTTAGCGCGACCGGCAACAGTCTTTGGTCGGCGAAAAAAATCGCCGAATTGGCCGGCAGCCCTTGCGAGCTTTACGACATTGGCAAAGAACTGCAAAAAGACGAAATCCTTGTGGAGGCCGGCGATGGAGGAGCCGTGGTTTTGGTCTTTCCCGCTTATGCCTTCGGGCTTCCCTTAGCGGTTCGCAACTTTGCGCAAAGGGCTGTTTTTAAGACCCCCTACCTTGCCGCCTTTGTTACCTTCGGCTCAATACCGGGCGGCGCTTTGGGGGCTTTGAGCAAAATCCTTAAAACAAAAGAAGGCATCGCCAAGTTGTACTTTGGGCGCATACCCTCTGTGGAAAATTATCTGGCCATTTTCGGGCATCCCGGCCAAGGCAAAATTGACCAGCGTGTGGCCATGCAACAGACGGCAAGCGAGGAAGCCGCCCGCGCCGTAATTGAAAGACGGGCAAACTCTGCCGGCAGTTTTTACCCGCTTTGTGCCTTTGTTTCCGGGCTTTTTTCCAAAAACGCCCGCAGGCTTCACAAGCACTACAAAATAGGCGACGCTTGCAATGCCTGCGGCACTTGCGAAAAAATCTGCCCGGTTTCCGCCGTCGCGGTAAAAGACGGGCGGCCGGCCTTTAACGACAAATGCGAGCACTGCCAGGGCTGTGTAAACCTGTGCCCCCAGCGAGCCATTCAGTTCGGGCGCGTAAAGTTCGGCTCCCCCGGCTACCACCACCCGCAAATTGACACTGCGGACTTGGCGCGGTAGGCCGCATGGACGGGCAAAAAAACACCGCCCTTGTTACAGGCGCGTGTTCGGGAATAGGCCTTGCGATAAGCGGCGAGCTTGCCAGCCTTGGCTACCCTCTGCTTATGGTGAGCAACAAAGAGGCGGCGCTTGCCAGTGCTGCCGGCGAAATCGAAGCGGCCTACGGCGTAAAACCAAGTGTTTTTTGCCTTGATTTGGCGCAAAGGGATTCTGCCGAAAAACTTTTTAACTTTTGCCAGAGCCGCGGCTTAAAAATCGAAATCCTTGTAAACAACGCCGGCATCTTTTTTTACAAAGACGTTGCCTCAACGCCGCCTGAGCAAATGGAAGCCATTATCAATTTGCACATAACAACGCCCGCCCTGCTCATGCGCCTTTTCGCCGGACAAATGATTGGCGAAAACAGAAAGGGGCATATCTTAAACATAGCGTCAATTTCGTCCAGAATGATGATGCCGGGCATCGCCTTGTACAGTTCCACGAAAAGTTTTTTGCGATGTTTTTCGCGGGCAATGCGCAACGAGGTTTTTCACAAGGGGGTGTACATAACGACGCTTTCTCCGGGTGCTGTAGCGACGGGCCTTTACGATCTGCCGCAGGCCAATCTAAAACTTGGGCTAAAACTGGGGGTAATAATGCCGCCGAAAAAACTTGCAAAAATAGCCGTAAAAAAAATGCTCAGGCGCAAGGCGGAATACATACCCGCCGGCTTTATAAACCGCCTGTTCATTTTTCTTGTAGCCGCCACGCCGGAGTTTTTTATCAGAAAATTGAAAATCGCAGTAGAAAACCGGACGGAAACCCCGAAGCCCCCAAGCTAACCCCCGCCCCCCAGCCACAGCCCCCGGCCTAGCCTTCTTTGTTAAAAAGCTCTTCGTATGCAAAACGGGCGGCTTCCTGTTCGGCGCTTTTTTTGTTCCGGCCGCAGCCGGGACCGTAGGACTTGCCGTTTATGCAGACATCCATCCAAAACACACGGTCGTGCTCCGGCCCGGTGCGTTTTATTAGACGATATTCGGGATAACAGCGAAAAGCCCGTTGGCAGGCCTCTTGCAGAACGGATTTAAAATCGCGATTCCCCCCGGACTCTGCGGCAAGGTCAATCTCCGGGCTAAAATAGCGGCTTAGGAAGTCGAAGGCCGCCTTAAAGCCAGAGTCAAGATACAAGGCCCCGACAAGAGCTTCCAAGGCATCGGCGAGAATTGCCTTTTTTGTCCTGCCCCCGGAAAGCTCTTCCCCCTTGCCCAAAACCAACATTTCGTCAAGCCGTAAAACACCGGCAATTTTGGAAAGAGTTTCCTCCGAGACCACCACGGACTTTATTTTTGCAAGCTCGCCTTCGCTTTTTTTCGAGTACTTCTTGTATAATAAAGTGGCGCAAACAGCCCCAACAATGGAATCGCCCAAAAACTCCAACCGCTCATTGCTAACCCTGTCGTCAGTTTCGTTAGAAAACGAGCGGTGAATGAAAGACAGGTTCAAAAACTCAAGGCTTTTAAACTTAAACCCGGCTGCTTTTTGAAAAGCCGCCAACTGTTTTTTTCTTTCAGCGCTAATTTTTGGGCAATCCGTCCTTTTATTTCTGCTGAGATTTAATAAATTCGTATGCGTCCTTTACGGTTTCGAACTCCGTGGCTTTTTCATCGGGAATGGCAATGCCAAGCTCTTCCTCGATTGCATAAACCAACTCATAGGTGTCCAAGCTGTCCGCGCCAAGGTCTTGGCGGAACGATGCCTCCATAGTGATCTTTCCCTCATCCACTTCCAGTTTCTCAGCGATGAGCTTTTTCATTTTTTCAAACAACTCGTCCATGTCTTTTCTCCTTCTTTAGACTTTGGAATTTGGAACAATTACCTGCTTGCCCCTGTAAAAACCGCACTTTGTGCAAATTCGATGCAAAACCACCTTATTGCTGCAATTTTTACAAGTTACCATTGTTGGCGCGGTAAGCTTCATGTTAATGGACTGCCGCCGCCTTGTCCTTGCTTTAGATGTTTTCCCCCGTGGGACTGCCATGTAAAACCTCTCTTATAAAAAATCTAATCGGCAAACCAGTTAAGTTTTGCAAAAAGGATAACCGCAACGGATTAACCCTTCGTTCCCCTCCCTGCCCTTGCCTTAAACAGGCATTTCTCGAACAGGTTCTGATCATATAATAAGCTAATCAGAATTACGGATTTTTGTCAAGAACAAATCAACCTTTTTACGGCCAACGCAGGATTTTTTTAAGAAATTTCAACATTTTTTCTTTTCCCGGCGCAAAACCAGACCATTCCCCATTAAATTTCAAGCCCGCCATAAATGACGAGCTTGAAAACCACCCATTCGACTGTTCTTTAGCGAGAGTAGGACTCGAACCTACGACCTCCGGGTTATGAGCCCGACGAGCTGCCAACTGCTCTATCCCGCGTTGTACTATATAAAATATAGCCTGTTTGCAAAAAAAAGTCAAGTCCTCCGGAGTTTTTTTTTCGTTTTTTTTGCATTTTTTTTACCCCGCACAAAAAGTCGGCTTTGAAATGCCGGCCAGCCGCCGATATTAAGGTAATGAAGCAGGAAAACGCGGATTTATCCGCAGATAAACCGGCGGATTTATCAATAGATAAGCCGGCGGATTTGCCCGCCGATAGATCAAAACGAGTCGGGGACGTGCTTTCGGCGATTTTTGACGAGCGGCTGCTTAAAAAAGCCCGCACTTACTCCAGCTTTTTCGATTTTTGGGCGGAGGCCTTAGTAAAAAACGGCATCGCCGCCGCCGCAGACCATTCCCGAATAAAAGAGTTCGATCGGGGCATCCTTTTGGTGGAGGCCGACCATCCCGGCTGGAAGCAAATCTTGCAAACCAAGCAAAGCGCCCTGCTAAACGACTTTCGCAGGCGTTTCCCCAGGCAAAATGTGGGCGGAATCTCCCTTGTTTTAAGCAAGTACGGGGAAGCCCCTGTTGAAACCGCGCCGCCGGCGCTGCCGGCCGAAAAGCCTGCGCCTGCCAAAAAAGCCGTCGGTAAAAACAGGCGCAAAAACCAAGCGGAAAGCGCAGGCTACGCGGGCATAAAAGACGGCGGTTTCAAAGAAGCTCTGAAAAGTCTGGAAAAAAGCATATCCGAGCGTGAACGCGATCTTTCCGCCGGTGAATAGAGGCGCATCGGACTAAAGGAAACACTGATTAGCGTCGAGTTAATCAGCGTTTCCCTAGTGTCGTTCATGCGTTTGTCGTGGGCGTTAAGCCCGGCACACTGGATTTTTTTTCTGAAATAGTGTATATTGGACTTGTCGGGGAACCCGTTTCTTCGGCAAGCCTTGCATTTTTTAGGGCAAACCCTGAAAAATGGCATCGATGTTTTTTAAGGAAGGTCTATGCTTTTAGTTAATATCGCCCTTGGGCTAGTCGGACTTGGAATAGTCGTTTTTGTCCATGAACTTGGACATTTTTTGTGCGCGCGGGCTGCCGGCATCAAAGTCGAAGCCTTTTCCATAGGCTGGGGCAACGCCATTCTAAAGAAGAAAATCGGCGATGTCGAATACAGACTCGGAGCTTTCCCCGTAGGCGGCTACTGCAAATTCAAAAACGAAACCGATTATAACGAAGCCTGGGAAAACATGAACCGAGGCATACAGCCCGAAGCCGGCTCCTTCCTGGGGGCCAGCCCGCAAAGACGCATCCTTGCCTGTTTCGGCGGGCCTTTTTTCAATTTGGTTTTCGCCGCAATCCTTTTGTCGTTCATTTGGGGCTTCGGATTCGAGGTAAACACACTTGGAAACAGAATCATACTCGCGTCGGAAGTTACCGAAGGCGTGCACCCGGCAGACGAAGCCGGCTTCATGACCGGCGACAGAATAATCGAAATAAACGGCAGACGGACATCGTACTTCCATGAAATACAGGAAAGCATCGCCCTTAACGCGCAAAATATGCTCACGGTAACAGTCGAGCGGGACGGGGAAATCATTGATTTGAACGTCCTGCCCGATCTTGACAGAGCCACCGGAGCCGGCAGAATCGGCATCTTCTTCTGGAGCGATCCGATAATAGGCAGCGTGGCAGAAGGCGGCCTAGCCCAAACACTCGGACTTGAAGCCGGGGATTTAATCCTTTCGGCAAACGGCGTGCCGCTGCGCAACAGCATGGATTTTTCGCAAGTCATGGAAGGCCAGCCGTCAAGCCTTTCCCTTGAATTTTACCGGAACGGGAACATCGCAATTGCGGAGTTCACCGCGCAAGACTTGGCCGCCGCCGGCAGCCTGGGCTTCGGCTGGGAGACAATCAGCTTCCGCACCCCCAGTCTTTCCGCCCCCGCCGCCGTGGCAAGGGGGGTAAGCGAAAGCTGGCGGACATTGGTTATCTCGGTGCGCAGCTTGCGCCTTCTCTTCCAAGGCATCGACCTTACGCAGGCGGTGTCCGGCCCCGTGCGCATAACGTACATGATGGGCGGCGTGGCGACACAGGGCTTCGGGCAAAGCTTCGGGACAGGCTTGCGGTCGCTGGCGGAATTCCTGGCCATCATCTCGATCGCCCTGTGCATGATGAACCTTCTGCCCCTGCCTGTTCTTGACGGCGGGATGATCGTGCTTTACACGGTGGAGTTGATACGCCGAAAGCCGGCGCACCCCAAAGTGGTGAACGTCTTCCAGACTTGCGGAATAGTCCTTATCGGGGGGCTGATGTTTTTCGCCCTCTTCGGAGACATCCGCTATTTAATAGGAAGACTTTAGCGCCGGCGGCGCAGATCGCAGAGCAACATAAAACAAGGAGCCTTGATTATGGCAAAGTACCCGTTCCACAGCATCGAACCGAAATGGCAGAAGTTTTGGGATGAAAGCAAAACCTTCAAAACGAGCGAAGACCCCTCGGTTCCCAAGGAGAAGCGCCGTTACATACTCGATATGTTCCCCTACCCCTCGGCGCAAGGACTGCACGTCGGACACCCGGAAGGCTACACCGCCACGGACATCTACTGCCGCTACCTGCGAATGAAAGGCTTTAACGTCCTGCACCCGATGGGCTTTGACGCATTCGGACTGCCGGCGGAAAACTACGCCATAAAAACCGGCACGCATCCGGCCATTACAACGGCGACAAACATCGGGCGTTTTCGCAGCCAGATAAAAGCCCTGGGCTTTTCCTACGACTGGGACCGGGAAGTCGATACCTCCGGCGAGGAATACTACCGCTTTACCCAGTGGATTTTCCTAAAACTTTTCGAGAAAGGGCTTGCCTACGAAACCGACAGCCCCATCAACTGGTGCCCCTCCTGCAAAACCGGGCTAGCCAACGAAGAAGTCAAGGAAGGCGGCTGTGAAAGATGCGGCACAAAAGTTACCCGCAAACGCATCCGGCAGTGGGTCTTAAAAATAACCGCTTATGCCGAGCGACTGCTTGCCGACCTTGACAGCCTTGACTGGCCAGAGCCGGTAAAACTCATGCAGCGCAACTGGATAGGCAAAAGCGAAGGCGCGGACATCCGGTTCAAAATCGATTTGGCGACAGTTGACAAGGCGACTCTGGCGGAAACCCCACAGGCCGACCTTGCAATCGACGTTTACACCACCCGCCCCGACACCATTTTCGGGGCGACCTACATGGTGCTTTCGCCCGAACACCCCTTGGTCGAAAAAATCACGACGGCGGGGCAAAAGCAGGCTGTAAGCGCCTACATAGAGGCCGCCGCGTTAAAAAGCGATCTTGAGCGCACCGACCTTGCCAAAGAGAAAACCGGCGTATGGAGCGGCGCTTACGCCGTAAACCCGGCCAACATGGAAAAAATCCCCGTATGGATAGCGGACTATGTGCTTATCTCCTACGGGACAGGCGCGATAATGGCCGTTCCCGGCCATGACGAGCGGGACTTTGAGTTTGCAAAAACCTTCGGCCTGCCCATTGTGCAGGTAGTCGCGCCGGACAAGACCCCGCCGGGCGAAATGCGGGAGTGCATAAC
The DNA here is from genome assembly GCA_009778155.1 of Spirochaetota bacterium. Classification (GTDB taxonomy): domain Bacteria; phylum Spirochaetota; class Spirochaetia; order Treponematales; family Breznakiellaceae; genus WQXQ01. The sequence goes on from WRKI01000272.1 coordinate 11,688, forward strand.
GGCCGACGGCTATGCGGTAAACTCCGGGCAGTTCAGCGGGCAGGAAACGGCCGAAGCGAAAAAAAACATCACCCTCTGGCTGGAGGCGGCCGGCATTGGCAAAAAAGCGGTAAACTACAAACTGCGGGACTGGATTTTCAGCCGGCAGCGTTACTGGGGCGAGCCTATCCCCATCGTGCATTGCAGTGCGAAATGCCAAGGCGGTTCTGCCATCGTGCCCCTGCCTTACGACCAGCTCCCCCTGCGCCTGCCCAAGGTGGCCTCTTACGCGCCGACCGGCACCGGCGAATCGCCCCTTGCCGGCATCGAAAGCTGGGTAAACACCGCCTGCCCGGCCTGCGGAGCGCCGGCAAGACGGGAAACAAACACCATGCCGCAGTGGGCTGGCTCCTGCTGGTACTATCTGCGCTATCTTGACCCGCACAATGAAAGCGTTTTTGCCGCGCAAGAAAAAATCGAATACTGGATGCCGGTGGACATTTATGTCGGCGGCGCGGAACACGCGGTCTTGCACCTGCTTTACAGCCGTTTTTGGCACAAAGTGCTTTACGATTTTGGCCTTGTCAACACCGCCGAACCCTTCCAGCGGCTGATCAACCAAGGGATGATTTTAGGATCGGACAACCAGAAGATGGCGAAGTCGCGCGGCAACGTTATCAACCCCGACGCGATTATAAAAGAGTACGGAGCCGATTCCATGCGGGTTTACGAGATGTTCATGGGGCCGCTGGAAGTAAGCAAGCCTTGGATAACCGCCGGCCTTGTCGGCGTAGCCCGATTTTTGGAACGATTGTGGGCGATGAGCGAAAAGGTCGCGGCCGACGGCGCGGGCGAAGCCGCGGCTGCCGAGGGAGCCGCCGGCGATGCTCTTCCCCCGCTGGAAAAGCTCCTGCACCGCACGATAAAAAAAGTGAGCGCGGACACGGAATCGTTTAACTTTAACACGGCGATCAGCGCGATGATGATTTATTCCAACGAGCTTAACAAGCTGGAAAAAATCCCCCGCCGGCTGTGGGAGCCGCTTGTGCTTATGGTAAGCGCCTACGCGCCGCACCTTGGGGAAGAGTTTTGGGAAAAACTGGGGAAGCCGCCCTCGGTGTCCGGCTGTCAGTGGCCGTCTTTCGACGAGGCCTTGACGCACGATGACGAGGTAACGGTGGTGGCGCAGGTAAACGGCAAGATACGCGACAAGTTTACCGCCGCCGCCGGCACCGGCCGGGAAGAGCTTGAAAAAACGGCCTTCGCCCTGCCCGGCGTGCAAAAATGGACGGAAGGCCGCAGCATCGTCAAGGTGATAACCGTGCAGGACAAACTGGTAAACATCGTCGTCAAGGAGTAGTTCCGGGGGCCGAGGCCGCGGCCTTGCAGTCCGTTGACGCGGCGGCTGAAACATGATAGACTTAAGGGGTCGCCCTTTAGGGCGCGAAAGCCGTTTTTGGCGGTAATGCCGGCGGCAAAATTTACGAAGAGGGGGAGAAACCATATTTTATGCTGGCTCAAAAACTGTTAAAAAAATCATACAGTAGCATGGTTTTACCCCCCCCCC
>WRKI01000273.1 GCA_009778155.1 Spirochaetota bacterium
GGGGGGGGGATAACCTATTATCCTGTATAGACTTACGGCAAATTCGCAAATATTTTTTTGAGTATGAAGCACTGTTTTTTCCCTCCACTGTGTTAAAATCGTAAACCGGGGGTTTTTTCGCCGGTTACCTTGTTTATAGCATTTTCGCCGGAAATGGCAATCTGGGCGAAATTTCAACTGAAAATCCTATGGAAACGATGATTAGCTTCGAGTTAATCAGTGGTTCCCTATTTTAGACCTTTCAACTCCTCGATTTGCTCCCGGACTTCTTCGCTTGGCTCAATCCCGTAAGCCTCTTCAAAATCGCCAAGCGCGTTGGGGTAATCCCCCATAAGTAAATAAGTTTGGGCGCGCCGGATGTAATACTCAGCATTGTCGGGATCAAACCTTATCGACTCGTCCGCGTCTTCAAGCGCCTTGGGGTAGTCGCCAAGGGTGCAGTGCGCCAGACTGCGCCAGTGGTAATAATCCGCATCTTTCGGATCAAGCTCTATCGCCTTGTTGTAATTCGCAAGGGCTTTGGAGGGCTCTTGCATACTCGAAAGCAAAATACCCCGGCAGTTATAGTAATCCGCGTTATCAGGCGCAAGTTCTATTGCTTTGTCAAAATCCAGAAGCGCACTGTCGTAATCCTCCAGCAGAAGGTAAACATCGGCGCGGGACTGATAATATGCGGCGTTTTCTGGGGCAAGTTCTATGGCTGTATTCCAATCGTCAAGCGCGTCGGGGTAATCGTCAAGAAAGTAATGCGCCCGGGCGCGGCTGTCGTAAAAATCCGCATTTTCCGGGTCAAGCTCTATTGCCTTGCTGTATGTTTCTACGGCTTCTTCGTATTGCTCATCTTCAAATTGTGCAAATCCAAGTTTGTCTAATTCATGCGTTTCGTTTTGCTTAACGCTGGGGTCGGTTTTTACGCCACTGGCGGCTCCACAGGCGGCTCCACAGACGTGGCAAAAGTTTGCCCCGGCGGTTAATTTTTGTGAACATTTTTTGCATTGCATTGTTACATGGCTCCTTTTTGTTTGTTACTGCCAATTTTACCACAACGTCGCTTTTTTGCCAAGTGTTTTAGGGCGGTTGTTTTTCTGGTTTTTTATTTATCCCCATGTATGAACGGATGTGTCCCAAGTGCTGGTATATATGGACAAGAATGAACACCGCGCCGATTCTGCTTGAAACTGCATGGATTCTGCTGAATGGGTAAAAGGTTTCCCGGCCATTAACAAACCAAGGGATGGCCAAAAAACCAGAGGCTATTGCGATGCCCCATATTGCGATTAAAATCATGCTTGTTATGTAGAGCGGCTTTGCCTTTTTGTTTGCCTTCCCGGCCAAGAGTTGCTTTGTTACGCCCGCTATCCACTGGCGGTTTAGCGCAATATGCACGATGGCGAGTAACGCAAACACGGAGCCGACAATGGCATGGAAGATAAAGCCGGTCGCGCCTTCCCACCTAACAAAGGATAGAATAGCGAATATCGTGATAAAAACATCGACAGTTATTTTGCCTGTTTTATTGCTCATGCTCGGTAACCCCGCCCTGATAGGCTACCCGATGTTCGCCGGGCAGGGGGTGTTCGCTTTTTAGGCACTTTAGCAAAAAATCAATGGCTTTAAACCCGAAGAGTTTTTCGTCCGTGTCGGTTTGCGATGGGGTTAATTCTACGTTTTTTTCAAACCAAACGTGAAAGTCGGCAAAATCGGGGTCTCCTTTTTTTATTTCGATTCTGCCGTCATGCAAATCGCTGTCGCGAGAATATGAATATATCACGCAAAACTCGTCGTCATGGATTTTTTTGAATGTTACATATTCCATGTTTTTCTCCTTGTCTCCTTTTATCCGGGATGTATAACCCGCACGTTGCATACGCTCTAAAAAAGCTCCCCCGCGCCGGCCGCCTCGCCGCCGGACAAGCCAAGATGTCCGTAGGCGCGGCTTGTTACCATTCTTCCGCGCGGGCTTCTTTGCAAAAGGCCGGCTTGTATTAAGTACGGCTCGTAGTAATCCTCCAGCGTTTCCACTGACTCTCCTATGGAAATTGCCAGTGTTTCTGCGCCCACCGGCCCCCCCCGGTATCGCTCGATTATCATTTTTAATATATCTCTGTCTTGTCTTTCAAGGCCGAGTGTGTCAATTTCCAGCCGGGCAAGGCTGTTTTCTACCACGCCAAGCGTTATACTCGCCGCGCCTGCAACTTGCGCGAAATCCCTCATGCGGCGCAAAAGGCGGTTTACCACTCGCGGGGTGCCACGGGAAGATTTTGCGAGCAGGGCGGCTGCGTCTTTATCTATCGCTATGTTCAAAATCTCGGCGGAGCGGCGCACTATTGCTTCCATTTCTGCCTGCTCGTAAAAAGAAAACCGGCAGGTGATTCCAAAGCGGCTGATTAGCGGGCTTGACACTACGCCGGCTTTTGTCGTTGCCCCGACTAGCGTAAATGGCGCGATTGGGATTCGCAGGGTTCTTGCCATTGGCCCCTGGCCGACGATCCAATCGAGTTCGTAATCTTCCATTGCGATATACAAAAGCTCTTCTATGACGGGTTTTAGTCTGTGGATTTCGTCTATGAAAAAAACGTCGCCGGCTTTTAGGTTTGTCAATAGCCCGACGATGTCTTTGGGTTTGTCCATTGCCGGGGCGGATGTCTGGATGAATGCGCTTTGCAGTTCATTTGCCACGACTTGCGCCAGTGTGGTTTTTCCCAGTCCCGGCGGCCCTATGAGGAAAAGGTGATCGAGGCTTTCCCCGCGTTCTTTTGCGGCGGATATAAACACGGATAAGTTGTCTTTCATGCCCTGCTGGCCGACAAACTCACCAAGGCGGCGGGGGCGCAGGCTGGTGTCCCGGTCGTCTTCGCCTTCGATTTGCTCGGGGCGCACTTGGCTTTCAGAGGCGATTGGCGGCAGGGTTTCCTTCTTTTTTCCCATCGCTTACATTATAGAAGATTTCCGGCCAAAAGAAAAGGGCACGGGACGGCTCCCGGCGGGGTTTGCCTGCCTTACGGTGGCTTGTTTATTGCCCTGTTTTATGTTAAGCTGAGTGTGTGGAACTGGAGATTGTATTTGTGCCTTCGGCATTCAAGCACGGGGTAACGCAGGATGATATTGTCCATGCTTATCAGACTAAAATTCGCGGTGGCCTGCTAGAAAGTTACAGCAATAAATACGGTTTTATCGGCTTCAATAGGGCGGGTAACCCAATTGAGGTATTCTATAATCCCATTGGTGATGACACGATAAAAGTTTTCCATGCAATGGGTTGCCGGCATGGTATATTTGCTCAAATGGAGCCTTAGGAGAAATTGATGATCTATACTGACATGACTGATGAAGAATACGATGCTCTTGATGAAGAGTTGACTCGCACTATTCCCAAATTGGGGTCTAATGGAACCGACTGGCTTGCACAGCGGGAAATGCGCCTTTTGGGTCTATCGACTATGTCTGTTAATTACCTTTTGACCAAGGCGGCGGCTGACAACAAAAGTCCTGCCCAAATTATTGAAGAAATTGTACAGGAAAAGATCATTTCCGCCAGGGCTTAACCTGCAAATGCGGCTGTCTGCACTTTGGCTATTTCGATTGTGTCTTTTGCAGAGCCTTGCCGGAACTCCATTGGGCTGTCTCCTGTGTCGCTCAAAAGTGCGCTGGGTTGCCGGCAAGAACGCGTTCGACAACGCCATCTTCATCTAAAAAAATGATTAGCCGCCTCCATGAATGTGTGGTGATTCTGTCCCACAAACCGTCTCTGGGAACTAGAATGTATTCAAGGCTTTGGTTAGGCCACCAATCCATTCTGCCGGGTACTGGCTCGCCCAGTTTCAAAACGACTTCGTCTCTGGAAAGTCCAACCAGTGTCCAGCGCAAGGCTCTTTCCATTCTGTGTCTGCCGATTTGGGCATTCCACAAGGGTTGCACGAATGGGATTGGTATCAAAAATACGATGGCCAATGCTACCGCGATAATGATGATGTATTTCATAAGTTCGCGCTCCTGTTAAATATTATAAATACTCTGCTTTGTTTTTGCAAGGTTGTTTTTGGAACAAGTGCGCTCAAAAGGAAAACGGATTGCCGGCAAAAACGCTTGTAACGATGCCATCTTCGTCTAAAAGAATTACTAGCCTTTTCAATGAACGTGTGGTTACTCTGTCCAGCAAACGGTCTCTGTTGGGAATTAGAATGTATTCAAGGCTTCGGTCAGGCCTCAAATATATTATTCCGGCTGTAGGCTCGCCCAGTTTCAAAACAACTTCGTCTCTGGAAAGTCCAACTAGTCTCCAACGTAAAGCTCTTTCCATTCTTTGTCTGCCGATTTGGGCATCCCACAAGGGTTGTACGAATGGGAGTGGTGCCCAAAATACGATTATCAATGTTGCCGCAATAATGATGATGTATTTCATAGATTTGCGCTCCTGCTAAATATTATAAATATATTTTACCGGCACGGTGGCTGTAAGCCATACGCCGTTATCTGAAAGATAAAAAGCGATGCCGTCTTGGTGCATTTTTGCGGCATTTATCGTTAGTACGACCGGCTTGCCGTGCCGCTGTCCTACGGTTACGGCTGTTTCTTTGTCGGGCGAAAGGTGCACGTGCAATCTGTTTTTGGCGATTATGCCTTCGTTTTTTATTGCGCCCAAAAATTTTGTCGCTGTGCCGTGATACAATATATCGGGCGGCTGGCGTTCTTGCATTTCTACATCGACGGCGATGCTATGGCCTTGGTTTGCCCGTATTTTTCCGTAATCTTCGCTGAACTTAAATCGCTGTTTGTTGTTCTTTAGCACGATTTCTTTTAAGTTGTCCAATGTGATGTTATGCCCGGCTTGGTTCATGCCGTCGATTAAGGCCGTTGTCTGCGCCCAGCCGTTGCTGTCAAGGGTGATGCCGGCGGCTGCTGGCTTGTGGCGTAAAACCAAGCTCATAAATTTCGAGGCGGATATTGTTTCTTTATCTGTCATTTGGCTTTATCCTGTCTTTAGGGTAGCATATTGCTTTTCAGGTGTCAAGCACAGGGGGGGTCTTGAGGGTATTTTCCTCCAATGCCTAGAAGTTCCGTTATTAGTTCGACACGCTGTTTCCCATTGTAATCTTTAAGAAAAAAGCAAATATCCACATCGCTTAGCTCTGTGGCATTACCTTTAGCATGGGAACCAAAGAGAAAAGCTTTATCAATAGGCATTGTCTGCCTTGCGTCTGCTACAAAAAAGCGAGCTTTCCGGTTTATTTCTTCAACGTTAAAACTGTTTTTCAAGACGATAACGAGCTTGCATATCTTCTTCGGTTTCTGTCCCATCAACAACTTTTTGAACATCAAAGTCAAATGATTGCCCTTCTGCAACCTGCTTTTTTAGATGTTCAACAAAAATGCCACGGTTATATTTTTTTCTGAAACTATCAACTTTTTCTGCTGTAGTCTCTAGGCTTGTCTCAACCGGCTTTTCTTCCTCTATGGTAACAATAACCTTCTTCTTCTGCGGTATTGTAACCGGCATATCCGGTATAAAACGCTCGTTTTCAAAGACTCCTGTTATAACCAACACTGTTTTCTCCTATTTGCCATTCGGCTTGTCGCCGAGCGGCATCCCTGTTATAATACCCCTTTTCCCAAGGCTTTGCAAGGGGGCTTGGGGGTGTTTTTAGGGGATTTTTCACCCGCCGGGCAATGCTCTAAAGGGTGTCGCTTATATGCCGCTTGCTATTTGAATAAACTGCTCCGGCGTTACTGCGGGAATGGAGCCAGAGGAAAAATCTCGTGTGTTTCTGGTTATGATGTAGTCGGCGGAAAAACTTTTTCCCACGGTGTATTGTACAGAGTCTTCAAAATCAGCCCAGTCAAGCCCCAGTGCGTGGTAGATATTGCTGTCGGTAACCGTAGCCGGCTTGAAGACAGACAAAAGGTTTTTTAATGCGTCTTTTGCGGGCTTTTTTCCGAGTTGCTTTTGAACTATGTAAAAAATATCGGTTATAGCCGATGCTGGAACATAGCCGTCAATTAAATTTTGCTCCGCAAGCAAATAAATAATCATAGCATTGGAGTAACCCGGCCGGTGCAGCATATAGTCAAGTACAACATTGGTGTCGATTAGGGTTTTCTTCATAAGTGTTTCGCGAGCCTCTCTGTGCGGATTTCATCAAGGTCAACATCTCCCATGCCCGAAAGTATCCCCGAAAGTGCTCTGGTATGCGGGCTGTTTTGCAACATCTCTTCTATCATTTCTTTCGTAAGGCGGATTTTCTCATCAGCACCAGCTTTTGGTTTTGGTTCTGGTTCTGGGGTTATCGTGAATTCTACTTTTGCCCTGCCTACGGGCAAGTCATGGGGCAAATCCAGAAAAATTCGCCGGCTGGCCGGTATTTCAATCGTTTGTTCAAGGGTCATGGTTTTATTATACTGCCTTGTGGCCGGCTTGTCTATAGGGGAAAACGCAAAATTGGGTCGCAAGCCCCGGCCGCTCAAATTCGCCTGCCGGGGCATTGTTGCCGATGCTGTTATGTCAACCTTTCAAAACATCGAAAATTGCAATAACATTATCCGCGCTGTTGCAATCATCTTTGAAAACACGCTTTAGAGAAAAATCAAAGGGGGAAAAATCTTGATACACTTTTCCTTCAATCGTTTTATGGAACCCTTTCGACTTGATATTATCAAGGAAAGTTTTTTTAATAGGTATGCGTTTTCGATCCGCAGAGCTTGCAAAAAGAAAATCAAACCCATGTTTTGGGTTATTTATATAATGCGTCATGTTTCCAAGTGAAACAATAACGATAGTTTTATGTGGAATTTTGGTTAAAAGAAGCCGATAGCAATCAGCAAAAATTGAACCCATTCCCTCTGGCGAAGCTGCATGATTAGAACGAGGAGGGAAGTATTTAAATTCGACTGCTTGTATCGGCTTATTCTGTTTATCCATTATCACACAGTCAATTTTTCGCCTTTCTGATTTTAATTTTGGATGAGGATGAGGGTATTCAAGCACCAAATCGCAAGTTTTACGCTTTTCTGTTTCTAGCAAGGCGTTAAAATACTCATACCGAATACAGTCTTCCGAAAGATTGTCATCTTCGTAACGCTCTATGCGGGTTTTTATGCGCTCCGCAAAAAGCTTGTGCAAATCATCTGCCATAATTGGCCTCCTAAGTTTTTATTTGCGATAGCCATACGGCTATCGCTGTTTCTCTCTCATTTTACTTGCTTTTGAACAGTTTGCCTATGAACGATTTGGGCTTGGCCTTCGCATCGTCGATCAGCTTTTTCAGCTTTTCGCTAGGATCAAGCTCGTAGGCTTTTTCAAAATCTTCCAGTGCTTTTGAGTAATCTTCCAGCCGGTTGTAAGTGTGCCCGCGATCTGTGTAATACATGGCTTTTTGGGGTTAAGCTCTATCGCTTGGGTGTAGTCCGGCAAGGCTTTGCGGTAATCTTGCAGATTATAGTAAGCATCGCCGCGATTGTTGTAATATGAGGCGGTTTTCGGGGCAAGCTCTACGGATTTGCTATGGTCTGTTAGAGCTTTGTCATAATCTTTCAGCCTGCTGTGAGTAAAACCGCGATTGCTGTGATACAAAGCATTTTTAGAATTAAGCTCTATGGCTTTGTTGTAGTCTTTTAGCGCATCGTAGTAGCTAGCCTGATTGTAATAAACATCGCCGCGATTGTTGTAATGCGGAGCGTTTTGCGGGTCAAGCTCTATGGCTTTGTTGTAAGCCGCAAGCGCGTTGGTGAGATCCTCCAGCTTGTTATACGCAAGACCGCAATTGCTGTAATATGTGGCGTTTTTAGGGTTAAGCCCTATGGCTTTGCCGTAGTCCGAAAGTGCCTTGGGATAATCCTCTAGCTTGTAATGAGCGTCGCCGCGATTGTTGCAATATGTGGAATTTTTCGGGGCAAGTTCTATCGCTTGGGTGTAGTCCGCGAGTGCTTTGCCGTAGTCCTTTTGCATTTGATAAGCATTGCCGCGATTATTGTAATACTGCGCCACCTTTGGTGCAAACTCCAAGGCTTTGCTGAAATCAGCTAACGCGTTGGGATAGTCTTCCATATTGAAATAAGTTTCGCCGCGACTGGTGTAATACCGGGCATCGTTTGGGTCAAGCTCTATGGCTTTGTTTTGGTCTTCCAATGCTTTGGGGTAATCTTCCAAAGTAAGGTAAGTGTTGCCGCGACTGTTATAATAAAGCGGATCGTTGGGATCAAGCTCTACGGCTTTGTTGGCATCTGCAAGGGCGTTGGGATAATCTTCGAGCATACGATATACACGTCCCCGGCTTTTATAATACAGCGCATTATTTGGATCAAGCGTGATAGCTTTGTTGTGGTCTTCCAACGCTTTGGGATAGTCTGACTTGCTAAGGTAAACAAAACCACGATTGTCGTAATACTGAGCGTTTCCCGGATCAAGTTCTATGGCTTTGCCGTGGTCTTCCAGTGCTTTGGCGTAATCCTTTAGCTCGCTGTAAGTGCGGCCGCGACTGTCGTAATAAAGCGCATTCTGCGGATCAAGTGCGATGGCTTTGTTGTGATCTTCCAGCGCGTTGGTGTAATTTTTTAGTTTGTGATACGCATCGCCCCGGCTGTTGTAGTATGGCGCGGATTTAGGATCAAGCGCGACGGCTTTTTTGTAATCTTCCAGCACGTTGGCATAATCTTTTAGCTCGTTATAAACACGGCCGCGACTGTCGTAATAAAGCGCAACGTCAGATGCTAGCGCGACGGCTTTGTTGCAATCTTCCAGCGCGTTGACGTAATCTTTTAGCTCGCTATAAACGCGGCCGCGATTGTTGTAATAAAGCGCAACGTCAGATGCTAGCGCGATTGTCTTATAACCTATTGTTGCGACATTTTGATCATTGTCATTTCCGCAGTTGGGGCAGATTTCTTTGCCTTCTTCGATTTTTGTGTTGCATTTTTTGCATTCCATGTTATTCTCCTTTCGTTTTATTCGTCCCTAGGGAAAACCTTCGGGGCGGGTTTGTTATTTTTATTGCACGAATTCGCGCACTTCCTCTTGATGTTTTGCCGCTGCATTGCAAATTTCGGGGGTTTTCAAGTGTTCCGGCACAAATTTAAGCGCAACGCCAGACTTTTGAACCGCCGCAAGGCAGATTTCAGCGGTTTTAAAATCTTCCGGCACAAATTCAAGTGCCAGACCGTAGTCTTTAACAGCCGCAAGGCAGATTTCGGCGGTCTTCAATTTGCTTGGCATCCATTGAAGCACCCCACCATTTTGCTGAACCGCCGCAAGGCGCATTTCGTCGCTTTCCAGGCTCTCCGGCACAAAATGATGAAGCACCCAGCCATCCCGCTTAACCGCTTCAAGGCACAGTTCGGGGGTTTTAACTTGATCCGGCACATATTCAAGTGTGAAGCCAGTATTCTGAACCGACGCAAGGCAGATTTCGGGAGTTTTAAGTTGATCCGGCACATATTCAAGCGCACGGCCATTATTCTGAACCGCCGCAAGGCAGACTTTTTCGGTTTTCATATCGTCTGGCACTCCATATTTTCCAAGGGCCTTGCCATCCTTTTTAACAGCCTCAAGGAAAAAATCTTCCGTTTGCAGTTCTTCCGGTATTTTTCTAAGCGGCAGCTTGTCTTTAGCCCATTGCGCGGCCATTTTTTTCTGTTCTTTTTTTTGTTCCTTATCCATAGGAATCCTCCGTTATCGTGTTCTATCTTAAACGCCCTCAAGGGCGTTGTTTGCCACATCGATCCGCTCTTGTAGTTTTTCGTTAGGGAAACGCTGATTAACTCGACGCTAATCAGCGTTTCCCTCTGCATTTGCTCATTTCATTGCGCAAATGCGGGTAAGAAGCAATGATTAAATCCTCGGTGGGATTTAATCATTGCTTCATTAGGCTCAAGTTCGTAAGCCTTTTCAAAATCTTCCAGCGCGTCTTCGTAATCTTACAGCTCGAAATGAGCATCGCCACGACTGTTGTAATACAGCGCATTACCTGGGGCAATCTCCATGGCACCCTTATATTGCTCTTTGGCAAATTGCTCGTTTCCACGTTCCATGTTATGTCTCCTTCCGCTTTATTCGCCCCCAAGGTTAGCCCTTGGGGGCGGGGCTGTTATTTTTGGGGCAAGAATTGGCTTGCCCCTATTTCTTGTCTGCCGCAGCGCGAATTTCAGGGGTTCTAAGGTTTTCTGGCACATATCCAAACGCATAGCGATAATTCTGAGCAGCCATAAGGCAAAGTTCGGCGGTTTTTAATTTCTCTGGTACGAATTTAAGAAGATTGCCTTCCTTCTGAACCATTGCAAGGCATAATTCGAAGGTTTTCAGATTTTCTGGCACAAATTCAAGCGCATAGCCACTATTCTGAACAGCCATAAGGCAAAGTTCGGCGGTTTTAAGGTCATTTGGTACGCCTACAAGCGCATCACCTTTTATCTGAACAGCCATAATACAGAATTCGGCGGTTTTAAATTCGTCCGGTACATCTCTCAAAAGAGTGTAGTTACGCCGAACCGCCTCAAGGCAAAACCCTTCCGTTACCAGTTCTTCATCTATGTCCGAAAAGTCTATTTCCATATTCTCCAATTGCTGAAGCAATTCTTCTTGCTCTTCGGTCATCTTTTCCTCTTCCACTTGCTGGGCAGGGGGGGGGCTGGCCGCCGGGGCTGGACTGCTTGGGCTTTTGGCTCGATCGGCAAAGCCGGGGTCTTGTTTTACGGCTTGGTCGTAGGCCGCTTTGCGATTCCCAGAGTAAAGCTCTTTCGCCGGGTTAAGCTCTACGGCTTTGCTGTAGTCTTCAACGGCTTTGGGGAAATTCTTTATGTCGAAGTAAGCACTCCCTCGGGCGTTATAAAACATTGCATTCGCCGGCTCAAGCTCTATGGCTCTGCTGAAATCCGCAATCGCTTTGTTAAAATCTTGCACTTGGGTGTAGGTATTAGCCCGGTTGTTGTAGAGGATCGCAGTGTCAAGGGAATTTTCTATGGCCTTGCTGTAGTCTGCAAGTGCCTTGGGGTAATCCTTCAAGTTGTAGTAAATATTACCGCGATGGTTATAAGCCACAAAAGATTTAGGAGCAAGCTCTACGGCTTTGCTTAAATCTGCAAGCGCTTTTGGGGTGTCTTTTAGCTCGCTGAAGTAAGTTACAGCGCGATTAACGTAGTAATCCGCATTTTGCGGGTCAAGCTCTATGGCTTTGCTGTAATCTTCAACCTCTTTGTGGTAAAGGGTTTGGACATTGTAAATAGAGCCGCGATTGCTGTAGTAACCCGCATTCTGTGGATCAAGCTCTATGGCTTTGTTAAAGTCTTCCAGCGCTTTGGGGTAATCTGCCTGATTGTAATAAGTAAAACCGCGATTGTTGTAATACTTGGCATTCTGCGGGTCAAGCTCTATGGCCTTGCCAAAATTTTCAAGTGCTTTGGGGTAATTTTTAAGCACATTGTAAGTGTTAGCACAATCCCTGTAATGCCCCGCATTTTTTGGGTCAAGCTCTGCGGCTTTGTTGAAATTTTCCTCCGCTTTGGGATAGTTTGCCTGCTTGTAATAAGCGTCGCCGCAATACTGATAACTCTGCGCGTTTTTGGGATCAAGCTCGATTGCTTTAGAGAGGGTTTTTAGCGCGTCATCGTATTGCCCTTTGTCGTATTGCTCTTTTCCAAGTTCAAGCAACTTTTGCGCTTCCGCCTGCCCCCCGCCGGCATCTGCTTTTTCGCCGCATTCAGGGCAGAATTTTTCGCCGGCGGCAAGTTTTGCGCCGCACTTTTTGCACTGGCTTGGCGCGGCAGCTTCGACCTTTTCGCCGCACTCGGGGCAGAATTTTTCGCCTGCCTCAAGTTTCGCGTTACACTTTTTGCACTGGCTTGGCGCGGCGGCTTCGACTTTTTCGCCGCACTCGGGGCAGAATTTTTCGCCGGCCTCAAGTTTCGCGCTACACTTTTTGCACTGGCTCGGCGCGGCGACTTCGATTTTTTCGCCGCAATCGGGGCAAAATTTTTTGCCCGCTTCAATTTTCGCTTTGCATTTTTTGCATTCCATGTCATCTCTCCTTAATCTAAAATTTTGGAACCCCTAAAAACCCAAATGAAGGGTTATAGAGGTTCGCTTTTGTTCGTACAGATGGTTTTATTCCCATCCAAGTTCTATCGCTTTTTCAAAATCTGCATTCGCGCTCTCAGAATCATCAAGCAATTGATAATTTTCGCCGCGAAGCTGATAGTATTCTCCATTTTCCGGGTCAAGCTCTATGGCTTTGGTGTAATCTTTAACCACGTCATTGTAATATTCCAGCGCATAATTTGCATCCGCGCGGGCCGCGTAATAGGCGGCGTTTTCTGGGTCAAGGTTTATGGCTTTGCTGTACTGGTGAAAGGCATCGTCGTGGTTCTTCAGATTGATGTGGTAAATATCCCCCAAGGCCTTATAATGTTTGGCATTATCTGGCTCAAGCCTTGTGAGTTTACGGTAATCTTCGATCTTTTTTAAGTGCTCTCGTAGCTGGTCATAAACGGCAATGCGGTTTTTGTAATACTGAGCTTCATCAGGGTCAAGCTCTATGGCTTTGCTGTAATCCTCAATCGCTTTGGGGTAATCGCTCTGGGTTTTATAAGTAAAACCACGAATGTTGTAATACCCGGCATTCACAGGGTCAAGCTCTATGGCTTTATTGGCATCTGCAATTGCGTTAGGGTATTCCTTTAATATACGGTAAGCGCGAGAGCGTTGCATATAGAATTCGGCATTGGCGGGAGCAAGTTCTATTGCCTTGGAGAATGTTTTTGCCGCATCTTCATATTGCTTCTGTTCAAACTGCTCTTTCCCAAGCTCGAATAATTTCTGCGCTTCCGCCTGCTGGGGGCTGTCTTTGCCGGGGGCGGCTTGGCCGCTTTGTCCTGCGTCTGCGCCAACTTTTTCGCCGCATTCATGGCAAAAGTTTTTGCCGGGTTTAAGTTGCGTGTTGCATTTTCTGCAATGGGTCGGCGCGGTTTCTACTTTTTCGCCGCACTCGGGGCAGAATTTCTTACCGGCTTCAAGTTTTGCATTGCATTTTTTGCATTGCAGGGTTGGGGCGGCTTCAATTTTTTCGCCACACTCGGGGCAAAACTTTTTGCCTTCTTCGACTTTCGCTTTGCATTTTTTGCATTCCATGTTATTTCTCCTTATCTTCGGTTAGTTAGCCCTTTGCATACAAGCACGGGCAAATTTCCCCCAGTTTTCTGGCGTGTTTTTTTCGAGGTTTTTGTTGTGTTGTTTGAACAAATTTCTAGATTTCGCCACCCCAAATGGGGGG
>WRKI01000274.1 GCA_009778155.1 Spirochaetota bacterium
ACAGCGGCTCTGGTCCCCCCCCCCCGGCAGCGGCGGGGCGATTGCAAGCCGTGCCGAACATTCCATTACCACCGACGAGTTTAACGCAAGAATCCCCAACGAGTTTTGGCGCGAAGTTGTAGACCGTTGCGCCCACGAAGCCCCCCACACCCTGCTGTTAGCTGAAGCCTTCTGGATGATGGAAGGCTACTTCGTGCGGACACTGGGAATGCACCGGGTGTACAACTCTGCATTTATGAATATGCTAAAGAATGAGGAAAACGACAAATACAGGGCAACCATAAAAAACACCCTCTCCTTCGACCCGGAAGTCCTAAAGCGTTTTGTGAATTTTATGAACAACCCCGACGAAGACACCGCAGTTGAACAGTTCGGCAAGGGCGACAAATACTTCGGCATCTGCACCCTGCTTGTAACGATGCCGGGGCTTCCCATGTTCGGCCACGGGCAAATCGAAGGCTTCGAGGAAAAGTACGGCATGGAGTACAGCCGCTCCTACAAAAACGAAAGCGAGGATGCCCACCTTGTGTGGCGGCACGAGCGGGAAATATTTCCCCTAATGAAAAGGCGCGCGCTTTTTTCCGGCAGCGAAAAGTTCCGCATCTTCGACCTGTACATCGACAGCGACAATGTGAACGAAAATGTTTTCGCATACACGAACCGAGTCTTCACAGGAGCTGGCGAAGAGAAGGCGCTCGTTTTTTTCAACAATTCGTATCACCAAACGGCGGGCTGGATAAAACATTCCGACCCGGAAATCCCCGAAAAAGATGGCGGAGTCAAACGGGACAGCCTAAGCGAGGCGCTTGCCATTCACGGGGATGCCAACTATTTCACCTTACTGAGAGAGCAGAAATCCGGCCTGTGGTTTGTCCGATCTTCCAAAGGAATTTGCGAAAACGGTTTTTTCGTGTCGCTTAACGGCTACGAAACCCAAGTCTATATCGACATTTACGAGAGAGAGGACGACAGCCGGGGCCACTGGGCAAGGCTTCACAACGATCTGGGGGGGAGGGGCACGCCCGACCCTCAAGCGGCAATCATGGATATTTTCCTGGGCGAGCTTTACTATCGTTTTGCCGAACTTTTCAAACCGGAAAACATTGCCACACTGCACGGATACTTTACCGGTGAAACTCCCAAAACCGAGGAACACTTCGAGGCCTTTATCGCGTCTCTTGCCGCCCCGCTGGAAGCCTACATGGACGAGGCGGAAAAGTTCATCAAGGGGGGGGAGGGGTCTTTTGACGCATGGAAAGCTACAGACGAAGACGGCCGGGAAATTGTTTTTACCCCTATGGGTAAAAATCCAAAAGGCGCGTTAAACATAATGCGGCGCGACTTTGAAAACGCGCTCCGCGAATTTGTAAAAATCGCCGAGGACGTGCCGGCCAAGGCCGCACCGGAAAAAACCGTAAAACGTATAAAAAACCTGACTCTTGCGGAGGTTTTGGCCGGTGAAATAAAGGAAAAACCCTTTTTGTGCGCCGCCTATCTTGGCTATGCCCTGTTTGCCCTTTTGCGCGGCGTAATCGGCTGGGAAACCGAATACAGAATCACTGCCACAGGCAGGCAGGCCGCAAACCTTGCCTTTGAACACTGGGGCTTTGGCCGCAAGCTGGCTGAACAATGCAAAAACTTCGGGGCAAGCGAAGATGATGCCCGGCGGGCGGCGGATTTTGCACACTTCGTTTTAAGCCGCACGGGCGGCTGGCGGGGCACTCATATCGCCGCAATTGACCGCGAGCTTAGGGAAATGGATAAGGCCTTTGGCGGCAACTTCAGCAAGAGCATAGCCAACCTTGAAAAAATTAACCGAGGGGGCTGGTGGGCGGCAAAGGTAATCGAAAACAACTATGCCGACGAAGATTTGCGGCGCGTTTTAGGCGTGAATGTTTTCGAGGACATCACTTGGTTTAACAAAGAGAGCTTTGAAAACCTGCTGTTTTTCGGCAGTCTCTATCTTGTCGCAGAAAGCGCGGAAGTTCTCCCTCCTTTACTCAGCGGGTCTTGGTGGACAAAGGGTATGCCTGAAGTTGATAGAAGCAAAGATAAGAGAAGAGTGGACACATTGGACAAAACTTATCAGGCGCTTGTCTTTGCCGGGGAAAAATCCGGCTGGCGGTTGAACGCTTTGATCGACATTCTGGCCGGCGACCTCTCGGTTGCGGACAGCCAGCCAGACACCCCCCCGGGGGGCAAGTAATGAGGCTCGGTCTAAAATATTTTTTTTCGGGGGTGTTCCTTTTGATCGCTTTACCGCTGTTTTCGCAAAACGTTTTTCTGGAGCTAAACCTGACGCAAAGCTATCAGTTTGGTCTTTTGGCTCCGCCTCGTTCAAAACCGTATCTTGGGGTCTTGGCCGCAATTGACAGGGCGACAAGGGACAACAACATTCGCGGCATTGTCCTTAACCTTTCCGGCTTTAACAGCTCGCGCGAAAACCTGTGGGAGCTTAGGGCTGCGCTTGAACGTTTCCGAGCCGCCGGGAAAAAGGTGGTCGCCTTTGTAAGCCACGCCGATCTTGATCTTTACACGCTTGCGACAGTCGCCGACAAAATCGTCATGGACGGGCAGGGTTCGCTTCAATTGCTAGGTTATGTCTGGGGCAGGAGTTTTTTCCAGCACAGCTTGGAGCGGCTGGGAATTGGCGTGCGGGAGCTTCGCTATTTTGAATACAAATCCGCGGCGGAAACCTTTACAAGGGACACGCTTTCAGAGGCGGACATTAGGCAATACGGCGAATACTTGGACGATATTTTTTCCTATACAAGGGCGACACTCATGGCCGCGCGTTCATGGACTGCCGAAGACTTCGACGAGATTATAAACCGGGACTTTCTTTTTTCGGCGCAAAGCGCACTCCAGCGCGGCGTTGTCGATCGCATTGGTAGAAAAGATGCGATTGTCGACGCGCTAAAAGAACTTGGAGCCGACAAGGTGAAAAACTTTGTCCTGCACGGAGACCCGGCGACTAGCGTTATGCAAACTCGCTCGGCTTACAGGACAAGGGCGCGTATCGCTTTGTTCGCAAGGCCGCCGGCGATTGCCGTGGTTTACGCTACCGGCGCAACCGACATGGAGCTTGGCATCGCGGCAAGGAGCCTTGCCAGAACTGTCCGCGAGCTTGCGGAAAGAAGGCGCGTCAAGGCGATTGTGCTGCGAATAAACTCCCCCGGCGGCAGCGCCGAGGCCGCCGACTACTTGGCCGAGGCTGTGCGTTTTGCAAGACAGAAAAAGCCCGTGGTTGTTTCGATGGGACGGGCGGCGGCCTCCGGGGGGTACTGGGCGGCCGTTCACGCAAACCACATTGTCGCAACTCCTTTCACCTTGACCGGCTCTATCGGTGTTATCGGCAGTTGGTTTTTCGATGACGGAGCAACGGGCAGGCTGGGTGTTACGCAAGGCCTTATGCAAAGGGGCGATTCCGCCGATCTTTTAACCGGCTTTCTCCTGCCCAACCGTGATTTACGCGACGATGAAGAAGAACGTTTCCAAAACATGATCTTGGATATGTACCGTGTGTTTATCGAAAAGGTTGCCGAGGGCAGGTCTATGGAAATCGAAGCGGTGGAAGCTGTTGCCGCCGGCCGTGTCTTTTCCGGCCAGCGGGCTTTGGAGGCCGGCCTTGTTGACAGCATTGGCGGCTTGTGGGACGCTATCGACATTGCGCGTAACTTGGCCGGTATTCCCCCCGGCAAAAGAATCATCCTAAGCGAGTACCCCCGCCCCTCCTTCCGGGATCGCGTCTTGCGCCAGCTTGCCTTTGCCGCCGCCAGCGTCGCAGGCAGTTTCGGCGGCGCTGGCACGGGCGGTCTTGCCGCGGCCGCCGCTTTGGAGCATTTCCTGTTACCGGCTCCAATGCTCGAAGACTTGCGCTTCCGCCTTGAACGCAACGGCCAACCCATGCCGATTCTACCCCTGGGAATGCACAGCCTTTGAGGGAAGCCGCTGGCTCCAACCCTCCCGTTGTGGCACTGGCGGGAGGGGGGTATTGGGGTAAAGTCCTGCGGGAAAAGCCCCTTGGCGCGGTTCTCCGGGATATGGTATGATTGAAGTATAGGGGGTAATTTTCAGGGATTTACCAACGGAATTATTGCACATTTCGTATGAACTGTGCGGAAAATTATTTTGAGGTGATTTATTATGTCCAATGCCGTTTATTTTGTATCGTATAAACTTAAAAAAGGAGCGTCTGCACCTGATTTTCTTCTCGCTGCTGAAAAATTGAACAATGAATATATGTCCAAGCAAAAAGGTTATATTTCTTGGAAACAGCTTCTTGAAGGCGATATGTGGGTTGACTTGCTGACTTTTGAAACAATGGATGACGCTAAAAATGCATCGACCCCAAGCGGCCCGAATGAATTAGCTGAAAAGTTTTATTCATTCATTAACCTGAATAGCTGTAAAACCCATCTTTTCTCTGTTGAAAAAAGCTATTGATTAGGGTGTATCGACAATAAGCTTTCCCCAAGTTGCCACGCAGGCGATCTGCACTGCCGCAAGGTAGGACTTTGCGTTTTTCACTTTGAACGCGACGGCCAACCCAGCGGTTTGGATCTGCGAGCTTTTTTCAAAAAACGCTTGACACGCTTCGCCGGGAAGGGGTACAATGGAAGCAAGCAGTTGGCAAATACGGAGGGAAAAATGAATTGGTTGTTTTTGGCAATAGCCATTATATCTGAAAGCATAGCGACAAACTCATTAAAGGCATCAATTGGATTTACAAGACTTGTTCCATCAATAATTGCAATCGCTGGATATATTAGCGTTTTATTTTTTCTGTCCCTTTCGTTAAGAAGTATACCCGTAGGTGTGGCGTATGCAATATGGTCTGGGGTTGGGATTATATTGATAGCATTAGTTAGTTGGATTTATCACAAGCAAATACTTGATACCCCGGCGATTATTGGTATTGGCTTTATAATTGTAGGTATAGTAATAATGAATGTTTTTTCAAAAAACATAAGCCACTAAACAATGTAAGGGCTGGAGCGTGGCGGCCAGCCCAGCGGTTTGGAGCTGCGGGTTTTTTCAAAAAAGCCTTGACACGCTTCGCCGGGAAGGGGTACAATGGAAGTAAGCAGTTGGCAAATACGGAGGGAAAAATGATTTTAGTTACACCGACAGGTAAAGACATTTTTAATCCAACATCGGATAATATTCGAGAGGTATTAAAAAAGGACAGTGAATATTGGCTGGACGGTTGCGGTCAAATTTCATTGAGTAAAGGTAAAGTAGAAGACAGTGAAATCGTGCTGTTGGTTTTCCGCGATAAAAAACATGGCTTTGTTGTCATGAATATGGATGCGCGAAAAGCAGTGCTGGGCGAAAGGCAAGAGAAAGATTTGTTTGCGGTATTGGACGACGGCGGAGGAATGCCGCTGCTGATTCCGCTTTGTTGCTTTGTCGGCGAGGCGCAAGCAGAACAAGTGCTTTTGCATTTTCTTGAAACTGCGGAATGCTTAAACTACGAAAATTGGCACGACATTGACGAGGGCTACGATTCGGATGACTTTGTGGAAAGGTTTTTCGACAGTTGTGATTTTGATAAATTGTTTAAGGTTAAAAATGGAAAGCTAGAGTATTGGGGTGAATAAATCCTGTGGATACGCCATGCAACCCTAGCGAGTAAAAGCCCTGTTTGGGGCTTGCGACTGGAGCGTGGCGGCCAGCCCACGCCGATTTTGCCCCTGGGGATGCACAGCCGTTGGGAAGAGCCATGAAGTGCACTCCTGGGTTTTGCCCTAATGCTTACGGGGATGCTTGCTACTCAATGGGAAATTGGACTTGTTCGGCAACAGCGAACCTTTGGTTCGGATTAATTACCGAACAAGCCTTGCCTTTTAGGGCTGAAGCCCTAAGGAAACACTGATTAACTCGAAGCTAATCAGTGTTTCCCGCGGACTAAAGTCCGATGTATTTGCTCATTTCATTGCGCAAAATACGGGTAAGAAGCAATGATTCGGATTTCAATCCGCATCCTCGATGGGATTTAATCATTGCTTCCCTAAAAAGTGCTGTTTTTAGGAGCTTGCGCTTTCAAAACTGAAGTTTTGCAAGCGACTAGGGAAAAAATAAAAAAAAGAGATTTTTTGAAAAACACTTGACATAAAAAGAACGTTCGTTTATTATAGTTATTATGAGGCCAAGAGATGACGGCAAAAAAGAAGCTATTTTTACGGCAACCATAGACTTACTGAATGAAATAGGCTTTGCCAATATTTCCATATCCAAAATCGCAAAAGCCGCAGGGGTTTCAGCTTCTACCATATATATCTATTTTGAAAACAAGGAGGATATGTTCAAAAAGGTGTATCTGGATGTAAAGAAAAAAATGGGGGAAGCCATGAAGGAAGGATTGGCGGCGGACGCGCCCGTAAAGAAATCAGTGTTTAAAATCTGCCGGAATTTGCTGAATTTTATTGGGCAGCATGAGAACTATCTTTTGTTCCTTGAACAGTCCTCAAATTCACCTCTTATAGCTGCTATGCATGATGAAGAAATAAGTCAATTATTTAGGCCTTTGCTTGCGGTTTTTGAAAAAGGCGTAAAGGAAAAAATTCTAAAGAGGTTGCCAGCCGCCCTTTTGATGGGCTTTTGTTACTTCCCCATCATGCAAATACGAAAAGAGCAATGCAAAAGCCAAAATTCCTTTGAGGGTTTGGACTACGAAAAAGTTTTTGAAATGTGCTGGGATGCTATAAAAGCGTGATATATTAACAGCTTTGCGAACAAGAGGCGTATGCCTCTTTTTATATTATTTATAAGATTAACGAACATTCGTTAATCAAAATAGGAGACAACCATGAGTAAAGTGTGGCTCATCACAGGAAGTTCCAGAGGGCTGGGACGGGCATTGGTCATAGCGGCTTTGAAAAACGGCGATAAGGTAATCGCCACGGCTAGAAAACCGGAAGCGCTGGAGGACCTAAAAAAAGAGTATGGCGAAAACATTTTTCCCTATACGCTTGACGTAACTGATGCGAAGTCCAACATCACCGCTGTTGAAGAAGGCATCAAAAAGTTCGGCAGGATTGACAATGTGGTTTGCAACGCAGGCTACGGCAACATGGCAAGCGTGGAAGACACCACAATGGAAGATTTCCGCGCTCAGTTTGACGTGCTACTCTTTGGCGTTGTGCATACTGTTAAAGCCGCTTTGCCTTATCTACGCAAGCAAAAAAGCGGACACATTTTAATCGTGTCTTCTGTTGGCGGCAGAATGGGCACTCCCGGTTTGTCGGCATACCAATCCGCAAAATGGGCGGTTGAGGGTTTCGGTGAAGTTCTTAATGCTGAGACAGCCCCCGTTGGTATTAAAGTAACGATTTTAGAACCAAGCGGGATGCGTACCGATTGGGCGGGTTCTTCCATGACAACAATCAAGCCCGAGCATCCGGAATACGCCCATATAGCAGGCATTATTGATATGGTAAGGGGAATCTCCGGCAACGAAACAGGCGACACGGACAAAATCGCAAGAGCCATTGTGAAAATAACGCAAAGCGAGGAAGTCCCCCTGCGGTTGTTATTCGGTAAAGATGCAGTTGAATATGCCAACGCCATCGATAAAAAAAGGCTGGAAGAAACCAAAAAATGGGCGCATATCAGCAATTCCATCGAATGGGATGGCTAATTGCCATGACAGTAAAAGAAACAATTCACGATCGGAGAAGTATCCGCAGATATAAACCTCGACTGTGAAATAACACAAGAGCTAGATTAACACTCTGCTTGCAACCGCAATGATGTAGCCTAAGGAAACGATGATTAAATCCCATCGAGGATGCGGATTAAAATCCGAATCATCGTTCTTACCCGCATTTTGCGCAATGAAATGAGCAAATGCAGAGGGAAACACTGATTAGCTTCGAGTTAATCAGTGTTTCCCTAATTCTGCCAGAGACCGTCTGTGAAGTTTTATTGTTGTCCGGAACAAGGACAACAATAAAACTCCTTTGCAAAGAAAAATATTTGATCGTCTATGCTTGAAAATGCTGCCTAGCGAGGAATCCTTTGCGGGTAACAGCCATGTTTGAATGCTTTACGGGAAAATCCAGCGAGCGGTCGCCCTGTTTGGGGGTTGCGACTGGAGCGTGGCAAGACGCAACCACGTGAATATCACCGTTCAAGACACCTGATCTGTTCCAATCCCTGCCGGTTTGGCTGCAACATTTTACTGTGGGCGAACAAGACGGAAGCCAATATAGTTGAAGTTAAAAAACGGCGCAATGAAAAAACTGGCACCCGAGCGGGCAAACAGAGCCGAATCGATCCAGCCGCCGCCACGAAACAGTCGCTCAGACACAGAAGAAGCGGCAGTAAGATCGGTTTGGGGCGGACTGTCGAACACCCACTCAAACACATTCCCGTGCATATCGTATAAACCCCATGCGTTGGCATACTTCAACCCAACCTCCCGCGTCATGCCGCCTGAGTTAAAATCAAACCAGCCTACGCTGTCGATGTCAGACTCAACCTGCCAGTCCTGCGCCCCGTTGTAAAACGCGCTTGCCGTTCCCGCTCTCGCCGCCCGTTCCCACTGCGCCTCAGTCGGAAGCCGCCACCCGTTAGAGCCGGCAACAATTTCAACCGCGTTCCAAACGGCCATATTCGGGCTAGCCCACCAAGCCGGCACAGCCCCCCAGTCGTCGGGATTCGTGCTGCCGTTTATACGGTATGCCGGGCTAAGACCTTCCCTCTCGCTCAAGCGATTGGCGAACACAATTGCGTCAAACCACCTAACGGACTCCACAGGCCGCCTCCCCTGCGTTTCCCCGGCGGCAGGGTTCGCGTTAAAATAACTGGGATTGCTCCCCATTACCGCCTCCCACTGCTCTTGCGTTACGGGATACACGCCCATCCAAAATCCGTCGCTCAATGTTACTTGGCGTTGCTCCTCTCCTGTCGATCTGCCAATTTCATCCGCCGGACTGCCCATTGTGAAAGTTCCCGAAGGAACCCACACCTGCCTTATCCCGTTAGGCGAAATTGCCTCCTCCCCGGCCGGCGGCTCTTGCACATTGTTGCAAGCAAGGCTAGTCATTCCCAAAATCAGGGTCAGCGTAATTGCAGCTAACAGCCCTCTCTTTTTCTTACTCTTCATCCGCTATCTCCTTTTACCGTCCGCGAACTTAAATCCGCATCCTCGGATTTTATCATAACTTCCTTAGCTGCTTCTGTCTACAACCAGAATCTCCGCCGGGTTCATTGTCGCGTGGATACCCGCCCTATGAAGCTCCGCAATGGAAAGACGCATCCAGTGGCCGAAAGTCCCCGGCTCAGTGCCGTCCGGATTCATCGCGACGTGCCGTCCTCCCGGCCTTGTCGCGGCAGCCGGAATAAGGACGTATCTGGCCGCCCACCAGTCCAGAGCGAAAGCGTCCGTGGAGGCCGCAATTTTGTTCACCTGCATCGCGTTGGCAAAAGTGTTTAGCGGCCCCATGTCAGGCCCAATCCAAATCATGTCCAGAATGTTCAAGATCGGCATCCGCGTTTCCACCATGAGCGTCCCCATCCCCCCCCTGCCTACGCTATGGTGCGGACGATTAGCCGCGCCCATGTCGGTCAGCCTGTCGGAGGGAACCCCCATATAATTTTTTACAGCGGCCGTTACCTGAAAAAGCATATGCGATTTAAGCACCGGCATATTAATCACCTTGAGCCTTTCGCTGTCGAAAGCCCCGGCGCTCGCGCTCCAGATGCCTTCCCTAAAACTTACATGAGTGCCGAACTCGGTAGTAAACTTGGGGAACGAAATCTGAAGCCCGGTGGGGCGTATGTCGCTTTCCACGACAAAGCCGTTTCGCATATCACCCGTGTTAAAATCCTGCACCTGCACAGTGGTAAAATCGTCCCACAGAACGCCCGTTACGCGATGCCCGGCGGCCTGGAAAGAATTGACAACGTGCATGACAGACTGGCTTGTATCAACGGCATTGTTCAACACCCACTCCAAACTGCCGCCCTGCCCGAAGGGGCCGGCCTGCGCCTGCCCGTTATCCGCAACGATAACTTCGCCGGTAAAGCCGCTTGGGTGATCCAACACCGCCTGAATGACAGAGCGAATAAGGTCGGTGTTAGTGCCGCCCCTCTCGTTCCACTGGGCGTTTATTTTCAGCAGCACGACAGAGTCAGAACCGATAAGCCCGGCCGGGGAAGCCGGGCTTTGATAAAAATTAAGCCCGTTAGCCGACATCGAGCTTAAGAGCCGGGCAACCCCGTCATCTACGCCAGTAGAGCTTTCGACAAAAACCGTGGAAACCATGCCCGACGGGGCTTGGCCGGGTTGAAGCGACTCGTTTCCAGTCGTGGGAAAGTTCGCTTGTAACCCCGCGTATTGCAAAGCCGGGTTGGCGCTTGTTACCGTCTGCGCGGTTATTACCATTGCCGCGCTTACGGCGACAAGAGAAACCAACGCCTTCAACAAAACAGTTTTTTTTCCTGATTTTTTCATAAAGCCCCCTCTTGGCGGTTTTTTTCAGCTTTTTTTGCCGCTTTCTTTGCCTTCTTTTCGCAAGCTGTCAATGAGCCTGATTTTTTATGATATTCCTCACAGGCTTTGCAATTGCCGTGCCGGCTGCAAACAATAAAAAAACATTGACACTTTTTCTTTTCCATAATAAACCCCCTGTAGCCGTTTTTGATATGCCCGCGTGTTGCATATTCTACACAAGTGTATTAAAATAGAACAAGGCGTAAAACAACAAATTTCTTTACATTGAGGCATACGCCACAAATGATGAAAATTTGTAGAGTTATTCGGCCTCTCGGTGCGAAGAACAAGGAGGAGAAAGCCATGAAAGAAGAAGGCAAGGGTGATTTGCGTGTACAGCGAACTCATGATGCGATATGCAAGACCTTTACTGAAATGTTGCTGAAAATGGACTATGAAAAGATAACCATTAAAAGTTTGGCAAAACTTGCAAACATAAACAGGAAAACATTTTACCTGCACTATAATTCTTTGGATGATTTGCTGGAAGAATTGCTGCAAAAAATGGCGGACGAGTTTGCCAGGCGCAATGCTCCCAATGGAAAGCTGGATTTGGAGGGTCTTATAAAAGATTTTTTCCTCTTTGCCACAGATGATAACGCCCTTATGCAGCATATTATATGCGATGAAGGCTGTCATTATATCTGCGCCAAGCTGATCAGAAAAATCAAAAATCAAGAGGCGATAAACGAGAGGATTGAAGAAAGTCAATACAGGCAAAACATTATTGACGCTTTTTTTTCGGCCGCCATTTTGGAAATTTTAAGGCAATGGGTCGCCGACCAAAAAAGAATTCCGCAAGATGATATAACTGTCTTTGCCACACAGCTTTTATGTCATGGCATTCACGGGGTTAAAGCCCCGCGAAGTACATAGAGCTTGGAATAACCGAGCGGTCGCAAAGCAAAACCCCGTGCCCGCCTCGCCGGGGCGTTCCCCCCGCCCCCTAGCGCAGTCGGCGTCGGCTAGCGTAGTCGGCGCCGGCTACCGCAGGCGGCGTCGGCTAGCGCAGACGGAAGCCCACGCCCACCGTTACGTCAAAGCCGTGCCCCAAGGAGGCGTTGTCGTAAGTTATCCCCCATTGTAAGTCGCTTCCGGGGGTAAAATAGTCATGGGGGCTGTCGTTTACCATGTTGTTTTCCCAGCGGCTTCGCAAACGCAGGCCGTAGGTAAAACTTCTGCGCAGGAATACGGCTTGGCTAAGGTTAAAGTCCATGCCGCCGCCAATGCGGAACCACAAGGCGCTTGCGTGCAGGGGGTTAAATGGATCAATAAGACTCTCCGAAAGCGGGTTCAAGGGGACACTGTTGGTAAGCATTAAGCGGTAGGCAAGGCCGCCAAGGGGAAAGACCGTTACTCTGTCGGAAAGCTCTACAGGGAACTTGCCCAAAAGCCCTATTTCCAGCCATGTCAGACTGGGGCCCCGGCGACTAGTCGCAGGACTGGCAGGCCCTGTCATACGTTCAGATGACGTGCCTTGAAAATAGCCGACGGAAAACTGGACAAAGCGGGCATCCAGAAAAATTGAGCTACCCCGCCCGGAATAAGGGCCGTGGGAGTAAGTCGCCTCGCCCAAGCGGTCGGCGACGGCGGGGATTCCGTCCGGCGGCTCGGTTATTCTGCCGGAGACCCCGCCTCCTAAATCGCCGCTTATCGAAGCGCTAACGCCGAAGCTAAGGGGCAACTGCGCACCCGTTTGTGCGAATGCGCCGGCCGCCGGCAGAGCCGCCGCGAAAAATAACAGGAAAAGTTTTTTTACCATAAATGTCTCCTTGTTTGTGCTTGGGGTTAATTCTGCCGCGTCCAATGCGCGCCCCTGGGGGCACGGGTATAAGTTCCCGGGCCGCCTAGCGCGAACTGCTCCCGCAAGTTTCCGTTAAAAGCGCAAGCCCACCAATGCACGCCAACGTTAAAAGCCGCCTCGCCAATATTTTCCGTGGGAATAGTGCCTAAAAAAGTAACAGAGACAAGCTCTCCGTTCGTGTTTTCCGCCGCAGTGCCGCCGCCGGGGGAATTATTCATCCCGAAAGCGCCCCTTCCAATGGAAGTAACGCTTTCGGCTATTGTAACAGAGCGCAACGGGAGGTTTTCGCCGCCGTGCCCTCCCTGGGTACTAAACGCGCTCCGGCCAATGGAGATTACGCCGTAGGGTATGACAACTTCGGCCAGATGGTTCTGAGAAAACGCAAATTGGCCAATGGAGGTTACGCTGCCGGGTATGTCAACTCTAGTCAGTTGGTTCCGCTCAAACGCGGAAACGCCAATGGAAGTTACGCTGTCGGGTATGTCAACACGAGTTAGTTGTCTTCCCGTAAATGCGGCCGCGCCGATAACGACCACGCCGTGGGGTATGCTAACGCTGGACAGGTTGCTGTTACGGAACACGGGCGGAAGCATAGGAATCTCCACATCCCCCGACATAGCCGACGGCCTTGCGATGGCGGCGACGGGCAGGCCGTCCAAGCTGGCGGGTATGTCCACATGGGCAGCGTTGCCCCGGTAGCCGACAATGATCACCGTGTCGTCATCGGTAACGACCCATTCCCAGTAGTCATTGTACTGCTGGTTTTCAAGGCTAAAGCTGGGCGGCGGGGGTGGCAGGGGCGGCGGCGGCTCCGGCGGTTCCGGCAGACCGGGTATGGTAATGGTTCCAAAGCCCGACGTTGCTAGGTTGCAGCCGGCCATGCCAAATGCGATTGCCGCCAAAATTGCGGCCGCCGCGAACAGTTTTGCTGTTTTTTTCATGAGATACTCCTTATGTTTTTTTGCTTGAGAAAAAATCGCTGTGTCTATATCCGTTGCTATTTCACG
>WRKI01000275.1 GCA_009778155.1 Spirochaetota bacterium
TCATTCCTACTTCTTCCTTCCGCTCTTATGTTCGATAATGATGCAAAAGGAAGGCGCGGGCTTACCGTAGCTCAATCCTAACCTTTGTGCCTTCGTGTCTTTGTGCCTTTGTGTGAATATTTCCGAGGTTCGTGTCGTTAATGCGTTTGTCGTGGCCAAGACCCCTTGGCGCGCCAAAACTTTCCATGTAACTTGCCGCCACCTGCCCGGCAATGCCCGCGCCGTCAAGCCCGTTGACGGCCAAAAGCTGTTCCCGCGTCCCCAGGGCGTTTATTTTTTCGGCAAAATCGCCGGCAACGGCCAGCGTCTCTATTTTTGCGGCGCAACCCCTGCGCATGGCCAAGGCCGCCGCATACTCGCCAAAACCGCCCTCCCTTATGCCCTCTTCGATAACGGCGAACAGGGCGTAGCTGTTCATTAAGCCTTCAAGATAATCCTCGTCAACGGGCTTTAGAAAGCGCAAGTTGTAAATGTCCGCTTCGATACCCTGCTTCCAGAGCAAGTCCGCCGCCTCCAGAACCTCCCGGTACAGCGAGCCGGTAAAGGCAAGGCAAATCTGCCCGCCCGCGCCGCCGGCAATCCAAAGCCCGCGCCCGCTTTCAAGAGGGAGGGAGAAGACCGGGATTTCGACAGGACAGAGGGCTTTCGGGTAGCGGATGATGACAGGCCCGCCCTCGTGTTTTAACGCCCAGTCCAGCATGAGGCGAAGCTCGCCCTCGCCCGCCGGGGCAAGAATCGTCATGTTGGGCGTGCTGCGGAAAAGGGATATGTCGAACAGCCCCTGGTGCGTCTCGCCGTCGTCGCCCACAAAGCCGCCCCTGTCAAGAGCCAGAATGACCGGCAGTTTTTGCAGGGCGGCATCGTGGATAATTTGGTCTACAGAACGCTGGATAAAGGTTGAGTAAACGGCCACCACGGGCTTTAACCCCTGCGCGGCAAGGCCGGCGGCAAAGGTAAGCGCGTGCTCCTCGGCAATGCCCACGTCGAAAAAACGGCCGGGGAAGGCGCGTTTGAAGCGCGACAGCCCCGTCCCCTTGTCCATTGCGGCAGTAATCGCGACAAGACGGCCGTCATCGCGCGCAGCATCGAGCAGGGCGCTGCCGAAAGCGCCGGTAAAAGAAGGCTGGCCGCCTTCCGACACGGCGGCCTTTTCGATTCCGTCGTCCACGGAAAAGGAGTTTACCCCGTGGTAGGAGCCGGGGTCGTTTTCGGCAAAGCCGTAGCCCTTGCCTTTGCGGGTAACCACATGGACGACAACCGGCCTGTCCAGCTTTTGCACGTCTTCCAGCACGCTTAAAAGCGTGCGCGTATTGTGTCCGTCAATGGGGCCGACATAGTCGAAACCCAAATCGACAAAAAAATTATCCTTGTAAAAAACGGCCTTTACAGCCCGCTTGAGCCTGCGGATAACTTTAAGGAAGATTTCGCCAAAAACCGGCAGGCGAATTACCATGCCGTCAAAATGCCGGCGAAAGGTCTGATAGTTGGACTTCATGGTAAGGCGGCTTAGGTACTTGGAAAGCGCGCCTACATTGGGGCTGATCGACATCTTGTTATCGTTCAAAATGACGATTAAGGGCAGATTGAGATGCCCGGCGTGGGAAAGAGCCTCGTAAGCCAGCCCGCCGGTAAGCGCCCCGTCGCCAATTACGGCGACAACGCGCCCCTTGCCGCCCAGCAGTTTTTCCCCGGCAAGAATGCCCAGCGCGGCGGAAATCGATGTAGAGGCATGGCCAGTGTTGAAGGGGTCGTGCGGGCTTTCACTGCGCTTTGGGAAGCCGGCCATGCCGGCGGCCTGACGCAGCCGGTGGAAAACCGCCAAACGCCCTGTCAACAGCTTGTGCGCATAGCACTGATGCCCCACATCCCAGATGATTTTATCTTGGGGCGAGTTAAAAACCCGGTGCAAAGCTATGCTCAACTCCACAACCCCTAGATTGGAAGCCAGATGCCCGCCGTTTTTGGCAACGGTGGACACAATCACATGGCGAATCTCGGCGGCCAGACGCGCAAAATCGCCTGAGTCCATCGACTTTAAGTCCAAGGGAGAAGATATTTTGGATAAGAGGCTGTCCTGAAACTGAAGTTTCATAACAACGCTATTTATTCTTGTGTCTGTTTTTGCGCAGTTTTTTCTTGCGTTTATGGGTAGCGATTTTTCGCAATTTTCGTTTTCGTCCGCAGGGCACATTTCTCTCCTAAAATTATGGTTGGCCTGTTTCGGAATGCAAATTCCGAAACAGGCTCTGTTAAAGTATATGGCAGAAGCAAAAAAAGATCAAGAGCCGCCGGCAACCCCGGCGACTTTTTTTTGCAAGGTCCGCTACAGCCTAAAGCCCAGGGTTAGCCCGACATTGAAGCCGTGGTTTACATACATTGTAAGGGGAATGTCGATAAAGACCGGCCCCAAAACAAAACCAATCCCCGTCATCATTTTTAGGTTGATGAAACGGGGGGAAAACGCGCCGCCGGCGTTAAGCGACAGGTAGCCGTTTTGGACTTGATGCACGTTAGCAGCGCCAAGCCCGCTAACTGAAATATCCCCGTCCATGCCGATATTTATGTCGCTGCGGCCAAAGGCCAAGTCCGCGCCAAGCCCTAATGCGAAGTTCAAAAAGAGAATCTGTGCCGATGTCATTACTTCGATGGGAATGGTAACGGTGTTTATGCGCATATCAAGATAGAGCGTGGGGTCTATATGCAGAATGGGGTTTGCAATGCCGCCTACAGCCCCCAAATCTTGGTTAACACGCTCCAGCGCAAGCCCGTAGCTTATGGCGGTTCTGCTAAAGATAAGCCCGCTTCCCAAGTTTACGCCGCCCCACTGCACGAACCTTCCGGCAAGGTTCACCCTTGGGATAATCTGGTAGTTGGCCAAGGCTCCTATGGTAAAGCTGTTAAAGGAAAATCCGTCTATGGGAATAATCGCGTCCCCGTTAAAAAAGCCCACGCGAAGCCCCAAATAAAGGTTTTCCCTTAAAAATCTGGACGTGTTTATGCCGACCTGCGCCACAAACAAATGGGGGCTAACGCCCAGCGCAATGTCGCCGTCTGTATTAAGCGTGTTTGTAATGTTGTCAAGATCGTCGGCAAGATCGCCAATGCCGGCCGGCAGTTGCAGGCCTACCATAGCTCCGAAGGAGACTGCAAACCGGTTGTAGCCGCCGAAGCCGCGCTGACTGGCCCCGTGGCTCCCGAAAACCGATGCGTTGCCCCACGAGCGGATAAAGTCTTGCGGCACGGGGTTCAAATTGCCAATCTCGCCCATTATCTCGTTAATCGCGTTGGTAAACTGGTCATTAAGGGCAGTATTTAACGCGTCAGATAGAGTAGCATCTCCCCCGAACACAGGCGGGCGGCCGGTGATGTCTAGCTGTGAAAAGGCGTTTGCCGCCCCCGCCAATGCGAATGCCAGGCCAAAAGCCAAAATTTTTCCTGTTTTTGTAGTCATTGCAATTTCTCCTTAGAACATTTTTTGGTTTTACCCGGCTTCATGCCGGAACACAGTATCTCACCCAACAATAATAACGCGTCTTGAATAAAAAATCAAGGTTTTTGCAAAAAAAACGCCGGGGAATAATATCGCACAAAGGCACATCGAACCTATGGTTCGCGTTCAGTTTAGAAAGTGCCGCTTCATCCCTACATATTATCCACTTTTTGTGCTATATTTAAGCAAGAAGAAGGCTCAGGCGTATCATAGTCCGCCAGAACCTTTGTGCGCCTCCGTGCCTTGGTGTGAGTCTTTCTTCTTATTAATTTCGCTAAACTGAAAATTGCTACCTTTTGCCCGAACCTGTTGAAATCCCCCAGGAATTGCCCGAAGACGAAGTCGAATGAGCAAGCCGAAGCCGGGTAACTGAACCCGGCTTCAACTCCAATTGCGCTTTGGGCATCGGCCGGCTGGCGGCTACACGCTCAATCGGTACAGCGCGTACTGATTGAGCGACACGCCTTCTTTTTCGGCCTCGGCGACAAGCCTGGCGTGAAGGCTTTTGGGAATACGCAGGACGAACTTGCCGCTGTACTGGCTTTCCTCCGCCGGGAGCGGCACGGGGAAGCCGCCTTCGATTTTGCCTTCTATCCACCCTTCCATAGCTTCCCGTATGTTTTCAAAGGCTTCCGTGTATGTTTCCCCGTGGCTCATGCAACCGTCCAATTCCATGACCTTGGCAAAGTAATAAGAACCGCTTTCATCTGTAATGTGCTGGATTACGATGCGGTACGGAAGCTTCATATAATCTTCGATATTCATGACTTCTCCTTAATCGGGGCTGTTTTTCCACGCTTCTATCGTAAACTACAGTTTACGTTTTGTCAAGCGGCCAATCCGCTGTTACTTTTCCGGCGGCTCTGTTGTTCCTTAATTAGCCGTGGAAAAAAACGAAAAAAAACGGCAAACTATGAGTATGGGCAAATTCCAAATCGAAGTGCAAAATCTTTCAAAGTTTTACGGAAGCATCGAAGCTGTAAAAGACGTGTCTTTTTCGCTGGGGGCCGAACAAGTCTTGGGCTTCCTTGGCCCCAACGGTGCGGGAAAAACAACAGTAATGAAGGTTTTGACCGGCTTTCACTTCCCCTCAAGCGGCAAGGCTTACGTCGGCGGCATCCCCGTGGACGAAGCCCCGGTCGAGGTCAAAAAACTCATCGGCTACCTGCCGGAAAGCGTGCCGCTTTACGGGGACTTAACCGTGGACGAATACCTTGAGTTTGCGGCGCAGGCGCGGCTCATCCCCAAGCAGGCTAGGCGGCCGGCCATAGACGCCAGCTTGGAAGCCTGCGCCCTTGGCGCTTACCGGGGCAGGAAAATCGAGACGCTTTCCAAAGGCTACCGCCAGCGCACGGGCTTGGCGCAGGCAATCCTGCACGACCCGCCCATCTTGATTCTTGACGAGCCGACAACGGGCCTTGACCCGAACCAGATAATCGAAATCCGCGCGCTCATAAAAGAGCTTGGGAAACGAAAAACGGTCATCCTTTCCACGCATATTTTGCAAGAAGTCGAAGCCGTCTGCTCGCAAGTGTTGATTATCAACGAGGGACGCATTGCCGCACAAGGCCGGCCGGAGGAAATCGCGGGAACGATGAAGGGGGGAGTAACTTGGGAGCTTGTGGTAAAGGGAGCGGGGCTAGAAGCGATAAAAGGCAAGTTGGCAAAGCTGGATTCCAAAATAAAAATCGCATCGGCCGCCGCCGCCGAGGGCTTGGCCGAGATCAGCTTTTTAATGCCGGGGGAAAAATCAGATAACGCCGGCGCGGAAAAAATTTTCGACTGGGCTGTAAGCGAAGGTTTGAAGATACTCGGAATGAGCCGGAAGAAGCTTAGTATAGAAGATATTTTTGTCAAGCTGACGGTTGAACAAAGTTCAAGCGAACAAAGTTCAAACGAACACGGCTCAAGCGAGCAGAGTTCAACCAAGCGCGGCAAGCACGAGGGTAAAAAATGAGAAAATCTATACGAGAAGCGCAAACCCGCGCTTGGGCGCACACTTTAGCATCCGCTTTGGCGCAATCTTTTAAAACCCTCGTCTTGCGGACATTGGCGCTTACACGGAAAGAATTGCGCCAGTATTTAAGCGCCCCGGCATTTTACGGAGCGGCGGTTTTTTTCCTTGTGTTTAGCGCGGTGTGGCTTTTTTACTTTCAGGGATTTTTCGCCCTGAACGCGGCGACACTGCGCCCTTACTTTAGCGCATTCCCCGTGCTTTACATCTTTATCGTGCCCGTTATTACCATGAAAAGCTGGGCAGAAGAACGCAAGACAGGCAGCATAGAACTTTTGCTAACAATGCCTTTTTCCGAATGGAACCTTATCTTGGGAAAATTCCTTTCGGCATTTACAGTTCTGTTAATGATACTTGCGCTAACAATCCCTTTGCCGTTAAGCCTTTCGCTTTTGGGAACCTTCGATATTGGTATGCTGTTAAGCGAGTATACCGGGGCCGCGCTTTTGGGGGCATCCGCCATTGCGCTGGGGCTTTTGTTATCCTGCCTGTCGAAAAACCAAGCGGGGAGTTTTTTGGGAACCGCCGCCGCGCTTATGTTCACCATGCTGATTGTGCAGTTGACATTCGCGTTTAACCTGCCGGCATGGCTTTCGGTAACAATCAGCTATCTTTCCCTGGCGTATCACTTTGACAGTTTTTCACGGGGGCTTTTGGACAGCCGCAACTTTGCGTTCTTTGTGTTAAGCACTGCGCTGTTTCTTTTTCTAAACACACGGGTAATCCTTTTTAGGAAGTGGAAGTAGGAGGGGGCATGACAAAAAAACAAACATTGACAGTTTCGATACTAACCGTCGCAGCCATAGTGCTGGCAATAATGGTATCGCACAGGCTGTGGTTCCGCATCGACCTTACACGCAACAGGGCCAACACAATCTCGGCAGTTTCGCGTAACCTGCACTTTGAGCTGCCGGATCAGGTAATGATCACTTACTATATCTCGGATGCGCTTAGGGCAATTCACCCGGCGCCAAGGGCCGTCGAAGACTTGTTACGCGAATACGCCGCCTTTTCCAGAGGGATGATCCGGGTCTTTGTGCGCGACCCGGTTCGCGCCGGAGTTTCCGCGCAGGTGGAGGAACTGGGGCTTACCCCCCGGCAAATCCAAATGGTGGAGCTGGATCAGGCAAGTTTTACAACGGTTTACACAGGCATTGTAATAGAGTTCATGGGCAACGTGGAAGTTATCCCCTGGGTGCTTTCGACTAACACCCTCGAATACGATCTAACCTCCAGAATTCGCGCGATGGTGCGGGAAACGCCAAGACGCACGGGCATACTTATCGGCGACAGCTTTAGAAGTTGGATCGATGACTTTGGCTTTTTGCAGCAGGCCTTTGCCGGAGCCGGCATAAATACGCAAATACTTTTCCCCGGCGAAGAAATCCCCGACACTCTCCCGTCGCTTTTTGTGATTGGCGGCTCGGAAGACCTTGACGAGTGGGACCTTTTCCAGATAGATCGCTTCATACAGTTAGGCGGAAAAGTTTTGTTCGCAGTCAGCGGCGTTCATGTTGACACTTTGCAAGGCACGGCAGAGGCGCGAAGGCTCAACGATCTAGGTCTTATCGACATGATTGCAAGCTACGGCGTTACGATAAGGCCGGAGCTTGCCCTTGATGCCAGCGCACTGCCCTTGCACTTTCAAACATTGACCCCGGCAGGGCAGGTGCAGACTCGCGTTATCCGCTATCCGCACTGGGTTGCAGTCCTTGGCGAAAACGGAAACCCAGACCACCCGATTAGCGCAAACTCTACGGGGCTTGACCTTTTCTGGCCAAGCCCGCTGGAGTTGCACCCAAGCGAAAATGTGGAGGCCGTTCCGCTTTTTACAAGCACGTCCGATGCCTGGGCTATGCGCGATACATTTCACACAAACCCGGAGCTTCCCGGCCTTTTCGAGCTTGAAGCCGCGCAGACCCGTGGAACGAAAATTCTTGCTGCAAGTTTAAGCGGAACCTTCCCCAGTTTTTTCGCAGGAACCCCCTTCCTTGAGGCTTGGGGAGATATGTTTCCGGTTATGCCGCAGTACGCAAACCCTTCAAGAATAATCGTGGTAGGTGAAACTAATTTCGCAACAAATATGTTAAGCGTCTCCGGGGCGGTTGCCAACCTTGAGTTTTTAATTCAGGCGGCCGACTGGCTTGCTCAAGACGATGACATTATCGGGATAAGAAACAGGCAGGATGCCGTAAACCGTTTGGAACGGATAATCGATCCATACGCGCGTTATGCGGCGATGTTTTTTTCGCAAGTCTTAAACATAGTGCTAGTGCCGCTTGGCGTTATCATTACCGGCTTGGTGCTGGCATCGCGCCGGCGCAAGCGTGCGGCCGCTTTCGCGGCGGCGCAAAACACAAAGGAGTAACTCGATGGATTACAAAAAAAAGCTGGCAACGCTGTTGTCAATAATCGGCGCATTGTCTGTGGTTTACACGGCGACATTTGTTTTCGCCCCGGAGCGCAGGGGCGCAAGGGATGCCGTTTTTTCATGGATCGATGCAAGAGACAGGGGCAGAATCGAAAGCATCGTTATTGAAAACTCAGCGGACACGGTGGAGCTTGCCATGCGCGGCGGGGACTGGTTCGTTTTGCATAACGGGATGGAATACCCCGCAAGGGCTTTCCGGGTGGACGACCTGTTGGACATTTTAACAAGGCGGGTCTCCTACCCGTTACGCGCAACCAGCGCGGCCTCCCATGCGCGGATGGGCGTTAGCGAGGAGAATGCCTTTACAATAAGGGTCTTGGGCGATATTCGCGCCCAGCCCATTCTGGAGCTTTTTGTCGGGTATGCCGACATGACCGGCCGGGAAGTGCATCTGCGCCGGGGCGGGCAAAACGAGGTTCGCTCTGGCGACAGGCTCTTTTTAACCTTCGCCCAAAGCTCGCTTCAATTTTGGTACAACCTGCGTATTATTCCCGAAACCGAAGGCGGCTGGCTGGACTTGGATTTAGTCCAGCGCATGACGGTTTACCGAGGGGCGGATGCGGAAAGCCCCGAAAACGGCTTGCAGGTTTTTACCCGTGCAGGCCACGGCTGGGTTTTATCCGGCACTTATATCGACGACCCCGACCCGACCTTTATCAACGCATACATACGCACAGTCCTTAGCCTAGAAGCCGAAGACTTTGTCCGGGAAATAGCCCCGAACGATCCCGCCTTTGAACACAGTCGCATAACGCTGGAATTCGGAGACGGCTCGACAAGGGTTATTCGCCTAACGGCCCCGGATGAAGCCGGGCGGCGGCTTGCGGCGGTTTCCCATTGGAACGAGCCTGCGCAGTTTGTCCATTCGCTTTCAGCATGGGCATCGCAAAGGCTTTTCAGAGACCCCAGGGAGTTCGAGCGTTTTGTCTTTACCATGCCGGAGCCGGAAGATTACGCGCTGTGATGCGTTTGCTGAAACTCTTTGCCGTCCAGCACCATTTTTAGCGTTATCCCTTGCAGGTAACTGTTGATCGTGTCGGTAACGGAGACAATCACCTTGTGGGCTTCGCATTGGCCTTGCCGGCCGCATTCGCACACGCTCCTGTCGCAGGGCAGAACGGTCATTTCTTCCCCGGCGGCTTCCATTATTTCGTATAACGAAAGCGAGTCGGCCGGGCGGGTAAAGCTAAAGCCCCCGCCCGGCCCCCGCTCCGATTTTACGATGCCGGCTTTTTTCAGCTTGAAAAAAATTTTTTCTAAAAACGCGGCGGAAATATTTTCCGCTTGGGCAAGCGTGCTTATGGAAACCGCCTTGCCGTCTTTTGCCATTTTAGCCAAGGCAAGCGTCGCCCGTAGCGCGTAACGTCCGTTAGCTGTAATCCTCATAAAGCAACCCCCGGTTTATTGGCAAGACCCCCGCCGCTGCCGGCGGGGACTGCTTGCCTAAACAACCCATTTGTACTCGCCGTTGTTTTCCACGCCGTAGAAGTCCGCGTAAGAAACCTTCCAAGGCGACTTACCCAAATTGTCAATGCGAACCTTGTTTTTGATAAGGTACTGCCAGAAACCGCTGCCGCCGATTTCGCCTTGCAGGATAATTCCCACCGGAACGCCGTCGCGCAAGATCAGCTTGCGGTAGTTGTTTCTGTCTTCCCTAATCATCACTTCGTCGCCATTTTGCGGGTTTATCTCGCCAAGGGACACGGACAAAAGATTGAAAAAGTTCACCGTGTTTTTTAAGGCAAAGCGGTCGTCATACGCCAGCTTTGTCCCCGTCATGTTGTAGCCGGCAACCTCCCCCTGTTTTTGCGCGTTAGGCCACACGCCGGAAAGCCCTGTAACGTCGCCGGCGGCATAAACGCCTGGGACATTTGTCGCAAGGCAGTCATCGACATTCACAGCGCGGCGTTCTGAAAGCTCGATGCCGCTTCCCTCAAGAAAGCCGGTCGCGGGGGACACCCCCGCCGCCAGAATCACCATGTCGCAGGCAAGGCGCGTGCCGTCATCAAGCTTCAACGCGTTAATTTCGTCCGGGCTGCCTTGGGTGTTTACAACTTTGCGACGCAAATAAAACCTTACGCCCTTTTCCTCGAAAAGCCGCCGGTAGCTTGCCGCAGCCCGGCTGTCCAAATTTACAGCTAACACAGATGCGCCCATTTCTACAACGGAAATTTCCCTGCCCCCCGCCCCCGTGGAGGTCGCCTCCGTGGAGGTCGCCTCCGTGGAGGCTTGCAGAATTCCGTACGCGGCATCAAGGCCTACAAGCCCGGC
This sequence comes from Spirochaetota bacterium, assembly GCA_009778155.1. GTDB lineage: Bacteria > Spirochaetota > Spirochaetia > Treponematales > Breznakiellaceae > WQXQ01. The sequence continues at coordinate 10,207 of WRKI01000275.1, forward strand.
TCCCACCACGGCGATTTTTTTCGCAGTCTTAGCTCGCTCGGCAATGGCGCGGGCATCGGAAAGATTGCGCAGGCCGAAGGCGTTTTTCGCCGTTCTAAAATAACCGACAGGCGGAACCAAACTGTTCGCGCCCGTCGCGATAAGCACCCTGTCCCCGGATGCAACCGCGACTCCGGCCGCGCCCGCCTCCTCGCCTGCATAAACTGTTTTTAAAGCCGGCACCACATCCAAGCGCGTAACGGTCTTGCCGCTTATCCATTGAACCCTTTCGGATTCCAAAAGGCCGTCGTTTATAAAGTTGATGTCCTGCGCGTTTTTTTCGCCGGCAATAACCTTGTGCAACATACAGCGCGAGTGGACTTCCGCGTCTTGCGAAACTATCACAACGCTGTCATCGTTTTTTTCCTTTAGGATGGTTCGCGCCGCGCTTATGCCCGCAGCCCCAGCCCCGATTATAAGATGTTTCATGTCGCACCTCCGGCGTAGACTTCTTCTACATGAATCGCCTTTTTAGGGCACGATTTCACACAGCTTGGGTCTTCATTGTCGTCCTTGCAAAAATCGCACTTGACGATTTTGCTACCAGTCGCCTTATCCGGCTTTATGTTCCCGTAAGGGCAACTCATCACGCACATAAAACAAGAGCCGCACCGCTCTTCGTCATACTGAACGTGTCCGTTCCCGGTTTTTTTCAAAGCCCCGGACATACAAGCCCCTACGCACTCCGGCACGGCGCAGTGTCGGCAAAAAACAGGAACGTAACCGCCGCCGCGTTTGCCCGTAATGTTGTGCCGGTATTCGTTTTTAGGATCAAGCATATCCAGATCGTAAACCGACCCAGGGCTTTCCCTGTGGGACTGCATACAGGCGATGCTGCAATTTTTACAGCCGTCGCACTTGTCCTGCTCGATAATGATCCGCTTCATAACGTCCCCCTTGGGAAACACTGATTAACTCGAAGCTAATCAGTGTTTCCCATGCATTTGCTCATTTCATTGCGCAAAATGCGGTTAAGAACAAAAATTAAATCCTCGATGGGATTTAATTTTTGTTTCACTAAATATGCAACTCTTTGCGTTTTTCCAGAATGATCCCTTCCAGCATTTGTGCCGACTGCCTCGCATCGCTGTTAATCAATACATGGCCGCCGGTAAGGGTTTTCATATCTTCGCATAACACCTTGGTTGCAACCTTGCTTCCCGTAACAAAGGGGGGAAGCCCAAGGTGGATGGGCAAACCAAGGGCAAGGCCGAAACAGCCGTCAGCTAACGCCTGCTCTTCCAGCCACTGCGGCGCGGAAAGCACAAGGGGAAGCTGGGGAATGTCTATGCCGATAGCCTCGGCAAGTTCCGTAACGACAAGCTCAAGGCGGCCAATGGCAAGGCAAGGCCCGAAGTTAAGCACCGGGGGTATGCCCAGTTTTTTACAAACAGCCTTTAGATGTGGCCCGGCAAGCTCTGCCGCATCGGGAACCATTAGCCCGCAGTTTTCGATTCCGCCGGAGGAACAGCCCGCAGTAAGCACCAGTATATCTTTTGCGATAAGCTCTTTTACAAGGCCGACTGTCAACACGTCGTAGCCGCCGGATACAAGGCTTGAACAGCCGACCACCGCCGCAACGCCTTTAATCTCGCCGCCTACGATTCGATCGATAAGCGGCTGCCAAGTGTCGCCTAGGAATTTTTTCAGCGACACTTCGCTTATCCCTGTTAGCGTATTGTCGTTCCCGTGATCGGGCAACAGGTTCATATGCACTTTCGGCCGGCGCTCTTTGTACGAATCGATTATTTTGTCGATAATCAAATCACTCTGGCCCTTCCTGTTTGCAAAGTCAAAGGGAATGTGTTCGGCATTTGCTTTTTTTGCAACATCGTCCAGACATATCTGTTTTATATGCAGAGTGTCGCAAATGCTTTCAATGCCTGGCAGGGTGCAGTTGAACTCTGAAAGCACGGCATCGATGGCTCCCGTGGCAAGTATCGCTTCGCTGGCATAGTTGTTGCCGGCGTGTCCTGTAAAAATATCTGTGTAGTGCGCACCCCTAAGCTGCAAGTCCTGGCCTACGCAGGTGCAGCCGACGATCTTAAAACCTTTTGCCCCGGCGGCTCTTGCCTTTGCAAGCACGTCTTCCTGTGTAAGGCGGTCTTGCAAGTGGACGAACATTGTGTGTTGATGCCCTGTAACCATGATGTTTATGTAATCGGGATCGATGACACGCAGGCCTACCGGTGCCTGGCGGATTTCCGGTTCACCTAACAACACGTCGTTCAGCAAGTTGGTGAGTGTTAGCCCGTAAATCCCCGTGGAGATGCCGAGCTTTAGGCAGTTCAAAAGCATATTCACCGGGTCGGAGTTAAGGTTTGTCGAAGATTTTACGACACCTTTGAAGACTTCGGCCTTTGCGCCGCCGGGGAGTATGCCAAGCTCCTGCCATTTTTTGAAGCGGGGGGCGTAGGCGATTTTTTCGACCAGTTCCATTTTTTCGTATTCCTGTTTGTGCAGGTCTTTTAATACCGCTTCTGCCACGTTGAGGGCTTTTTCGTGGTTGTCCCCGCCGGTTACGCCGAGTTTTTGGCAGAGCCGCTCCAGCGTGCCAAGCCCCATGAGCCGGCCTTTTTCAAGGGCTGTGTGTTTTAGGTTAAGCGCGGTGTTTTCCACTACATGGATGTAACAGCCGGAGCCGGCGGCCACCGCCCGCAGAAGGTTTCGCGTAACCATTACGTCGGCACTTGCCCCGCAGATGCCTCTTGGGGCTTCCGGCGTAATTCTGCACGGCCCGTTGGCGCAGAGCCTGCAACAGACGCCCTGCAAGCCGAAGCCGCATTTTGTTTCCTGGCTTTCCACACGGTGGTGGGAAGTCTCGACTGGCAGGTTAGCGATAAATTTTCCTAGGGCTGTGTCTGCGCTTGGGCAGGTACTGCATCCGTAACGACTATCAAACATGGCGTGCCTCCTGGCATGGTTTTTGGTTATAAATTATAATCTATGATACCCGACTATTTTCGTCAAGTATAAAGTCGCCAATTTGGGCGTTTTTCGGCCGGGAAGGCTCTAAAACGGGCATTGCCGGCTGCCGCGCCGCCGGCAATGGCAAAAAAACACCGAAAAATGTCAAAAAAAAACACAAAGCGCACGAAAAAGTCTTGACACTTTCCCGTTTTCTCGCTATTATAGAGGAAGATGGGTAATTTAGGTGTAACTTTCAACGCAATTTCCTCTGCATTGCGCCTTTTGGCAGGGTTTGTACCCCCTCTTGCGTTGGTGAATTCGTCCCCCCCCC
>WRKI01000276.1 GCA_009778155.1 Spirochaetota bacterium
GCTTCGCAGGGCGACGGCGCAAAGACCATAGCGCATACTCAGACGGTTGGGTTGTTGGAAGTTTGATTTCAACCTTGTTTCCGATTATCACCATTAAGAATGCCCGGTTTAAGGTCTTCGTTTTTATGTACAGGTAGGGATAAGCAAATACCGTCCTTACGCATAATGTAATGCGAGCCGCTAATACGATCAAGCTGCCAGCCGCTTTTCCTTAACTTTTTTACGAAGTCCTTCCCGCTCACAAATAACAATATATCTTGCAAGGCGCATTGTCAAGTAGCTACATCCTGAAGCCTCACAGCCTGCCGGCTGTTAGGGCGGCGCGGCGGGCGGCTTTGTCGGCGGCCAGCACGGTTGGCAGATCGCAAGGAGCGCACTTCCAGTCTTTTTCCAAAACTGCGGCGACAATGCGGGGAATGTCCAGAAAACCGATACGCTCCGCCAGGAAAGCCTCCACGGCAACCTCGTTTGCCGCATTGTAAGCGCAGGGATAAAGCCCCCCCTCCCCGGTGGCGTTACGCGCAAGAGAAAGCATGGGGAACTTTTGCAAATCGGGCTTTTCAAACTCAAGAGTAAGATTGTCGAAACTCAAAGGCTCCAAGCCAGAAGACACAGTCGAAGGCCAATACAGCGCGTCGTGAATCGGATGGCGCATATCGGGCTTTGACAATTGGGCGTAAATTGCGCCGTTGACAAACCGCACCATAGAATGGACAATACTCTGCCGGTGGACAGTAACCTCGATTTTTTCCTGCGGCAAATTAAAAAAATAAGCCGCCTCGATTAACTCCAGCCCCTTGTTCGCCATCGTCGCCGAGTCAATCGAAATCTTCGCCCCCATGTTCCACGTCGGGTGAGCCAGCGCGTCATGCGGACTAGCCCGTTCCATCTCTTCAAGAGTCGCCCTGCGGAAAGGCCCGCCGGAAGCCGTAAGAATAATGCCTGCGACATTTTCCCTGCCGTGAGCCTTCAGAATGTTGAAAACAGCGGAATGTTCGGAATCCACCGGGATAACAGCCGCGTTTTTTTCCGCCGCCAGCTTAAAAACAAGCGGAGCCGCCATGACAATCGTTTCCTTGTTGGCAAGCGCAAGAGAGCCGCCCCCCTGCATAGCGGCCAAAGACGGCTCCAACCCCGCCGCCCCCGCAATACCGTTAATCGTAATGTCGGCGCCGGCCTGCAATATAGCCGCCAAAAGCCTTTCCCGGCCGCCCTCCCCGCCGGCAAGCAGGCAAAGAGCGGAAGGCCAAAGGGCAGAAAGCCTTTCCAAGGCGGCAAAATCCCTGTGCGCCGTCAAAAGAACCACATCGAAAGAGTCCCTGTCTTTGGAAAGAATGTCAATCGCGCTTTTTCCTATGGAACCGGTAGCCCCAAGCACCGCAACGCGCTTTTTCATGACGGGTGGTTTATGAACAAAACATTGTAGAGCAGGAAAAACACAGGAGCCGCCACCGCAATAGAATCCACGGAATCCAGTATCCCGCCGCGCCCCAGCATCAGACTCCCCGAATCCTTAAAATTGCAACTGCGCTTGATAGCCGACTCCACCAAGTCCCCGACAGCGGCCACCGCCCCCGTGCAAAGACTAAGCCCCACAGCCAAAACAGTTACCGGCACCGAATCGAAGCGGGGAGTAAAAACCTCAGGGACAATCAAAAGAGCGGAAACACCGATAATGGCCGAACCTACAGCCCCGCCGATAAAGCCGGCGACGCTTTTGTTCGGGCTAACGGCCACAACCCCCCTGTTGCCCTTGCCAAAAAGCATCCCGGCCAGCCAAGCCGCCGAATCGCAGGCAATATTGACCAAGAGGAAAATGAGAATGATGATGCCGGCATTTTGCCACGCGCTCATCATGACAAGCCAGAACAGAAAGACCCCAGGGTAAACCATGACGGCAATGCCGGCGGCAATGCGGCCAATAATACCGTCAAAATCTTTTTCGCTGGTAAAAACGCAGGATATAAAAACCGCGCAGGCTCCCGCCATTAAAAACAAGGGAGCCGTCCACGAAGGGCTGTTGAAAACAAGCATGACAACCCCGGAAAGCGGAGCCAAAGCGCCAAGAACCGCCGCCGCAGGCTTTCCGATGCAAAGATTTTTCGTTTTAAGCATCAGCGAAAACTCGACAGCCGCTATTGCGGAAAAAACAGTGATAACCGCGTTAAGCGCAAAATTGCTGCCAAAAGGGAGAAAAAGCACGAAGACGACAACTAAGGGAACCCCGATTGTGAAAACGAGCAAACGCTTGACAACTACACTCATACCCGCCCTACCCTGCCCTTGCCCCGCCGAAAGGCCGGGCGCGGCCGCTGAAACTTTCCAGAGCGGCTTCAAGGTCTGCCCTGTCCCAGTCTGGCCAGAATTTCTGGGAAACATAATACTCGGAGTAGGCCGACTGCCAAAGCATGAAATTGCTGGTGCGGAACTCTCCGGCGCTTCTAATGATTAAGTCCGGGTCGGGGACATCCGGATTGTCCAGAAAACGGGCAATATCCCCTTCGGAAAACCCGCCGCCGCCCCCCTGCGCCGCCCGCTGCGCCGCCTCCGCCGCAAACAGCCGGCGCACGGCACGGGCAATTTCGTTCCTGCCGCCGTAGTTAATCGCCAGCACAACCTGCATACCGCTAAACCCCTTCGTATCTTCGATTGCCCCGGCAAGCTCCGACTGAATGTCCGGGGGAAGGCCGCCCGCGTCGCCGGCATGGCGTATGCGCAAATTGTTTTCCCTGTAAAAGTCAAGCTCGGCGCGAAGATGCTGTTTTAGAAGCGCCATTATGGGGCCGACCTCGTCGGCAGCCCGCTTCCAGTTTTCCGTAGAAAAAACATAGAGGGTGAGGAACTGAACGCCCAAGTCGGCGGCGGCCTTGACAATGCGCTTTGCGGCCTTCAGGCCCTCCGTGTGCCCCTGCGCCCTGGCAAGCCCGCGCTGCTGCGCCCAGCGTCCGTTCCCGTCCATGATAATCCCTACATGAGCCGCCGTTGCCTTGTGCATCATACTTCCATTATTTCTTTTTCTTTTTCTTCCAGGATTTGGTTCACCTGGCCGACATAAGAATCCGTAAGTTTTTGCAGTTCTGCCGCGCCCTTGCTTTCATCGTCTTCGGTTATCGCCGCGTCTTTGAGCTTTTTTTTAAGCTCTTCGTTGCCGTCCCGCCGGATATTGCGAATTGCAACCCTTGCCGCCTCCGCCTGGTTTTTTGCCATTTTTACAAGCTCTTTCCGGCGCTGTTCGGTAAGGGGCGGAATGGAAATGCGTATAACCTTGCCGTCGTTGGACGGGTTAAGCGAAAGCTCCGAAGAACGAATGGCCTTTTCGATTTCGCCGATCATGGTTTTGTCCCAGGGCTGAATTACCACAAGCCGCGCCTCTGGCACGGAAATGTTCGCAACTTGGTTTATAGGCGATTTTTCCCCGTAGCTGTCCACGCGAATTTTGTCGAACAGAGCCGGTGTCGCCCGGCCTGTTCTAAGGGAGGCAAAACCGTCTTTCAGATTTGCCGTAGTTTTTTTCATACGGTCTTCGTTTGCGGAAATAACCTCTTTCATTGATCCCTCCGTTTGAAGGAAGCGCCGGCCGGCGGCGCTGACTGCGGCCAACCCGATGCCCGCCGGCGCTCCCTCATTTCATTACGCAAAATGCGGGTCAACTTCCCGCTTTGTAGTATACAAACTCGCTTATTTCAAGAGTGCCGGCATCCGCTTTTTTCGCGCAATCTTCGATCGCCTGCTTGACAGTGAGTTTTTCGTCTTTGACATACCTTTGTTCCAAAAGACAGATGTCGGACAAAAACTTGTTCACCTTGCCTTTGAAAATCCCTTCCAGAACATTCGGCGGCTTTTTCATAAGCTCTTCGTCCAGCTCCATTTGGGCGCGCAAAATGCCCTCCTGCTCTTTAAGCCAGCTCTGATCCACGCTTGCCCTCTCCAGCGCAAGAGGATTGAAGGCGGCAATGTGCAAAGCCAGGGAAAAGACAAAGGCCTGAACCTCCTCCGTTTTGAAAACCTCCGGCTTGCCGGCCTTGCATTTTACCACAACGCCGATAGTCCCGTCGCCGTGAATATACTGGGTAAAATACTCGTCGGCGCCGGCCTTGACAAGTTTAAGCCGCTTAATGTCCATTTTTTCGCGGATTTTTGTGGCAAGATCGTTCACCATGCCGCGAAGCTCGTCATTCGGTTCGGTAAAATTTTTGTCGATGGCAAGTTCCGCCATAGCCTCGCCCAAGTCGATAAAGTCCGGGTTGCGCGATACAAAGTCGGTTTCGCAGGAAAGCTCGACCAGCGCCGCCACTTCCCCCTTTGTTTTTACAAAAACCTTGCCCTCGTCGGCCGCATTGCCGGAGCGTTTTTGCAGAGCGGCAAGCCCTTTTTCCTTAAGCTGTTTTTCGGCCTTTTCAAAATCGCCCTCAGCTTCGACCAAGGCTTTTTTGCAATCCATCATACCCGCCCCGGTTTTGTCCCGAAGCCGTTTTACATCTGCTGCGCTAATATCAGCCATTATTCCTCTCCTTAAAAATTGCCGTAACAGCAAATTGCTGCAACAACCAATCGAAATCGTGTTCAAATTGTCTGCCGGACAAGCCCCGGCATACCGCCCCGCCCGCGCGGAGCGGCGTTGGAAAACTATTCGTCGTCATAGTGATGATGGCCGTCATCCTCGTCATCATCGCTGAACCTGTCCGCTTCGACATGATCGGCTTTGGAGTATTTTTCTATGTCAATCTCCAAATCTTCCTCTTTAATGGAAACATCGCTCATGTGGCTTTCAATGTCGTTGTCGTCATCATCCAAACTTTCTTCAACGAAAAGTTTGGCGGCCTCGTTATCGGCCTCCAGAACCGCGTTTGCAATAATTTGAGTGAAGAGCGTGATCGCCCTTATAGCGTCGTCGTTTCCGGGGATGGGAAAGTCTATCCCGTCCGGGTTGCAGTTCGTGTCCACAACGGCGATAATGGGAATGCCCATGCGCTTGGCCTCTGCAACGGCGATGGCTTCTTTTCTGGGGTCTATGATGAAAAGAATGCCCGGCAGGCCTTTCAGCTCTTTAATTCCGCCCAAGTTTTTTGAAAGCTTGGTGCGCTCCTTTACGCGGGAAGCGATTTCCTTCTTGGTAAGGCCTTCAAACTCTTCTTTTTCCAGTTGTTTGAGCCTTGTGAGCGATTTTTTGATGGTCGAAAAGTTCGTAAGCATACCGCCAAGCCAGCGGTTGTTTACAAAGTGCTGATTGCAACGCTCGGCCTCTTTTTGAATAGCCAATTGGGCTTGTTTTTTCGTGCCGACAAAAAGCACCTGCTTGCCGCCGATGACATTTTTACGCACCACTTCGTAGGCGTCCTTAATCGCTTGGATGGTTTTTTGCAAATCGATAATGTGAATGCCGTTCCTTTCGGTAAAGATGAACTTTTTCATCCTTGGGTCCCAGCGTTTGACCTGATGCCCGAAATGAACCCCCGATTCCAAGAGATTTTTCATTGTAACTACTGCCAAAATATCCTCCTGACGCTTGAAAAACCTTTCCGGCGCAAACCGAGTTTGCCCGCAACGCGTCTTCTTGACGCGCAAGGTTTTATCATCCTTCTCTATGTCTCACTGCCGCGAAGCCGGGAACACGCTTACAAACTCGCGCAGAAGCTGCGCTTTTGGCTCGCCCCCGGCCGGACAGCGGAAATTCAGCACCCATAAGGGTAGCCGTTATCTTTTAGCATAACACAAAAGTCGCGCAAAGGCAAGCCGGCAACCGCCCCAATACAGCCTTTTACCGAAAGAATCAAGCCCGCGCCCGCGCCCTGTATGCGGTAGCCGGCCGCCGCGCCGCGCCATTCGCCGGTGTCAAGATACCAGCCGATTTCCGCCGGGGAAAGCTCTGCAAAGCTTACCTCGCACTTTGCCCTGCGGCAGTCAACGCGCCCTAGTCTGCCGTTGTAAAGGGCGATGGCGGTTACCGCCAGATGGGTCTTGCCGGAAAGCCGCGAGAGCATTTGCAAGGCTTCGCCCCGGTCGGCGGGTTTGCCGAAGATTTCGCCGGCCAAGGCGATGATTGTGTCTGCGGCAAAAACCCACTTGGGCGGCTCGCCGTCGTCGCCCTGTCTTTTGGCGACTTTTTCCGCTTTTTTTACGGCCAAAATGCCGGCGGCAGTTTCCGGGTCGGCATTCGGCGGCAGGCTTTCGTCGATCATGGCCGGGACGACGCTAAAGGGCAGTCCCAAGAGTCTGAAACCTTCCTGCCGCGCCTGCGACTGCGACGCTAAAACGATTTCTTCCATAAAAACCTCTAGGGAAGCAATGATTAAATCCCACCGAGGATTTAATCATTGCTTCTTACCCGTATTTTGCGCAATGAAATGAGCAAATACAGAGGGAACCACTGATTAACTTCGAGTTAATCAGTGGTTCCCTAGAATGGCTCGTGCGAAGGCGCACCGAACTAAAGGCTTGCGGCACAAAGTGGATAAAACCTTGCCCCGCCGCCCAGAACGCCCGAACATAGCCGCGTTGCGGTTACCGTAAGTTTAAATTATTTTTTTTCTTAATCCAAACAAATCCGTCAACCTTAGTGATTAACGCTACATCGGTAGGGCCGCCGACAGTTTCAGAATCCGTTGAAACGTGCCTTCTTAATGAAGTAATATTGATCAAGGCTTCAGCCATTTCTGCTAAATTTACCGCCGGTAAAGAGCCAACAATATCTAAAATAGGCCCCGTATAATGTTTTTTCTTCATTTGGTTTATGCTGTCAATAAAAAACTCTATTTGCTCTTTCATAGGTTCATCTTCTAAACCTATTTTTTGCAATATATCAATAAATAAATTTTCAATACGGTCTTGCAATTCAAAATCAATCCCACGGAGAAATGTATTTATAACATCAGTCTGTGCAAATGGGGCTATGAGTGATTGCCCTTCATCTGTAATACTGTCAGAGTCAACCGCTTCATGAACCAAGTCCAAGCCTAACCTTCCAAATATTTTTGTAGAACAAATAGCAGGGAAAATTTCTCTTTCTCCAAATCCAACCATAACAACGCCAGAATGCCTAAACAATCCATTACTTTCTAATTTTTGCGCATCAAGCATTACAAGCCTTACCAGCACTTCATTTTGCTCTTCATTTACGTCAATTTCATCAAATATTTCTTTGACAACACTTAAAATAACATCCCTGTTTGATTTTATAAATTTTCCAGAAAAATCTTGGAATACGATTGTGCCTTTTTCAAGCTCATCATTTCTTTTATTTATCGCCGATGTTAAAATGCCTGTTTTTTCTTGATCCGATAAATCGTTTCCATTGTTTTGACTGCCGGATATTTCACTATCATAATACTCTTTCACTATAGAAAAAGTGCTAAAACATATATATTCCAAATATTCTTTCTGTTTTTTTTCTGTAATAAATTTGAATTCAGTCAAAAATGCAATAAAATTTTTCATGTACTCTTCTAGCGTGTCAAATGTTTTTTCCCCTAATTGCTTGCTGTATTCATTAATCAGTATTTTCCAATTGATACCCATAAAATCTGCTTGGTTGTAAACCATCACTCCGACAGGGTGTTTTTTTGAAATTTGGAATATTTTATCTGTTGTGTAATACGTTTTCTTTTCCCCCCAGTGAAACGACATTGTTACCGCGCTGTCGGCCGCAATTGCCACTCCTTGATTATTTAAAATAGCTACTTCAGCAGTCATAATTTTGCTCCTTTAATAAAGGGAATCTCTAAAAACTCCCCTGTTAATATATTTATACCGTATTTTGATGTTTTTGTCAAGCCATTGCGTTTTTTTTTCAAAAATTCAAAAACAATTTCTTCCATAAAAAAACTAGAATGGCTCACACAAAGGCACTAAGGCACAAAGGACAGTTTAGAAAGCGCCGCTTACTTCCTCCTTGTCCCCCTTATATTCTGTTATTGAGGAAAAAGGATGCAAGGAGGAGACGCGGCCTTATCGTTGCTCCGCCAGCCTCCTAACTCCTAACCTTTGTGCCTTTGTGTCTTCGTGCCTTTGTGTGAGCTTATGCGCATAAAAACCCGCCGGTTAAAAGTTGCCGAGGATCGAGTTGAAGCGTGCCTGCCTGTAGCCTGCCGCTCCGCCGCTTGCCGAAACACCTATGGAGCGGCTTATGTCGTCGAGCCGCTGGGGCTGGGGAGCCGTCAGGGAGAGCGCTTCCAAAAGCCCCGTGGGGCTGTAGCCGGCGGCGGCCATAAGCCGCAGGGCAAGGCTGTCGGCGCTGGCTTCCTGCTCTTGGCTAAAACCGGCTTCCAGTAGGGCGGCCGTTATAAGGCCTGCCGCCTCACCGGCGCTTCCCACGGCGTTTACCGCTCGCAAAGCGGCCATGCCGTGCCGCAAGTGGATGTGGGCAATCTCGCGGGCAATGAGCGCGGCAAGAGCGTCCTCCGAACCGGCGGCGGCAAGCAGGCCTCTTGTTAAAAAAATGTGCCCGCCGGGGGTGGAAAAGGAAGCCGCCCGCTGAGAGTCCAGAACGGCGACACGGTAACCGTTAAAAGGCTCGGGCTTGGGCGAATTTATGACGATGGCCATGCAGATTTTGTTCAGGTAAAGGGTCAAAACCGGGTCAGCCTCCCACAGGCTGTACAAAGCGAGAATATTCGCCGCTACAGCCCTGCCTATGTAGTACTCCTGCATGGGGGTAAAAACCGCCACGCCGGGGGCCGGCGGCTGGCCGCCTTCGCCTGTTTCGGCGGGGGTTAAAACGCTGGCAAGCGGCGGCGGCGGCAACGGCAGCAGCAGCAGGCCTTCCGGGACTGCATTTTCGGCAATCTGCGCGGGGCTTTGGCACGACCACAAAAAAATCGGGGCGGCAAGCAGAAAAACGATTTTGGCCTTAGTCTTCATGCGTCAACCCAAGCCCCAGGCCGCCGTCTTCCAGAAAACGGAAAAGCTGCGCTTCGTTTACGGTTATTTCGGAAAGCCTGTCCACGCGGGAAAAATCCAGCGCGCTTTCCGCCTCGCGAAAAAGCCCGTCGCTGCCGGCGCTTAAAACAGGGCTTGCCGACAAGCTGGAGAGCCTAGCCCAGCCGCTTAACGAAGGGCTTGTGTCGCTGCGCACTTCCAGCCAGTGGCCGCTCGCCTGCAAAACGGTTACGCTTTCTCCGTAGTAAATTTCGGCGACGGTGCCGGCAAAAAACCAAGGCGACGATTTTAACAAGAGGCTTCTTGTCGCCACGAACAATGTCGTGCCGGCCGTATCCGCCGCCAGAGCGCCGGCAAGCAGAAACACGCAAAGTAGCATCGATATTTTTTTCATAAACCTCCGAAGCCGCTTGCTACGGCAAATTGCCGCGGCAAGTTGCCTAGGGAAAGGCTGATTAGAGTCGAGCTAATCAGCGTTTCCCTAGAGATGTTGAGGCTCACTGCCGGAAAGCTCAAAGACAGTGTTGAAAAAGGCCGCCGCTTCCTGACGGCGGCCGCTTTTTTGAGCCAGCACGCCCAAGTTCGAGATAATTTTTATGTTCTCCGGGTCGTCGCGCAAGGCCGCTTCAAGCTCGCGCCGGGCGCCGGGCAAATCCCCAGTTTCCATAAGGCAGATGGCAAGCTCGTTGCGCGTGTCGCTCTTACTGCCCCCAAGCTCTATGGCCTTTCTGAAAGCCGCCGCGCCGTCCGCCCAGCGTTCCGAAAGGCGCAAGGCCCAGCCGAGCAAAAACCAGCCGTTCCACACCTTGGGATACTGCTCAAGAAAGGCTTGAATGTAGGGCAGGCTTTCCTCTTTTTTGCCCTGCTGAATAAGGCCGTAGGCCGTGCGGAAGTTTTCGTCGTTAAGCCCCTTTTCCCGGATTTCTTTTATAATGCCCCTTGCCCGCTTTTTTTTCTCGCCGCTATTTGCGCCGCCGACAGCGTCTTGGGCGGGGGCATCCGGGCCGGCATCTTGGGCGGCCTGCTTGACAACCTCCAGATACCGGGAAAAACAGTCTTCCGCCTGCGCGAACTTTTTTTGCGAAAGGAAAAAAAGACCGCCGTTGTAACAGGCCTCTTCCAGCGGAGGCTCCGCTTCCAAAAGCTCCCTGTAGGCATTTTCCGCATCGGCCAGCGCGGCCTCCGCCTTGACACTGCCCAAAAGCTCCAGCCGGGCGGCCTTCTGCTCCATTGCAAGCGCCCTGTTCATGGCCAGCGTAGCGGAAACGCGCGACTTTTGCGGGAAAAGGGCGAGCAGAATGTCGAAAATTTCCAAGGCCATTTCAAAGTCGCCGTTTTGCGCCTTGATGATAGCCGCTTCGGTAAACTCCTGCAAAATGTCAGGGCGCAGGGCAAGGACAAAGTTTCGGTAATAATCAAGCTGATCCTGCCTTGCCTCCCCGGCTTCTATGACGCGCAGCATCCCGGAAAGAATCATTTCCCACGAAAGCTCTTTAAGATTGATGCTTTCAAGCCCCTCTGGAATTTCCACGGGAACGGGGATGTCCGGGTCTATCGAAAAACCGCCATCGGCCACGGCTTTGGCCGCCGCCCCCCCGGCACCGCTGCCCCCGCTGGGGAACCTTGCAGGCTGTTTTTGCAGACTTTCCGGGATTGGCACAAAAACGATGTTGTTTTTTTTCATTAGGGTTTTTTCTTTGCCGCGCCGTCCGAATCTTCATTTGATGGGCGGTTGTCCGCCCGGATTGCCACAAGAAATTCGTTAAGCCTGATTTTGTAGCCCATTGAAATGCTCGATTCGTTGTAGCTCAATGTTATGACAGCCATTTCCTTTTTGTTGGGAAGCGGCTCCACATTGGAAATTTGACCCTTTAATATGAAGTTTTCCGGGGGGTCGTCAAATTCAAAGCGGACGGCCGCATCCTTGTCTTGCAAGAACTTTGACAGCCCCACGGTAATGAGCTTTGCAGAGCAAAAGGATATTTCCTGCAAAATGCACTGCCGGGGAATCTCCTGAATATAGGTAAGGGTGTTGCGGGAAACCAGCCTGAGCTTGCGCAGTTTTTCTTCGGTAAGCGGAACCTGCTCGGTTTTGCGCTTTGCGAAGTTTACATTCGCATCGATCAACTGCCCCATTATGGCGATAAGGTCGTCGGGCGGGCGCTGGGTAAAGTCCAAGGACAGGACATAAACTTCCTCCGAGCCTCGGTAGGGCGCTTGCCCGGTAACCTTTGACGGCACAAAAAACTTGATTGGGGTTCCTTTTTCTGCCGGCTGGAAGCAAAAGCGCAAGCTAACCGCGTTATTGACATTTTTAAGCTGGTTCAAAAGCCCCGTTTTGATGTTTATCAGTATCTTTGCCTTTGCAAAAGACGATGAAAACAAGGTGCAGGGCCAGGCATCGTGCCCGCATTTGACGTGCACTTGTTCAATCAAAAGCCGGGTTACAAAAGCGACCTCTTTTGTATAGGTTACGTCAATATCCTTGTACCTTTCGTAGTAGTCTTTAATTTTTTTACTGGTCATGCCGCTCGTTATCATCAATTTATACTATACTAGCTTGCGCGATGAAAGTCAATAAAAATCGCGCATTTAGTCGATTTTTTTTAGAGATTCCGCCCGGCGGCGGTTAGTCGTGGCTTACTCGCCTTTCCCTAAAAAAACAGCCGCCGCCCGGCCAGCGGCGCGGCCGCCTCCCCGATGGGCTGCTTGCCCTCGAAGACGGCGCAAAACTTGTCGAAGGCGGTGTCGTCCAGATGCAAATGCCCGGAAAACCATTTTTTGAACTCGATTTTGCGGCTGATTTCTTCCAAATAATCGCTCAGTTCGTTTTCGGTGTTGTACACTTTGTCGCGGTGTTTCATTCGCATATGTTTTATGACGCTGCTTGTCGGGGTGTGGGTAACGACATAGTCCACATTCCAGGCGTTGGCTTTCAGGTTTTCAAGTCCTTCTTCGTATTCTTCTTTGGAGGGCATTTCCTCTTTCCACCACGATCTGCCTTCCACCCGGTAGGCTTTATCCTGCGACTGGCCGCCGCCAAAGGTGAAGATTTTTTGGCCGTCCAAAAAATAAACCTGCCCGCGCATGAGCTGTATCACGCTTCCGCTGATTTTGCGTATTTTCCCGCCGTTCCATTGCGTAACGGTGTAACAGTTTAACAGGTCGAAGTTTTCATGGTTGCCGTCCACGAATAGTGTCGTAAAGGGTTTTTCCTCGAACCAGTTCAGCCAGTAATCCTGCTCGCGGCCGTTTGTCCAAACAACACCAAAGTCGCCGGCGACTATTACAAAGTCATTCTTTGTGAGTGTTTTCTGCTCCCGAAAATTCTTCCTGTTGAGTTTCGAGGTATGCACCCCGCCGTGTGTGTCCCCGGTTATGTAAATCATTGTTCCAGTTTAGCGTAAATGAGGGATTAGCGCAATGGGCGGCCAGGGCGGCCAGCAATGATCAGTTTGGCGAAGGTGTAAGAAGAAGGGATCACATGAAGGCACGAAGGCACAAAGATTCGGCGGGAAATTGCTGCAGGTGGTTTTTTCTTGAAGGTTTTACAATTTCTTTAACCAAATGCTTCCGCCTGTATTTTTATACAACAGCGGAAAGCGATGCCTTATTTTTGATTCATGCACGTTTTCCAAATATGTGTTGAACATTACTATTTTAAAGGCACTGTTATATTCAAGAAAAGCCCGCAGCATATATTGCTCGTTCCATGCCACACCTCTAAGCAGCCATTTGCGGGGGTACTCGAAAGGATAAAAAACGTCATGAAAATGAATATGCACGCCGCTGGCGAGCGCCGGCAGTATTTCATGTATGGCATAGTTTACATCGCTGTTGAATTTAGTAACGTGCGTTGAATCTATAAATAAAATGTCGTTTTTTGACAATTCGCGAAAAACCTCTAGCGGAACCTCCTGAAGCCGGCTTTTGTGTATTTTCACCTTCTCCGCATCATTATTTTTTAACAGCGTCTCAAGCCTTTGCGGGTTAGGCTCAATGAATATGCAGTCTATTGAACCGCCCATAAATTTCTCATTTGTATCAAGCGTTACGCTTGACGAAAACCCCGAGCCGGCTTCAATAATTCTCTGCGGCCTTAGATGCCTTATCATGCAATACAGCAATATTGCATCTGAATAGCTGTAATAATCGTTTTTATAGTAAAACCTTAAACCTTCCGTTTTTTCATCGGTGAAGGGCAGCTCTTTGAAAAAAGGCTCAAATGAATCCAATAGGCTCATTTGTTCTTCATAGTTCAGGTCAATCCCCGGCAGTGTTTCAGGCAAAGAGTCGTTGAAGTTGAATCCTTTTATTTCCTCCAACGAGGGTATCGGGGAGTAATACCCGCCAGGGGCATGAGGGTCTGCGGATGGCGCGGGCGCACGGCTTGATTGATATTTTTTTACGATGTAATAAGGCAATATATTTTTTGCCAGCTTCCGAAAAAAAATCATGACAACCTCTCATAATGTTTTTTGATTGTATTTCTGAGAATTTTTGAAACAATGACGTATAAACCGCCGCGCAAAATGCCCGCCAACTTCCCCTTGCGAGTACTTGCCGGGAATGCAATTTTGAAGTGAGGCTTTTTAGATTGTACTAACGAGAACCGCTCGCGTGTGCATTGGGGGGGGG
>WRKI01000277.1 GCA_009778155.1 Spirochaetota bacterium
CGATAGAACTGATAACCAGCGGCGACGGCGCGACTAATCTGGACAGGGACAGGGCTACGGAGTTCTACGAAAATGCCGCCGGGCATATATTGGAGTTGCAACCTATTGTAGCTCATTTTGGCAGGGCTCCTTTTTATATACGGGGAAATGTATACGGTCCCTTAGCTAACGGGACTTGGACAAGATCAGGAAACACAATAACGGTCATTCAAGAGCACAGCAATACATATTGGATTGAGCCTAGAGAGTTGCAATGGACTGTGCAGGGCGATTCCGTCGTAACGGGCGAATTCGGCACATTCACAAGACTCAGCCGCTCAAGAGCGCGCGCCTTCGAGCGAACATTGCCCTGGATGCGATACACGCTAATCCAGTAAACAGCCCAGTCCGGCGGCGGGTGTCTGCCGGACTGTATATAAGGGCTAGCCTTTATGACGTAGCTTATCGATTTCCTCAATGGTTAGCCCGGTAACCTTGGCAATCTCATCAAGCGGCAGACTCGTTTTCAAAAGATTCCCCGCGACTTCAAACAAACCCTCCTGCCTCCCCTTTTTGATGCCTCTTTTCTCCCCCCTGTCCTCGGCGGTGGCGAGGTTTGATTCCAGATCGGACTGGTACATTCTGCGGCTGCGGAATTTCGCCCGCTCCTCTTCGTCTTTGCTTACGCTCATCAATAAGCTGCCGGCCATTTTTAACGCCTCCTTCGATTGTATCACCTTGTTTACCGTTTCACGGTGGGCGGGTATGCTGGCGTACTGGAAAAACACCGCCCACTTTTCCAAATCGCTCATCTCTTCGATTGGTTTTTTCAGTATACCCCCCAGCTTGCTCAACTCAACGTAGATTACCCGGATCGCGTCCGACAAAAGTTCGCCGGTCGTGTCGTGCCGCATGGAAAAAGTGTTAAGGTAGTCCGGCAAGTTGGGAAAAACCGTGTAGGAGCAGAAAGTTACCTGATAGGTCTGCGCCAGACGGTCGTACCGCCTAAGCCCCTTCGAGGGCTGGGACGAGTGCAGGTCGCACAGATAGTACACGCTCTTGCCTTTCAGGTTTTTGTGGCCGCCGCCTGAGTCTTCCTGTATGCGGCTGGCCTGCATCTCCAGATCGACCTGCGTGCCGTCGTCTGTCCTGCAGTTCACGTCCAGCCGCTCGGCTTTTTCGCCGGTGTCGCCCGGGGGAAGCTCGTTGTTGCGGACTACCGCGTCCGCCACCCGCCGGTTTATAAGCGATGAAACCAAGTCGATAAGCGCCGGATTGCCCTCCGGCGAGGCAAGGATCAACTTAAAGATACGGTCGTCGGAAGGAGGCAGAATGTCAATGTCTATCGGTAACAGCCCCACGGCTTTTCCCCCTTGGTTAGGTTCCTTGGAAACCCGTCCGACAAAAAAGGCCACCCAGAAAAAATCCCAAGCAACCACGGTGTGCAGTTTTGGCAAAGCCAAAACTGCCAAAACCAAAAAGAAAACCCGCAAAGCGGGTTTTCTTTTTGGTTAATAGTCCATACCACCCATGCCGCCCATACCGCCGCCGGGCATAGCCGGAGCTTCCTTCTTTTCGGGAATATCGGTAATAGCGCATTCAGTTAATAGAAGAAGACTGGCAATAGAAGCCGCATTTTGCAAAGCCGAGCGAGTAACCTTGGCCGGGTCGATAATCCCCGCCTTAATCATGTCAACCCACTCCATCTTTGCCGCGTCAAAACCAATGCCGGGCTTTTCGTTCTTTGCTTTTTCTGCAATAACCGAGCCGTCAAGACCCGCGTTTTCGGCAATCTGGCGAATCGGCTCTTCCAAAGCACGCTTGACAATTTTAAAGCCAATCTTTTCATCATCCGTCAGCTTGGAAGTATCAGCCTTGTCCAGAACAAGAGCCGCCTGAATCAACGCCAAAGCGCCGCCGCAGACAATACCCTCTTCAATAGCCGCGCGAGTCGCCGAAAGCGCATCTTCCACCCGGTGCTTCTTCTCTTTAAGCTCAACCTCGGTAGCCGCGCCCACATTGATAACCGCCACGCCGCCGGCCAGCTTCGCCAGCCGCTCTTGCAACTTTTCGCGGTCGTAGTCGCTAGTCGTGTCTTCGATCTGCGCCTTAATCTGGGCAATCCTGTCTTGAATATCCTTCTGCTTGCCCGCGCCGTTAATAATCGTCGTGTTGTCCTTGTCGATCTTCACCGTTTTCGCCTTGCCAAGCTGGGAAATGTCAGTGTTTTCCAGCTTAAGCCCAAGCTCTTCGGAAATAACCTCGCCGCCGGTCAGAATCGCAATGTCTTCCAGCATAGCCTTGCGCCTGTCGCCAAAACCCGGCGCCTTAACCGCGCAAGTACGCAGCGTCCCGCGCAGACTGTTTACGACCAAAGTGGAAAGCGCCTCGCCGTCAACATCTTCGGCAATAAGAAGCAGCGGCTTGCCGCTCTGGGCAACCTTTTCCAGCAGGGGAAGCATATCCTTCATGCTGGAAATTTTCTTGTCGTAAATCAAGATAAAGACATCTTCGTAAACACTCGTCATCGTGTCGCGGTCTGTTACAAAGTAGGCCGAAATATAGCCCCGGTCGAACTGCATACCTTCGACAAATTCGATAGAAGTGTCCATCGTTTTGGACTCGTCAACCGTGATAACGCCGTCCTTGCCAACTTTTTCCATAGCGTCGGCAATCGTGTTGCCGATTTCCATGTCGTTGTTGGCCGACACCGAGGCAACGTGGGAAATCTCTTCCTTGTCGCCGCCGATCTCTTTGGAGTTTTTCTTGATTTCCGCCACGGCGATAGCCACCGCTTTGTCAATCCCCCGTTTAAGCTCGATAGGGGTCATGCCCGCCGCGACCGACTTCAGCCCCTCTTTGATAAGAGAGTAAGCCAAAACCGTGGCCGTGGTGGTTCCGTCGCCGGCGACATCGTTCGTCTTAGTGGCGACTTCTTTAAGAAGCTGCGCCCCCATGTTTTCGTAAGGGTCTGCCACTTCCACTTCTTTGGCAACGGACACGCCGTCTTTTGTAACCGTGGGCGCTCCGAACTTTTTGTCCAACAGAACATTCCGCCCCTTGGGGCCAAGCGTTACCTTAACAGCCTTTGATATTTGCTCAACGCCGACGAGCAACTTGCGCCTGGCATCTTCATTGAACATCAACTGTTTTGCCATAAATCTTCTCCTCTTCCTTGTAGATTGCCGTCATTTGCAAAATGCGGCTTTTTTTAATGAGTTTTGTGCTCCCCTTTGCGGGGGCGGCAAGCCCAACTGGACTTGCTTCTGGTAAAAAGATACTGAATTTTGCAAAATTAGGCAAGAGGGGGACAGGCGATCTAGCCGATTTTTTCCCTTTACAAGCGCAAAAATCGCCCCTTCAAGCCCGATTTTCAAACAAAGCCGCCGCTTTTTTCATGTTTTCGATTACCGGCACGGAAAAAGGGCATCTCCGCTCGCAATCCCCGCAGGCCGCGCACTCGCCGGCCGCCCGTCCGAGGGCGCGGTAGCCGGCGGCCACGCTGGGCGGGACGGCCGCCGCGTCAAGCAGGGCAATGTCCAGATACTTGTGAATGCCGGCAATGTCAAGAGCCGCCGGGCAGGGCTGGCAGTGGCTGCAGTAGACGCAGTTCCCACGAAAATCGCCCTGAAAATCTTTTAACACCGCGCTGTAGTCAAGCTCGCTTTCGCTTTTGTCAAGATAGGCGGCCGCCTCCAACACTTCTTCCTTGTTGGAACAGCCGATAATCGCGCTTGCCACCGCCGGGCGCGTCAGGGCGTAGTGGATGCACTGGGCGGCGGTCATCGGCGCGTTAAAGGGCGTGTGTTTGGGCGAAAGCAGTTTGCCGGCGGCGAAAGCTTTCATTACGGTGATTGAGACCTGCCGCTGTTCGCAGAGCCGGTAAAGGGCGGCGCGGTCTTTGTCCAGTTTTTTTTCAAAGTCCATTGGCGCGTCTTCCAGATAGTTCAAGATGTCGGTTTGCGCCGGCGCCATGTCGAAGGCCGGGTTTATGCTGAACATGATGAGATCGACCGCGCCGGTTTCCACGATCCGTTTTGCGGTAACCGGGTTGTGGCAGCTTGCGCCAATCGCCCGAATGATGCCTTTCTTTTTTAGGTTCTGGGCGTAGGGGAGGATTTCGCCTTCAAAAACATCGGAAAAATCTTTTTCGGAATCGACGAAAAAAAGCATCCCTATATCGATGTAGTCGGTTTTTAGGCACTTCAGCAGGTCATCGAAGTACTTTTGCACGGTGGGCAGGTGCCGGCTTACGTCGTATTGCTCGTTTATGTCCGTGGAGCAAATGTGCCCTTGGATCAGCGTCTTCTGCCGCCGCCCGCCCAAGGCCCGTCCGAAGTTTTCCCGCGCGGTTTTTCCCGGCATAAAAACATCTATTATATTGATGCCAAGGTCAAGGGCGGTGTTGACGACTGTCTCCACGGTTTCGTAGGGGCCGGTGGCCAGGTGTTCGCCGCCCAAGCCGATCACGCTTGCGGCCATATCCGTTTTGCCTATTGTCCGGTACTTCATGCCCCATTGTCCGCCGCCGGCGAAGAAATGTCAAGCGAGCGGGAAAGCTCACACGAAGGAAGGATGCGCGGTTATCATAGCCCCGCCTGAAACTTCTCTTCCCTTTGCGCCTTTGTGTGAGCTTCTTGACCGGGCGGGCAAGAGTATCGGCGTAAAAAGCGCGGAGGTTGAAAAAAAATCGGCAAAAATTGGAAAAACGGGGCGATTTGTACTATAATTATGTGTAAGCGCAATGCAAAATTTGTAAAAAATTAGACAAAAGGATGCAAAAATGGGAAAATTAGTGATACTGGATCACCCAGTCGTTCAAAACAAAATATCCATGCTACGCAACGTAAACACCTGCTGCAAGGAATTCCGCGAAATCGCCGGGGAAGTAGCTTCGATCTTATGCTACGAAGCCACCCGCGATGTCCCCTTAATAACGGCAGAGATCGAAACGCCAATCTGCAAGGCCACAGTCAACATAGTAACCGAAAAATTCGGCGTGGTGCTTATTTTACGCGCCGGCATGGGCATGACAGGCGGAATGCTCAACTTCCTGCCCAACGCCAAAGTCGGCCATATCGGAGTGTACCGCGACCCCAACACATTGCGGCCAGTGGAGTACTTCTGGAAACTGCCATCCGACAGCCAAGAGCGGACAATCCTTCTGGTCGATCCCATGCTCGCCACCGGCGGAACAGCCTCTGCCAGCATAACGCACATCAAGGACAAAGGAGTAAAACACATCAAGTTCATCTGCCTTATCTCCTGCCCCGAAGGGGTCGAAAAACTGCAAAACGACCACCCGGACGTAGACATCTACACAGCGGCGCATGATCCCATGCTCAACGACCACGGCTACATCGTGCCGGGACTGGGCGACGCCGGAGACAGGATGTTCGGCACAAAGTAAGATGTGGGTTTTTGTAGCGGTTTCCGCGCTTCTTGTTTACAGCGGCCTTGCCCTTTATGCCGGTTTTGGGGTTTTGGAGGCGCTGCGCCTCTTTGCCCCGGGCTTAAGCGCGTTTGCCTTTTTGCCGCCCTTCGTTGCCTTATGCTACTCCTTCATTCTGGTCTACCTGCTGCGCCTTGACCGGGTAAAAATCCTGCGGCGGGCGGCTCCGTACAGCTTCCCCCTTGCCATTTATTTTTGCATGAGCCTTTTCGCCTTGGACGCGTCTTTTTGGGCGCTTGGCCTTTTCGCTCGGCTCCCAGTCGAGCTTAGGCCCGAACTTTTCAGCGCGGCAAGAGCCGCCGCCGCCCTTTGCCTTACCCTTGCGACAATCGCCGGCGGCAATTTTCACGCAAGGAAGATCAAGACCGTCCGTTATGCGATAAAGATCGGAAAGCCGGCGGGGCGGAGCCTGCGCATAGCCCTCATAGCCGACCTTCACATAGACGAGGACACGGACAGGCTCAGGCTTGCACAAATGGTTGACGCGGTAAACTCCGCCGCCCCCGACATAATCTGCATTGCCGGCGACATTTTTGATGAGGATATGGCGAAGTTTCCGGGCAAAGAGGAAAAGGCGCGCGAATTCAGGCGATTTTCCGCGCCGCTTGGGGTTTACGCCGTCGGGGGAAACCACGATGTAGACACCCACCGCTTTAAGGGGGAGGCTCCCACCGCCCTGATAAAAAATTTTCTGGAAAATGCGGGCATCGTTTTTTTGCAAGACGAGGCGCATCTGGTCGCCGGCAGCTTTTACCTTGTAGGCCGCAGGGACGCAAGCCCCATCGGGGGCGGCCGGGCGGGGGCCGGCGCGCGCAAAACGGCCGCCGAACTTGCCGCCGGCTTGGACAAATCCCTGCCTGTAATTTTTATGGATCACCAGCCTGCCGACTTCAAAAAAACCGAAGAGGCCGGCGCGGATTTAATCCTTTGCGGCCACACCCACGGGGGGCAGTTTTTCCCCGGCAACATCATCACGGCCTGTCTGTTCAGAAGGGGCGGCGCGGTAAACTACGGCTACTGGAAGGGGCAAAGCGCCCAGGGAATCGTTACATCCGGCATCGGCGTCTGGGGCCCCCTCTTCCGCACCGGCTCAAACAGCGAAGTCGCCGTGATCGACCTGCAATTCAACGCTTGAAAACGCGGGCTTTTTCGGTTAACATCAAATTGGCGAAGAAGCCCGCACGGATGCACTGGGGAAAGGTTCACACAAAGGCACGAAGGCACAAAGGGAAGAGAGGTTCGGGCGGATTATGATAAGGCCGCGTCTCCTTCCTGCCTTATTTATAGAACATAAGAGAGGGGATAGGTAGGAATTAAGAGACGCTTTCAAAACTGTGCTTTGTGCCTTGGTGCCTTAGTGCCTTTGTGTGAGCATATTCCGAACCGTGCTCTTCTTCAAACAGGAGGAAAATGCGATGACGCAAAGCGAGCGCGAGAAAGTTAAGAGCGAGGCGGCGGCCTTGATCAAAAAAAGCGGGATTTACCTGAACCGGCAGGAAGAAGAAAACCTGGAGATAACCGACTTCGGGCTGGGGGATTTTTACAGCCAAGGCCTTGTTCTGCACACATACGTCAACACCGAAAGAGCCTGCGCGAAAGAGCTGGCTATGTTCCCCGGACAGACCTGCGTGGAGCACCGCCACCCGCCCCTTGGCGCGGGAAATCCCGGCAAAGAAGAAACCTTCCGTTGCCGCTACGGCGAGATGTACCTTTACGTCGCCGGCGAGGCCACAGCCGGCATAAAAGCAAAATTGCCAGAGACAAAAAACGGATACACAGCCTTTTGCGAGGTGGTTTTGCGCCAGGGCGACCAGTACACCCTTGCGCCGGACACCCTGCACTGGTTCCAAGCCGGGCCGCAGGGGGCTGTCGTGTCGGAGTTTTCCTCCCACAGCGACGACGGCTCGGACATCTTTACCGACCCGGCCGTCGTAAGAAGCGGCAGTCCGACGGCCGGCTAACAGGGCATTGAAAAACCGCCAAAGGCGGTTTTTCGGTAGCAAAGTTCAAAACTAACCGAGTTTTGAACTTTGCTCACTTACTAGTCATCACCTCCGCGCCGTCCCAGTTTTCCGGGGGCGGATTGGCGGAATAGGCAAGGCACCTTTCGTGCATATTTTTCGCGTTAAAATCCTCCGGCATAAGGCTTGAAGCTTCCTTGAACTTTTGAGCCGCGCCAGAGAAATCCCTGCGGTAGTAAAGCTCCATACCCTGCCCGTGCAAAGTCCACAGGTTTTTTTCGCCGGCGGAAAGCGCGCGCTTTACCGTGTACACCTTCACCCCCTGGGTTTTGCCCTTAACCGTAACCGTGTCGATCAGACGGAAGTAAAGCGGGGAGGCGGCCGCCGCAGCCGCCGCCGACGGAGGAGTCTTTTTCAGCTCAAGATAAAGGAACTCTGAAATGAGCAAGTCGCAATGGTAGGTTTTCGTAAGCCCCTCCATCCGGGAAGCCAAGTTTACCGCATCCCCGATAACCGTGTAGTCCATCTTCCTGTCGCTGCCGATGTTGCCCACGGTAACCTCCCCGTAATTTATCCCAATGCCAATGTAAAAAGGACTCTTGCCCAGCTTCTTCTGGTTTTCGTTAAACTTCGCCGCCCCGTCAAGCATATCGAGGGCGGAAAGCACCGACTGCAAAGCGTCATCCTCGTGCCGGGTCGGCGCACCCCAAAAAGCCATAATCGCATCCCCGATGTATTTGTCCACAACACCCTTGCGGCTGTAAATCGTCTCGACCTGAGTGGAAAAGTAGCGGTTTAGCGAGTTTACAAGATCGTCCGGCGCCATCGTTTCGGAAATCGTCGTAAAACTGCGAATGTCCGAAAACAGAACAGCCAGCTTGCGGTTTTCGCCGACAAGCATTTTTTCCGGCGATGCGAAAAACCGCTCAATCACATCGTTTGGAACATACTTTTGAAAGATTTGCCGGATACGCTCCTCTTTTTTCCCCGCCAGCGCCGACTCAAAAGCGTACTTTTTAATCTGCCTGTAAGCCTTGTCCAATTCTTCCAGCATTCTATTGAAGGTAAAAGCCAGATTCCCGGTTTCATCCTGATACTCGACATCGACACGGGAAGTCAAATCCGCGCTGGTGATGATTTTGTCCATCGTTTTGACAACCTTGTCAAGCGGCCGCGTAAGATGCCCGGTAAGAACGATGAGCAAGATGACCGTAATGATTATCGACACAATCAGGGTGATAATCGTCTGCATTCTGATACTGTTCGCGTCTTGGTAAAAAACCTCGCTTTTTTCGCTTATAATAAGATGCCACTGAAAAGGCGTGAAAAAAGCGCTTTGGAAAGTCCTGACGTGCCCGCCAATGGCGGCGCTTTGAAGCCCCGGATTTTCGGCCTCCAAAAGAGCCAAAAGGGCGGCAAGCTCGGCCTCTGAAATTTCAAAGGGCGGGCTTGACATGGCAATATTGCCGCCGGTGTCCACCGCGAAAATAATTTCGGTATCGCTTAAAAGAATGCTTGCGGCGTAGGTTTCCACCGCCCTTTTTGCCGCCTCCACCATGTCCGGGCGCCCGGCAAAACCGTTTTCCACCAAGAGCGTCCATTGGTTTTCGGCAAAATTTTCCAGCCCCCCCATTTTGAAGCTCAAGAACTGCTGAGCAAGACGGGTAACCCCCAGGGTCGCGCTGAAAAAGGACGCGGTTTGCGCAAGAATCAGCGTCAAGATGATAAGGGGCAGGACTACCAGAAAGATTTTCAAACGAATTTTCATAGTTTATTCTAGCGCGGATTCGCAAAAATCTCAAGCATGGGGGAAGATCGCTCGATAAATTATTGGGAGGAGAATGGAACCGCAAAAAACGTAAAGTGAACAACTTAAGGTTTTCAGATGGTGCCAAAAATCCAGCGGAGGCGCAAGATGAAACGTTATTCAATAAAAACCAGCAACGGCAAAGCGGAATTTATTGACATTCTAAAGGAGATCGAGGGCGGATTCTTTGTCCGCATCACCCGGCTTAGCGACGGCGGCGAAAAAGTTTCAGAAGAAATTATTTCCAGACAGCTCTTTGAAACCTGCCTTAGAACGGGGCAGTTGACGGAGGTTGCGGCATCAATGCCGGCGGCAGATGACGAAGCGGCGGCAGAAGCCGAGGCAGAAGAAGTCGCCATCCACGCAAGCTCTGTGGCTTGACGGGGTGTTATGGGGGGCAAAAACAGCGAGTGGTTTTTTGACGAAAATTTTTGGGAGCAGTTCGCCCCGATTATGTTCGACAGTGCCCACTGGCAGGAGGTGCCGGCGGTCGCAGACAGCATTTTAAGGCTTGCCGGGCTAAAGCCCGGCCGCAAGGTCTTGGATCTGTGCTGCGGCTTCGGCCGCGTAAGCGCAGAGCTTGCCCGCCGGGGGCTTGCCGTTACGGGTGTTGACATTACGGAAAGCTACCTTGCGACGGCGGCGGAAGAAGCGGCCTACGAAAAGCTGAAGATCGATTATGTAAAAGCCGATGCCAGGGATTTTGAAGTGCCGGCTTTTTTTGACGCGGCTGTCAATCTGTACATCTCTTTTGGCTATTTTGAAAACCCCGACGACGACAAACTGCTTTTGCGCAATGTTTTCAACTCCTTAAAGCCCGGCGGTGTTTTTATCATAGAGACCCTCGGCAAGGAGATGGCGGCGCGGGACTTTGTCGTTAGCGACAGTTTTGAACGTGCGGGTCTTAAAATCTTCACCGAATACGAGGTGCTGGATTCCTGGGGCTTTCTTAAAAACCGCTGGCTTCTATTAAAAGAAGACCGCGTAATCGAAAAAACTTTCTCCCAGCGGCTTTACTGCGCGTCCGAACTGCGCCGCATTCTTCTGGAGACAGGCTTTTGCGAAATAAAGCTCTTCGGCGACTGGGACGAAAGCCCTTACGACCACCGCGCCGCCAAACTAATCGCCGTAGGCAAAAAACCCAAGGCCTGACAAGGCCGCGCCTTTGCGTGAGCAAATTCCGAACCTTCGTGTAAGTTTTTTCGAGCTGGCCTTCAGTGGGATCGTATTGACACTTTCATCGTTTGTTAGAATCATAAGTAGTATACAAGCTAAGGAGGCTTTTATGGCTATTGAAAATCTATTCTGGGTCGGCTATGTGGGCGCGGCGGCGGGCATCTTATTCGCCATCCTGCAAATCCGCAAGGTTTTTACCTTCTCGGAGGGTAATGAAACAATGGTAAAGATCGCTCAGGCGATCCGCACCGGCGCAAACGCTTTTATGAAACGTATGTACACCACCGTAGGAATTTTTCTAGGCGTTATGTTTGTAATCCTGCTGCTTCTTGCCTACGTGCCTTTGTTTATGGGGCACGAGCGGGGGCTTCTTAATCCCTTTATCCCCTTCGCTTTTCTAACCGGCGGCTTTTTTACCGCTTTGTGCGGATACATCGGCATGAAAGTTTCCACCAACACCAACGCCCGCACCGCTTGGGCGGCAAGCGAAAGCCTCAACAAAGCACTCCGCATAGCCTTTTCGTCAGGCTCCGTCATGGGCTTTATGGTCAACGGACTTGCCATTTTGGAACTTACCACCTGGTATCTAGTCCTTAGATACGTCTTCAGAGTTGACGATCAAACCATAGCGACAACCATAGTTACCTTCGGCATGGGCGTGGCAGTCGTGGCCGTTTTCGCCCGAGTCGGCGGCGGCATCTTCACCAAGGCGGCGGACGTAGGCGCAGACCTTGTGGGCAAAGTCGAAGCCGGCATCCCCGAAGACGACCCCAGAAACCCGGCCGTAATAGCCGACAACGTGGGCGACAACGTCGGCGACGTGGCCGGCATGGGGGCCGACCTTCACGAGTCCAACTCCAACGCTCTGGTGGCCACCATTTCGATCAGCTTTGCCGCCGGATACGGAGTGGCGGGCTTCATGCTGCCAATCCTTTTATCCGTGGTCGGCGTTCTTGCCTCGATTATCGGAACCTTTTTTGTGCGCACAAAAGAGCAGGCGGATCAGAAAATGCTGCTTAACTCCCTGCGCAAAGGCGTGTACATAGCCGGCATCATAGCCGCCATCGCCACCCTGCCGATAATAATGTTTGTCGCAAACAACGCGCCGGCAGGCTCCATGATGGCAGAGAACGCTTGGGGGCTTTACGGGGCAATCCTTGTAGGCATCGCCGCCGGCTTTGTCGTAAGCTACCTTACCGAGTATTATACATCCGATGCCAGCCAGCCCACGGTCGATCTTGCCCACTCAAGCAACTCTGGCACGGCTCCCTTGATGATCGGCGGCCTCGGCCTCGGGTTCAGGTCTGCCGCCGGCCCCCTTCTTACCGTAGGGGCGGGCGCGATAATCAGCTTTGTCATCTCTGGCGGCTTTAGGTACTACGCCACCGGCGCGGAGTTGCACTTTAACACCGGGCTTTACGGGATAGGCCTGGCCGCAGTAGCCATGCTTGCCACAAACGCGATTATCCTTGCCACAGACGCTTTCGGCCCGGTTGCCGACAATGCTGGCGGCATCGCGCAGATGGCGCATCTTCCCGAAGAGGTTCGCGAGCGCACCGATGCCCTTGACGCGCTGGGGAACACGACGGCGGCCACCGGCAAGGGCTTCGCTATCGCATCCAACGCTTTTACCGGGCTTGCGCTTTTGGTTTCTTATGTGAACATTGCCCAAATGGAGATAGGCGTGCTTAACCTGTCTATCGTTAATCCTCCCGTGCTGGTCGGCTTTTTCGCCGGAACTGCCGTGGTCTTCCTGTTCGCCGCGCTTTGTATGTCTGCGGTGCAGAAGGCGGCGCAAAGCATTGTTACCGAAGTGAGGCGGCAGTTTAGAGAGATTAAGGGGCTTTTGGAAGGCAAGCCGGGAGTCGAAGCCGACTACGGGACCTGTGTCGATATTTGCACACGCGGTGCGTTAAAAGAAATGATTGCTCCGGCTTTGCTTGTCATTCTTGGGCCGATTGTTACCGGTGTCCTTTTGGGAGCGGCGGGGGTTGTCGGCTATCTTGGGGCGATTATCGTTGTGGGTTTTTCTATGGCGGCATTCATGCTGAACTCAGGCGGCGCCTGGGACAACGCCAAGAAGTACATTGAAAAAGGCAACTTGAACGGAAAAGGCAGTGATAACCATAAGGCCGCCGTCATTGGCGACACTGTGGGCGATCCTTTGAAAGACACCGCCGGGCCTTCTTACAACTGCGTGATTACCGTCTCCTGCACGGTCGCGATTGTGTTTATCGGCGTAACGGCCGCCCTTTCTCTTTTCTAACCGAGCGACAAAGCCGGCGGCTTGGCCGCCGGCTTTGTTTGACAAAACGGGAACTACAGTATACAATTAAAGAATGAGGGAAATACGCCGCTCGGATATTTTTATCAAGTGGCTTAAAAAATTGAAAGACGATAAAACCAAGTTCATCATACAGAATCGAATTGGGCGGCTT
Organism: Spirochaetota bacterium; assembly: GCA_009778155.1. Lineage (GTDB taxonomy): Bacteria > Spirochaetota > Spirochaetia > Treponematales > Breznakiellaceae > WQXQ01. Next base: position 12,814 of record WRKI01000277.1, read on the forward strand.
GCTCATGGGAATTTGGGAGAGGCGGAACCTGTCGGGGAAGGCTGTTCTGAACTGCGCATAGACTACGGCCCCGGCTACCGCGTCTATTACAAAGACCTTGGCAATGAAATTATTATCCTGCTTTGCGGCGGCGACAAATCCACGCAAAAAAGGGATATTCCCAGGGCTAAAAAAATAGCCAGACTTTACAAGGAGAAATAAATGAAAACGGCGACAATGGAAAAAGTTGCTTTTAAAAAATGGGACCCGGCAGAAATTATAGAGACTAAGGAGACAGCCATAGTCTTTCTTCAATGCGCTCTAGAGGAAAACGATCCCGAATGCCTGCTGAAAACAGTCGGCGATATATGCCGCTCCAAGGGCATGACCCAGATTGCCAGGGAGCTAGGCGTAACCCGAAAGGGGCTGTACAAATCGCTCGCGCCAGACGGCAACCCCTCGTTCAAAACCGTGTTCCGTCTGCTTGACCTTCTTGGCCTGAGCATAAAGCTGGAGCCCAAAGGCGTGCAGGGCACAAGCCCAGGATGAGGCGCCGGCTGAACGGCTTGCCCATGTGCCGGTTCGCCGAGCGGGCTTCCTGCGCGGATACGTTCCAACTGCCGCCGCGCCTGCGGGTCGGCCTGCGCCGGGTGATCGCCCCACTATCTCGTAACGTGTAACTGCGCCCCCTAAGGACGGGCGACACGACAAACGCATGAATGCTCGAGCTTCGGAAATATCTCACACAAAGGCACAAAGACACGAAGGCACAAAGGTTAGGCAGGATTATCATAGTTCTGCGTCTTCTTCTTGTCTCAATAGAGCAC
>WRKI01000278.1 GCA_009778155.1 Spirochaetota bacterium
TGCCGGGGGTCTCTGCGGGGGCGGCTTGCGGGGGGTTCTTGCCGGGGTTTTCTGCGGAGCGGCTTGCGAGTGATTTTTTCGCTTTTTTTGGGGGAAGGTGAGGATCATCACGGCGGAGAAAATGGAACGGTGCGAAAATTGGTATATATAGGAAGCCGGTAGGCAGTTTTGTTGCTTGACTAAGCGGGAAAACTGTTTTAGAATTGATGTAGGCAAGTATTTGCCAATACGCGAAGGCACAGCGTTAAAGACAGACGTGTAGGGAAAGGCAATGGTTTTTACGTTTAAACGCGGGATTCACCCAAACGAAGCAAAACAGGTTACGGAAAATATACCCATTAAAGCCGTGTTCCCGCTTGCAAAAAGCGAACTCGTGTACCCTCTCCAACAGCATTTGGGCGCTCCCTGCGAGCCAATTGTCGAAGTAGGGCAAAAAGTCCTCATCGGCGAAAAAATAGCCGACTCCAGCGCATTTATTTCCGCGCCTATACACACCAGCATCTCCGGCGTTATAAAAGAGATTCGCCCGCACTTAACCGTAAGCGGAACTATCGTAAACTCGATAATAATCGAAAACGACGGGGAAATGACAGAGCATGAAAGCATACAACTGCGACCGGGCTTTGATCATCTTTCAAAAGAAGAGATTGTCAAAATAATCCGAGAGGCCGGGATAGTCGGACTTGGCGGCGCGGGCTTTCCCACCCATGCCAAACTTTCACCCCCGCCAGATAAAAAAATCGACACAATCATCGTAAACGGCGCGGAGTGCGAACCCTATCTTACAACGGACAACCGGGTAATGATAGAAGAAGCCGACAGACTTGTAACAGGCCTTCGCATTATGCAGAAGGTGCTTCCCGGTGCCAAGGGTTTTATCGCTATAGAAGACAATAAGCCAGAGGCTATCGGCGCGGTAAAAAAAGCTCTGGAAAACTATCCCGAAATTAATGCCGCCGTAATGAAAACCAAGTATCCCCAAGGTTCGGAAAAACAGCTTATCAACGCCCTAACCCAAAGGGAGGTTCCATCCGGTGCGCTCCCTATCGATGTTGGTTGCATTGTCAACAATGTTGACACAGTTATCGCCATGCACCGCGCGATTTTCCGTGGACGGCCGCTTATGCGTAAGGTTGTTACGATAACAGGCGGCGCAATAAGGAATCCCGGCAACTACAAAGTGCGCCTTGGTACAAAGTTAAGCGATTTAATCGAACTGGTTGGCGGGCTAAAAAGCAATGTTGCGAAAGTTGTCGCTGGCGGTCCCATGATGGGTGTCGCGATTTATGACATCAATGTTCCTATTGTAAAGACCACGGGCGGGGTTCTTTTTCTTACAGAAAAAGAAGCCTATATCCCCCCGGAGGGTAACTGCATTCGGTGCGGAACCTGCGTTGAGCATTGTCCGTCCGGGCTGATTCCCACGGAACTAAACACGGATATTCTAAAGGAGTCTGGCGATCTGTTTATAAAACATAACGGGCTTGACTGTATTGAATGCGGAAGCTGTTCTTACATCTGCCCGGCGAAAAGGCGATTGTCGCAGGCAATACGCACGTTTAGAAGGGTGCAGCTTGCAAAACGCAGAAAATGAACTTGCGAGAGAAGTCTCTCACAAGTTTTGCATTTTTTAGGGCAAGCCCAAAAAAATGTCTTAAACAAAATTGAAAGAGGTGTGATGAAATGCAAGTAGTGTTGACAGTGTCTTCGCCGCCCCACATATATGGCAAAGATACGACAGCAAGGCGAATGTTAGATGTGCTTATCGCGCTTATACCTGCCACTATTCTTGGCATATATTTCTACGGAATTAGCGCGTTTTTTGTTATATCGATCTCTATTTTGTCGGCGGTTGCGTTTGAGTTTTTATTCCAAAAGGTTACCGGGAAAACAAACACGGTCAACGATTTAAGCGCGGTTATAACAGGGCTTTTGCTGGCCTTTAACCTCCCCCCCGATGTCCCCCTTTGGATTCCCATAGTGGGAAGCGGTTTTGCGATTATTGTGGTTAAGCAGTTGTTCGGCGGCTTGGGTTCCAATTTTATGAACCCGGCTTTGGCGGCCAGGGCTTTTTTGCTGGCCTCCTTCCCAATACCCATGACCACTTGGCGGCTGCCGGTGGACACTGTCAGCGGCGCGACTTATCTTGCCATGTTAAGCGAAAATCGGACGCTCGATGCGGCCTACCGTTTTGTCCCGCAAACTTACGATTACATGGCTTTGCTTTTTGGCAGGGTCGGCGGCTGTATTGGCGAAACAAGCGCCCTTGCACTTGTTGCCGGGGGGCTTTACCTGATTGCAAGAAGGGTCATAAGCTGGAGAATCCCTGTGTTTTACATTGGCAGTTTTGCCTTTTTTGCCTTTGTCTTTGGCCGGGAAGCGTTTTTTTCCGGGCACATTCTTTTCGAGGTAATGGCCGGGGGCTTGCTTTTGGGGGCGTTTTTTATGGCGACCGATTATGCGACCGCTCCAATTTCGCCTAACGGAAAAATCATTATGGGCATAGGCTGCGGTTTTTTAACCGTGTTGATAAGATTTTTCGGCGGATTCCCGGAAGGTGTCAGTTATGCGATTTTAATCATGAATCTTTTTGTTCCTTTAATTGACGCGCATTTCAGACCCGCCATTTACGGGAAAAAGAAGAAGAAGGCGTGAACCGGGGGTTCACGCGTGAACCGGTGTTCACGTTAGATAATTTGCAAGGTAGGTTAAAGAGATGAAACACATTCTAAAACTCGCTTTTTCGCTTTTTTTAATTGCCGCGTTTACCACGGCCGCGCTCGGTTTGACTCACTGGCTTACGCTGGAACCAATTGCGGAGCAAGCCAGAAGAACTCAAGAAAGGACGATAATGACGATCCTGCCTCAAGCCACGGGATTTAACCAGCTTACAGAAGAAATGTCCGGCAGCATGATCGGCATTTTCGAGGTTTTTGGCGCAGGGGGGAATGCTATCGGTTATATAGTCGAGCTTGCCCCGGCTGGTTATGGCGGCGCGATTTACATGATGGTCGGCATTTTAATTGCAGAAAATCAAATTGCCGGCGTGCGCATTTTGCGCCACACGGAAACTCCGGGGCTTGGTTCGCACATTGTAAGGGAGAGGTTTTACGGTATGTTTAACAACAGGGCGCTTACTCCGTTGAATGTTGTCCGTGCTGCCCCTGGCCCGAATGACATAGAAGCTCTTACGGCGGCGACAATTACAACAAGGGCTATAACTGATGCTGTAAACGAAGCGATTCATTGGTACAATACCACAAGGGATACCACAAGGGATACCACAAGGGGCGGGATATGACTTCTTTCGGGCTTTTAAAGCGGGGAATAATAGAAGAAAACCCTGTTTTTGTTAAATTGCTGGGGCTTTGTCCCTTGCTTGCTGTTACAACTTCTGCGACAAACGGCCTGGCGATGGGGCTTGCGACAACGGCGGTCATGGTAAGCGCCTGCGTGGTGGTGTCCATTCTGCGCTCCCTTATCCCCGCCGAGGTTCGGCTTGCGTCTTTCGTTGTCGTTATAGCGGGTTTTGTAACAATTGTGCAGTTGCTTATGGCCGCGTATATGCCCCCGGCAATCAACGATGCTCTTGGCATTTTTATTCCATTGATTGTTGTAAACTGTATTGTTCTTTCACGCGCGGAATTGTTCGCCTCAAAAAACAATCCTTTTAAATCTGCCATTGACGCTTTCGGCGTGGGGCTGGGTTTTACCGTCGCGCTTATTTCCATAGGGCTTATCCGCGAATTCCTTGGGGCCGGCACTCTTTTTGAAATTGAGCTTAACACTAACGAGGCTTCCCATGTGCTTGTTATGATAATGGCGCCGGGGGCCTTCTTTACTATGGGGGCTTTAATAATGGCAATGAATTATTACCGGAATAAAAAAGGGGGCGCTGACAAATGAGTATGATTTTGGTCTTTATTGGCGCGGCCTTTATAAACAATTTTGTCCTTACGCAGTTTTTGGGTATGTGTCCCTTTTTGGGTGTTTCAAAAAAAACCGAAACCGCTATCGGCATGGGGCTTGCTGTTATATTTGTTATGACGGTTTCGTCCGTTGTTACTTTTTTGTTTTTCAACTATGTTTTGGTTCCCTTCGACTTGCAGTACCTACAGACCATTGTTTTTATTTTAACAATCGCATCGCTGGTACAGGTAATCGAAAGCGTAATGAAAAAAATGTTCCCGCCGCTTTACGATTCGCTGGGGATTTTTCTTCCGTTAATGACTACGAACTGCGCCATTATCGGTGTCGCTCTTATCAACATAAGGGACGCTTTCACTTTTTTAGATGCGGTTGCAAACAGCTTGGGCGCGGGTTTCGGCTTTTTGCTTGCCTTGGTTTTGCTTTCCGGGATGCGCGAAAAATACGAACACGATCTTGATATTCCGATTGTTTTCCGGGGGTTGCCGCTGGCGCTTTTTTCGGCGGGGCTTATGAGTATTGCCTTTATGGGTTTTTCGGGTTTGGTAATAGGAAGATAAAATGATAGAAACCTTGATTGTTCCGGTTGTAAGTGTTGGCGCGTTAGCGGTGCTTATGGGTTCTTTGCTTGGCTTTTCGGCAAAGAAGTTTTACGTTAGGGTTGATCCAAGGGTGGAAAAAATCCAAGACGCTTTGCCCGGGGTAAACTGCGGCGGCTGCGGGTTTCCCGGCTGCGGTATGTTTGCAAAGGCCGTCGCCGAGGAAAAGGTTGGCTACAACGGTTGCCCGCCCGGCGGTGCAGACACAGCGGGAAAAATTGCCGAAACCCTTGGGATTGCTCCTGATGCATTTGGCCGGAAAGTCGCTTTCTTAAAATGCAACGGGGTGGAAGACAATGTTAAAAGAAACTACATTTACGACGGGCCAAAAAGTTGCGTGGCCGCCTCCCAGCTTGCCACCGGCGGGAATAAATCTTGCACATACAGTTGCATTGGGCTGGCAAGTTGTAAAAACGCCTGCCCCTTCGACGCGATACACATGGCAAACAGCATTGCCGTAATTGACAGCAAAAAATGCACGGCTTGCGGCAAATGTGTTACCGCCTGCCCGAAAAAACTCATCGAAATTGTGGCGGAAAAAAGCAGTGTCCGCGTTTTGTGCAACTCCAGAGACACGGGCAAGATTGTAAGGCAAAACTGCCGCGCCGGCTGCATCGCTTGCAGCATTTGCAAAAAAGCCTGCACTGCGGGCGCGATAACAATGGAAAACAACATTGCCACTATCGATTATGAAAAATGCACTTTGTGCATGGCCTGCGTTGCAAAATGCCCGACAAAGTCCATAAAAAATATGGCCTCTTAGTGAACCACTGAAAAAACATGGGAAGTGCCGGTTGGCTTGTTGACCGGTGCTTCCTTTCTTTCCTAGATGCCAGCCCCGCGTAAAATTTCCCTAGGCCTGTTGTTGCCCTGCGCCGGGCCGACAACTCCGTTGTTTTCCATTTCTTCTACCAGCCTAGCCGCCCTGTTATAACCTATTTTAAGACGACGCTGGATATAACTTGCGCTTGCCTTGCCTTGTTGCATAACAACCTCCAGCGCCTTGTCGTATAAGGGGTCTGCGCCTTCCGAAAAAATCTGCGGGCTTGCGTCTGCGTCATCGTCATCGTAAAAAATTTCTTCGTCTATGTAATCCGGCTCGCCAAAGGTTTTAACATGGGCGACCACCGCTTCGACCTCTTCCTCGGAAATAAACGCGCCCTGCATACGGATTGGGAAAGGATCGACAACGCCGGCATAAAGCATATCGCCCTTGCCAAGAAGTTTTTCCGCGCCAACCATGTCGATAATAATACGACTGTCCATTTTGCTTGCAACCATAAAAGCGATACGGCTGGGAATGTTCGCTTTAATAAGCCCGGTAATTACATCGATAGAAGGCCGTTGCGTGGCAAGCACAAGATGAATGCCCACCGCACGGCTCATCGCGGCAAGGCGGGCGACAGTGCTCTCCAGTTCTTTGCCGGTGGTTACCATAAGGTCGGCAAACTCATCGATTACTACAACTATGTAGGGCATATTTTCCTGCGCGATGTTTTTTTCTTTTATGCGCTTGTTGTAGTTGCGAATGTCGCGCACGCCCATTGAATCGAGACAGGCATAACGCCTTTCCATTTCAAAAATACAGTATTGCAAAGCCTGAAAAGCCCGCTTGGGTTCGGTAATAACCGGCGTTAAAAGATGAGGAATGCCATTGTAAAGTTTTAGCTCGACAATTTTTGGATCGATAAGAATGAGCTTGCACTCCGCCGGGTGCAATTGATACAGGATAGAAAGTATCATCGAGTTTACACAAACGGATTTTCCCGAACCGGTAGAGCCGGCGATTAACAAGTGGGGAGTTTGCACAAGATCGATTGTTTGCGCTTCGCCGGAAATGTCTTTGCCCATAACGACAGGGATTTCCGGCCGCTTGCCACCACGCGCAAGTTCCCCTTCGATAATTTCCCTAAAGGAAACAATGTTGCGTTTTGGATTGGGGATTTCTATACCCACCGCGTGCTTGCCAGGAATTGGAGCGACAATCCTTACGGAGGCCGCCGCAAGACGCAGTGCAATGTTATCCTGCAAGCCGACAATTTTTGACAGCTTTACACCGGGGGCGGGAAGAATTTCGAACATTGTAATTACAGGCCCTTTGCGGATGCCGGTAACTTCGGCCTGTATTTTGAACTCCTGCAAGGTTTCCTTTAATGCCACGGCCGCGTCCCTTGTCGCCTGATCTATTATCCAATATTCCCCGTCTTGGTATTCGTTCAAAATGTCCAGCGGAACGCTGTATTTTTTTGGGGAGGCACTAAAAGGATTCGCAGTATTTTTACGAATTTGCTCGCTGTGGTTTTCCGCCACGGCAGTTGCCGCGGCAGTCGCCGCCGCAACCGCCGCCGCCTGCGCCTCTTCTATGGCGCGTTCCACGCTACTGTCCCACTCATCCTGCTCGTCCTGCTCGCCAGAGCCGCCGTCGTCGTCTTCCGCAAGTTCGATTTCATCAGCATCAAACTCTTCGGCAAACTCGCTTCTTTCATCAGTATCAAAATCTTCGGCAAGCTCGATTTCATCCGGAACAGCCTCGTCTGCAAGGGCGATTTCGTCCGGCAAGGCTTTTTCTGCAAGCCTTACATTTTCGTCTGTCAAAAAAGAAGCCGTTTCTTTTGTTATCAAATGGCCGAAACTTGGCTTTACAGACAACTTCAAGCTGTCCGAAAAGGCAATGCTCTTAAAATTTTGCTTTGCAAGAGTATTGTCTTGAATAAACAAAGACTTGGCGGCCGGGTAGAACTTTTGATACAGGCTGGGCTTATAAAGCGCTTCCGCTTCTGCTTCAGCTTTTGCGGTAACTTCAGCTTCTACTGAAGCTACAGCTTCTGCTGCAATTTTAGCTGAAATCTTAGGCAAAGCCTGCTCGCCATTTTGCCCGGCAATCAGCGGAAAGAACAAAGAAAAGGGTTTCGCATTTTTGTCTTTTGAATTTGCAGAATTTGCAAATTTCGATGTAAAACTTGCATTTTGAAACTCGCTTTGTGTTTCCTGCATGGCAGGGAGCAAAAATTTTCGTCTGCGAAAAATGCCCTGCTCTTTGCCGGCACTTTCGGCATTTGGGAAAAACATTCTTCGCATTGTCTTGATTACCAACACCTGAATTAAAGTCATTGTAACAATTGTAAAGCCAAAACCTGTAACGCCCGCAAAATCCAGAAAAGCGAACTGGGTAGAACGAAACTCAAAGTCGCGGATAAACGAGTAGCCAAGGGCAAGGGTGAAAAAGGGGCAAACGCTCAGGCTGAGTAAAAAAATACGGTCTGGCCGCCAGCGGGGATCGGCCAGAATAAAAGCGGCGTAAAGAAAAATCGCCGGCACGGCCAGCGCGAGTATCCCGTAAGATCGCGCCAAAAAGCCCCCGATGCCCGGCAAAAAAACATTGGCTCCAAAAAGGGCGTTAAGAATGGAAATTCCTGCCAAAAGGCCGCACAGCCCCAAAACCGCCGCCCCGGCTATTGCGATCGAGCGTAACCGAAAAGCCCTGTCCTGTATGAATTTGTGCTTAATATCTGCCGGGCTGGGCGCTTTTAGACGGGAAACCCTGCCCAAAAGCTGCTGCAGCCTTTCCGCGATGTTGTTGATGTTTAAGCCTGTAAAAATTTCTCTGGGTTGCAAATCAGGTATTCCTTTTCTATCTTATCGGCAACTTTTGGCGTTTGGCAGCTCCTTTTTGTAAAGAAACGATCATTAAATCCCATCGAGGATGCGGACTTAAGTCCGCTGGAAAGGCTGATTAGCTTCGAGTTAATCAGCCTTTCCATAAAGAAAAAAAGCGATGCATACAAGGCTTACAGCCAGCTCCGTTGCGGGGAAGGCCAGCCAGGTCCCGGTAATGCCGGCAAGCGCGGACAGCAAAAAGACCATGGGAACAAGCAGGATAAACCCGCGCAGAATCGAAATGATGTGGGCAGGCCGCGTGCGCTCGGTGGATGTAAAATAAATGGGCATAATGATATTAAAGCCGGCAAATATGCAGGCGGTAAAATACAAGCGCAAGCCGTTTTCTGCAAGGCTTTGTAAAACGGCGTTTTGTTCGCTGTTAAAAATATTGACAATCTGCGTCGCTCCAAAAAATATGAACAAATAAACCGCCCCCGATATGCCGGCCACTGCTATTAGCGCATAACGCAAAACTTTTTTGACATTTTCGATGTTACCGCTACCGTAATTTTTGCTCAAAAGGGGCTGTATCCCCTGAGCCAAGCCTGTATATATCGCAATTACAACAACCAAAATATTGGCTATAATCGCATAGGCCGCAACACCGACGCTACCCTGCAAGCTCAGTATTATTATATTGAAGACAATAATGACAATGCCTATGGACAACTCTGCAATAAGCGACGGGGCGCCGGTTTTCAAAATGTCCGCTGTTAGAGGGCGCGAGAGCGCAGGCCGTGCAAAGCGAAAGCTGTTTTTTTTCTGTAGAAAAAACGTAGCCAGAATCAGCAGGCTGCCAATTTGAGAAAAACCCGTTGCCAGGGCCGCCCCGAACATTCCCATATCGAGCATAATTATTAAGAGATAGTCCAGCAGGATGTTCAAAAAACTGCCGGCTACGGTTGAAATCATGGCAAGCTGAGGGGAGCCGTCGTTTCGTATAAAACACAAAAACACCTGCTGGGCTATAAACACCGGCGCAAACAAAAGTAGCAGTTGCAAATATATTTTTGTCATTTCAAAAACAGTTTCGTCGGTTCCAAGTATTCGCGTAATGGCATTGGGGAAAAAAAGCCCTGCCGCAAAGAAAAAGGCGGAAAAGCCCGCCATAAGAAAAATTGTATTTGTATAAGCGCGGTTTGCCTTGTCTGCATCGTTTTGGCCTTTTAAAATGGAGTACCTTGTTGCTCCGCCTATGCCGAGCATTAAACCGCCGCCAATTATAAAGCTAAAAATTGGAATCGCAAAATTCAAGGCGGCCAAACCGTCTGTCCCAAGAGCCATTGCAATAAAAAACGTGTCGGCCAAAATATAACACGACACGCTTATCATTGCGATAACATTCAGAGATGTGTATCTTGTGAACTCTCTAAGGATACTGGGTTCTTTCATTTTCAAAAAAGCTAGCAGGCTCCCAGCAATGTTTCAAGTTCGTCAACAAGTCGACCAAAGGCGGCGCAGGCGGCATTCACCGGCTCCGGACTGCTCATGTCCACGCCGGCAACTTTAAGCGAGTCGATTGGGAAACGGCTGCCGCCAGATTTTAGAAAAGCGAAATAGTCATCGCGCTCTTTTTGCCCGCCGGTAAGCACCCGCTCTGCCAAGGCCAGCGCGGCAGAAATACCGGTGGCATACTTGTACACATAAAAAGCCCTGTAAAAATGCGGTATGCGAAACACTTCCAAATCGCTTGCTTCTTGCAGAACCATTTCTGCGCCAAAGTATTTTTGCAAAAGCTCGCGGTAGGTTTCGCGCAAAAGTTCTGTGGTAAGAGGCTTGCCGGCTTCTTCCTGTTTGTGGCTTATCATTTCAAGCTCGGCGAACATTGTTTGCCGGTACAATGTGGCAAGAAGATCGTCGGCGCGTTTGTTCACAAGATAGAGCTTGATTTCGGCGGAACTTGTTTGCTGTTTAAGATGCCGGAAGAGCAATTCTTCGTTGAAGGTGCTTGCAACTTCGGCCTCGAAAATGCTGTACTGGTAGTGCATAAACGGATTGGAACGAACCGAATACCATGAGTGCATGGAATGCCCGCCTTCGTGGGCAAGCGTGAACATATCGCGTATACTGTCTTGTTTGTAGTTCATAAGGATATACGGCTCGCCGGTAAAGCTGCCGGCGGAAAAAGCGCCTGAGCGTTTGCCCTTGTTCTCGTAACGGTCTGCCCACCGGCCTGCAAGCCCGCCGCGCAAAACGGAAACATATTCTTCACCTAACGGCAGCATGGCATCGCAGACAAGCTCGACAGCTTCGTCCCAGCTTGTTGTTTTTTTCGCGGTTGGAACCAGCGGTGTGTAAACATCGTAGTGGCGCAACTCGTCCAGTTTTAACGCCTGTTTGCGCAATTTGTAGTACCGGTGGAGCGACTCAAGATTGTTAGTTACAGCGGTAATCAGATTGTCATAAACTGCCTCGTTTACATTGTCCGGGAAAAGCGCGGCCGCCCGTGCAGAGCTGTATCCCCTAACGCGGGCTTGTATAACATCCTGTTTTACCGATCCGGAATAAAGGCTTGCCAGTGTGTTTTTGTGCGAATCGAAAAAGCCGTAAAATGTTTCGTAGGCGTTTTGGCGTAACGCCCTATCCGGGTTTTCCATGAATACGGAAAAGGTTGATTGGGAAAGCGGCTTTTTGCCTTCCGGCGTATCGATAAAACCAAAATCAAAATCCACGTTGGTAAGCGCGGAAAAAACATTGCTTAAAGCGCCAGCCCCTTCGGAATGCAATGCGATGATTTTTTCTTCTTTTTCGCTTAGCGTGTGGGGGCGGTAGCGCAAAATTCTTTGCAAGTAGATGCGATAGTCGCCAAGCCGCTCGTGCTGTAAAAAAAGCTCCATGTCTTTTTCCGCGACGGCCAGTATCTCCGGGTTTTCCCATGCACCGGCGGCCTGCGCTTTTGCAAAGGCCATTGTGAATTTTCCCTGCATGGTTCGCCCGGCTGTCGCGCTTTCATCTTCGCTTTTTCTTAACATCGCGTAATAGCCAAGGCGTTCCCCCAGAATATTTAACTCTTTGGAAAAATCCAAATAATCGGCCAGGCTTTCGGCCGACTTCCCCAGTGTCCCTTGAAAGGTTGGCAGTCTTTCCGCCATCTTTTCGTATTCACCTAACGCTTTGTCCCAGGCTTCTTCGCCGGGGAAAAGTTTGGAAAGTTCCCATGTGTCCGATTCTTTTACTTCGCTTCGTTGCATTATGCGTGGCATTGAGCCTGGCAACGAGCCTTGCATCGAGCGCGTTTCTTTGCTGTCCATAATTTCTCCTATCTCTGATTTTAGGTTCCCGGCCGCTTACTCACCCATTGTTCGTACATGGACTTTTCTTGTACGCGGCCCGTCGTGTTCGGTGAACAAAATGCCTTGCCATGTTCCCAAGAGCAGTTTGCCCCCGGCGACGATGAGTGTGAGGGAGGGGCTGATCAGGCTTGTTTTGACATGAGCCGCCGAGTTGCCTTCGCCGTGGCGGAATTCCCCTCTGTCGGGGGAGATTAAGTCCAGCGCGAGGCGCAGGTCGCCGGGGACGTCGGGGTCGGCGTTTTCGTTTACCGTTACCGAGGCTGTGGTGTGCGGCACAAAGACGACGGCGATGCCTTCTTTTACGCCCGATTCGGCGACTGCTTTGTGAACTTCGCTTGAAATATCGATCCATTCGCTTTGTTTTGAACTGCGAACATTAAAACTGGCTAGTGCGGTCATTTTTTCTCCTTCTTCCATTATAAGTGAAAAGTTTGAGGTTTGCAATCGTGGGCGGGGCTAGTTTTCCCCGCTTCTTTCTGATACAATGCTGGGTTATGAGCAAGATGAGTTTTGGGAGATCGCCTGTCTTTGCCGCTTTTGTGGTGGCGGCGGGTTTTGCATTGTATGCTTGCAATGTTTCTTTGGATGATGACGGGGAGGGGGCGGCTTATCCGCCGGTTGCGGCCGCTCATATCGAGAGGGCTAGGGTAACATGGGTTATCGACGGCGACACGATTCAGGTTCTTCTTGACGGGCAAACGCGAAGTGTCCGTTTGATTGGTGTTGATGCTCCCGAGGCGACGGGCGGCAATTTCGACCCGCTTGGTCTCGAGGCGGCCGATTTTCTGCGTGGTCTTATCCCCGTTGGCTCCTACGTTTTCCTTGTCCGCGTTCCGGGGGATGCCTATGACGGCGGCAACTATTCTTTCGACCGTCTGCGCCGCCATGTCTGGCTGTCCGCTCCCTCGAATGACCCGGCGGTTATCCGCCGGGCGAATGCTGGCGCGCGTCTTGTTCTGGCCGGCTACGCCCGTGTTACGGGGCCTGCTCTGGCGAATATGCACCGCGCGCTTTTCCTTGGTTTCGAGTCCGAAGCGCGTGCTGCCGGGCGCGGTATCCACGGGTTGTGATAAGGGGCTTTTCCGAGGTTACCACTGGCGGGGGGTGAATCTTTTGGGCACGTTTATTCGCATTGTGTCCCCGCTTTGCTCCACCGGGTAAAAGCCGGCCTTCAAAATTTGCGAGCGCAGGGACTTGCTCATTACCGCGCTGGCGACGGCTCCGTAGTAGCGCCGCTTGTCGCCGTCGCTCCTGCCGTGCTCGCTTAGAAGGGTCATTTGCTGTTGGTGCTACTCTATATCTTTTTCCGTGGCTTTCGCTTTTATGCTTACCACCACGGCAACTTCCTCGCCGGACAATAGCGCGTCAACCTCGGCCAGAATCCGGCCATCCTTGTCCTTGGGGTTTTGGTTCTGGTCGTAGTCGTACAGATCGAAGCCCAGCTCCTTGAATTTTTCGAAGATGCCGGGCATTACGAGATGTTCCACCACGCTGCCGAAGCTGTTGTTAAGGCCGCCTATGTTTTGCCCCATTTCGCGTATGCGCTCGCGCAGCTTGTCCATTTTCAAGTCAAAAGCCTTTTCCCGCTGTTTGCTTTCTTAGGCGGCCTCTTCATGAAGCTTGGCCACTTCTTCCGTGCGCCTGGCGGTTTCCCGTAGGATTGCCCAGATTTCGGCCGGGGTGGCCGGGGGTTCGTTTTGAATTGCAGTGTTTGACATAATACACACTCCCGTAGTAAATTTATTGTACAGCAAGAATTGCCTTGCTGTACAGCTATATATGGCAGGCAGATGCGGCACGCTTTAGTCCGTGGGAAAAAAATCGCAAAAAAAAAGCCCCGCCCGGGCGGGCAGGGCTTGTCGCTGGAAATCAGGGCAGCACCTCGTAATCCCAGGCGTTGATGTTGTTGGGATCGCGGAAAAAAAGAACTGGCCTCTCCGAAGTTGGATCGTTGAGAATGTCAACAAGGTCTTGCCCGCCGGGGTTGAATGCAGTAGGCTGAACCGTTCCTGTTGGCCTTCCCAAAAAGATAACGCTGAGATTTGGGTTGTTTAAAAACACGTTGTCACTAATGTTATTGACGCTGTCGGGTATGGTAACTTCGCCCAGGTTGTTGCCATTAAACGCCCCCCATTGAATGGTAACAACGCCTTGGAGCCATTGCAGGGGGCGGCTCGGCGGTATACCAGCTACAGGCCAGAGCCGACAGCCCGGCGGTTATCGCAAGCGCGGCCAAAAGGCCGATGTTTCTCATCTTTTTCATTTTTTTCCTTCCTTTTCCTTGCACGGGCAAAGAGACCATGCGCATAGATGCGCATGGTGTTGTTTTATATTAACAGCCCATAAGAGCCATTTTGCGAATTTTTCCCCGGAAAAAGTTTTTGGCGGTTTTATCTTGCTAGACAGGCTTTTGCCTAATTCACATGGGGGGGGG
>WRKI01000279.1 GCA_009778155.1 Spirochaetota bacterium
GGGGGGGGATATAGACACTACGGCTTTCCGGTTGTTTTTGAGTCATTTTTTGCTGTAAAGACACCTTTCTCCTCCTGTCCAATTTTCGCCCCGGCGGCACTGCGAATGTACAGCCAGAAGCGTCTATTGGAATAATATCATTCAGGGCAAAAATTGTCAAGCGTTTTGGAAAAAAAAATTGTTTTTTTTTGCTTCGGGAGGTTTTTACGGAATTTCGGCATTCCCGCCTGGTTTTGGGGTGTCGGTTTGCGCGGTAAGCTTCCCTGCCACGCACTACGGCCGGGAAGCCAGAACCCTTTCTACAAGCTCTTTTTCAAAGGCCTTGGCGTCTGTGCACAGGGTGTTTTTGCCTTCGTAGGGCTTGCAAAGCGTTTGCGCCGGCAGGTCGGCGGTTAGGATTGCGTCCATAAGATTCAGCTTGCCGGGCATGGCAAGGAAAAGGGAGCCTTGGGGAAAGGCGTTTTCAACATTCCACTGGGCAAAGGCCTTTATAAAACCGTCGTCCTGTGGCGGCTCCAGCCGGCTGAAATCTGCGCCGGGAAGGGCGAAATGCGCAAAGCTGTAAAGCCCGTGCGCTTCTATGCAAAAACACTTTGTAAGTTTTGTCTCGCCCCACTCCTTGCTTTTTCTCTGCCCCGCGCAAATGTCTTTCAAACTTGCGCCGGCTTTGGCGATGTCATTTTCGGCAAGGGCGATCAGGTATTCCGTGGCGGCCGTCTCTAAAAGAGTGCGTTTGCCGGACAAAAACTTGCGCCCGGCCGCCTTTGCCTTTTCCAGCGCGCGCTCGTCCTTGTGCCATATTCCCATCATCAAGTTAGTGCAAGTAACAGAAAACTTGTGGCCGTTTTTGCTAGCGCCTAACTCCTTGGGCAAAAGCGCGTTTGCAAGAGCCGCATCGTTTGCGGCAAAGGCCTTTACCGCCTTGGAAAAATTCACACAGTGGTCAACGCCCGATCCCAGCACGCCCCTTGAGGCGGCCGCGTATCTTGCGCTTTGGTGCAATACGTTAAGCAAATGTCGCATATCCCTCTTGGAAAAGGCCTCGTACAGGCCCAGCATATACGGATCGTTTATGAAGCGCAAAAGCAAAAGGATTTGCTTTGCCGGCTTTTCGCCTTCGATGTACTTGCTAAAATCAGCTTCGGCATCCGCGATGTATTCTTCGCGCGACAGATACTTGGCCTGCCGGCTTTCGGGGCTTTCCTTGCGGCCGTCCCCAGCATGGTATTTTTCGTAGAGTTTTGCAAAGGCGGCCATTTTGCTTTCATCGGTCATGCGGACGCTCCTTGCGCCCGGAAAAGGCCTTGCAAGCAAGGCCTTTTCCGGCGGTTACGCGAAACTTTTAATCATGGACAAATCACCCTTGGCCGCAGAGCGGATGATCGGCCCCATGTACTCGTCCACAGTTGCGGCGGTCAGCGGAACGGGCATATTTTTCAGCTTCATGTCAAGCTGGGGGTCTTTTGCCGCTATAAGGATTTTTTCGATATATGTATCCTTCCAGTTGGGCAACTCGCTTAAAGCCGCAGGCGCGTTGATCGCCTTGGCAAAGGCTATCATCCCGTTGGCGACGGCTATGCCTAAATCGCGGCCTTTAAGATTTTCCAAGTTTTCGCCAATATAGCCGTGTTTTTTGAAAATATTTCCCGCCAAAACAAGCTGTTTTTCAATCGCCGGCGCAAAAAACACCGCATAGTAGGGGTTCATTATCCCGCAGGCGGTTCCGTGCCCGGCGCAATCTATAAGAGAAAAACTTGTCATGTGCGGCCCGTGGGTTCCGCCTATCATGATCGCGTAACCGCCCAGATCGCTGGCCATGCCGATTGCCTGCCTAGCTTCCATGTCGCCGGGGTTTTTTATAACCCGTGGGGCGTACTCTACGGCAAGCTCCAAGGCGGCTTCTGTAATTTCAGCTAACAGGGCGTACTTTTCCGCCGGCGCATCTTTTGGCAGCCCGGAGAACACTTCAAAACAATGGGCGATTGCGTCTAACGCGCCGTCAATGGTAAGCGGCACCGGCTGGCTGGCTGTAAGGTCGTAATCGAAAAGAGCGCCCGGCGGCACTATGCCCTCGTCCACGATCAGTTTTTTCTGGCCTATGACAGGGTCTGTAATGTTGGAGTATTTTGTAAGGTGCGCCCCGGAGGAGGCGGCTGTCATTACCGCTATCACGGGCAGAAGTTTAATGCCGGTTTTTTCAAGCGCCTGCGACACAATGCCGGTGCCAAACCAGTGGTCGATTTCCGGGCTTACTTGTCCGCCTAGCGCGGCCAGAAAGTTCGCCGCTTTGCAAGCGTCAATGTTAGAGCCGCCGCCGACAGCGACGATTACATCCGGCTTGTGATGCAATATGTACGATTCGATCCTGTAAACATCGGCTCGCGGCGCGTTGGGGCCGGCATCGGGGACGACTGCCCCGCCGGCTAGGGTAAGCCCGGCATCTTTTAGCGATTTTACTACCGCATCGGCGGCCGCTTTCATGTAGGTCGTGTTGCAGACTACAAGTGCGCTTTTGCCGAAACGCGCGGCAAGTTTTCCGACTTCCGGCAGTACGCCGCGTCCGAAGACGTATTTGTCCCCTTTCCACCCGGAAAGAAGTTTTCGTGATTTTTCAAAAAGCTCGCTCATAATATTTCCTCCTATTAAATAGCCGGCTTTAAAAGCCGGCTTGTATGAAATCCGCCCCGTTACTCGAAACGGCGTTTCTAGAAACGGCGGATGTTCGCAATGTCCGGCCCCATGTCGCAATCTGTGTTATCATCGCAAATTATGTCGATCACATAAGGCTCCTTGGAGGCGGCCGCGTTTTTCAACGCCTTCGCAAGTTCTTCGTGGGTGAAGACTCTTTCGGCTTTGCAGGCAAAGCCTTCGGCGATTTTCACATAATCGAGCAGGTTTTTGTTCTCCGGCATCTTCACCTGATACTCGTACTGCATGACGTATTTCTGGTTCTGCCTTATAAGTCCAAGATAGGCGTTGTTCACGATCAATACGACTACCGGCAGTTTGTACGCCGCCGCAACTCCCAACTCTTCCACCAAGAAGGTAAAGCCGAAGTCCCCGATAAGACAGACGCTCTGCTTGCCGGTCGCCGCCGCCGCCCCTATGGCCGCCGGTATATCAAAGCCCAGCGTACCGGCCCCCCCGGAGGGGTAGTATTTGCGGGTTTTGTTGATCCTCTGGTACTGGCCGCTCCATATCTGCGTTATGCCACATCCTGTGGTGTACTGGGTTTCGTCGTCAAAGGCAAGGTTTACCGCCTCGAAGACCTCCCTTGGGTCTATCACTTTTTTCGACGGGTCGGGCTTCCGCACATACTTCTGCCTTGCGGCCGCGTAGTCCGGCAGACTGCGACTGCGCGCGCCCCCGGCGGCTTTCGCGGCGGCCAGAAGCATTTTTAGCGCGTCGCCGGCATCGGCTGCGATCCCAAGTTCGGTCTTTACGATTTTCCCGATTTCACTGGGATCAATATCGATGTGGATAAACTTCCGCTCGCCCTGATACACGGCGACGTTGCCGGTGTGCCGGTCTGTAAACCGGCAGCCTATTCCCAAAACGACATCCGCCGCCAAAAACGCTTCGTTCCCGCTGGAGGCCGCCCCGACCTGTATGCCGACTTGCCCGGCGTTAAGCGGGTGGCTGTCGGGGATTCCGCCTTTTGCCATGTAGGTTGTCAGCACGGGCAGGTTCATGTACTGGGCAAACTCCAGAAGCGCGGCCTCTGCCCGGGAGAGGATAACCCCGCCGCCCATGAGGATAACGGGGTTTTTGGCCTCGTCGATAAGTTTGACGGCTTTTTCTATGGAGCTTTTCAGCGGCAGCGGCGCTTTCAATGTGGAGGGTGTGTATTCGTTTATGTCAAACTCGATCTCGGCCAACTGCACGTCCAAGGGCAGGTCGATTAAGACGGGGCCCGGCCTTCCCGACCTTGCCGTTTCAAAGGCCTCGCGGAAAACGGCGGGGATTGTGTTGGCGTTTTTTACGCACCATGTTTTTTTGCTTACGGTTTTGCATATTTCCGCAATGTCAACGCATTGGAACGCGCCTTTTCCAAGCAAGCCGCTGAGTGCCTGTCCTGTAAGCGCGACCAGCGGGATTGAGTCCTGCCATGCGGTGTACATTCCGGTAACAAAGTTGGTGGCTCCCGGCCCCGACGTGCATACTGCCAGCGCCATTTCCCCGCTGGCTCTGTAGTATCCGTCTGCGGCGTGGACTGCGGCTTCCTCGTGGCGCATTAAAAAATGCTTGATTTTTGCGCTTTCCAGGTATTTGTAAACGGGATTAATGCCCGCCCCGGGGATGCCAAAGGCGTTTGTGATTCCTTCTTTTTCCAGAATCTTGACGATTGCCTCTGCTGCTTTCATAGGTTTTCCTCCTTAAGGTAACCTCTAAAAACTTCAGTTTTTAGAGGTTTTCGTACCCTTTAGAGAAAACCGCAATGCGGTTTTCTCTGAGCAACCTCCAAAAACCCCATCTGGGTTTTTGGAGGTTGCCTTAAAGCTGATGGTTTCTGCCCGGCAAAGCGCCCCAGTGAGACCTTTGCCGTATCTCTGCAACTATAGGTAAATATGAAGAGAGTGTCAAGCGGCCGGCACGACAAACGCATGAAAGATCAGCGGCTGTGAATTTACTCCCCAATTTAACCCACGCAAAGGCGCAAAGGGGCAAAGGCCGCGAAGCACAGACTAGGGAAACGCTGATTAACTCGACGCTAATCATCGTTTCCCTAGAAAGCTTCGCCTTAATCTTTGCTCCTTTGCGCCTTTGCGTGAAATATTTTCGATAACGGCAACCTCTAAGGAAACAGACGGCTTGATTTTTTTCGTTTTTTTTGCTACATTTAATCATGGATATTATCACACCTAGAGTTCTTAAAGGTTTCAGGGATTTTCTGCCGCAGGCGGAAATTGTACGGCGGGGTTTGAGCGAAAAAATCGAAGCGTCTTTCCGTTCTTTCGGCTTTGTACCCATAGATACCCCGGCTTTGGAATACGCCGAAGTGCTTTTGGCCAAGGGCGGCGGCGATGTCGAAAAACAGATTTACCGGTTTAACGACAACGGCGGCCGGGATGTCGCCATGCGTTTCGATCTTACCGTGCCTTTCGCCCGTTTTACCGCCCTCCATCAAGGGGAGCTTATCTTCCCTTTCAAACGCTACCATATTGGCAAGGTTTGGCGGGGCGAAAACACGCAAAGGGGGCGCTACAGGGAGTTCACCCAGTGCGATTTTGACATTATCGGCGACGACAGCGCGGCCTCGGATTTTGAAATCCTTCTTATTATACGCGACACGCTGGCGGCTTTGGGCGTGTCAGTCTCCATTCATCTTAACCACCGGGGGCTTTTCAACCGCCTGCTTTCCCGGCTTGGCGTGATCGAAAAATCTATTGAGATTTTCCACATTGTGGACAGAAGGGCGAAGGTTCCGCACGCCGAAACGCTGGAAACCTTGGCCGCCGCTGCGGGCGCGGACGGCGCGGGGGAAATACTGAAGTTTATCGGGGTTGACCCGGCCACCGGCGCGCAAGCTGACGGTGAAGCCTTCGAGGACACGCTGAAGCGCACGACCGAGATGGCCGGCGGCGACTGCCCGGAGGCTGCGCGGCTTGCCGACTTGCGCCGTTTTATGCTTGATGCCGGCGGCAGCGATGTTTTTAAGCTGAATCCTTCTATTACAAGGGGGCTGGATTATTATACGGGCGTGGTCTTTGAAACCTTCTTAACCGATATGCCGGACATAGGCTCGATTTGCTCAGGCGGCCGCTACGACAATTTGGCCGGGCTTTACTGCAAGACGAATATTAGCGGGGTGGGTTCCTCTATCGGCCTTGACAGGATGGTCAGCGCGTTGGAAAGTCTTGACCGGCTGCCGGCTGGCGGCACTTACGCGAAGGCGGCTGTCTGCTGTCTGAAGGCGGAGCATTCGGGGCTGTATCAGGCTTTGGCCGGCAGGTTCCGGCGCGAGGGTGTGCCTTGCGAGGTTTTTATCGAGGAGGCTGGCGACAAGCTTACCAAGCAGTTTGTTTTAAGCGAAAAAAAAGGTGTGCCCTTTTTGATTATTCCGGGGGAGAGTCCGCTTTCCGACCCGCTTACGGTGCGGGATATTGCCAAAAGGCAGAGCCACGAGGGGCTTTCTTTCGATCAGGCGCTTGCCATGATCCGTTAGGGGGTCTGGGGGCGAGGGGCTGCGGGGGCGCAAGGCTGGGGGTTTGTGCAAAGCGGGTCTTTTTCCCCTGCGGCGGTTCTTTTGCCGGGTTTGCGGATGTTTTTTCTAGTCGCGGCTTTTTGCACGATGCTTGTAACGCTTGCCAAGCGTGGCAGTCGCCCGGTTCGGTTAATGCAGGTCAATAAGGAGAAAAAATGAAGGCGTTGGTTATAGGGGTCGTTATTATCGCCGTCTCGGTTTTTATGGTTCTGCCGCAGGAAAGTTACGGGCTTGGCTGGGGGGCGGATGTCTTGTCCTTTCTGCGCGGGGCGGCTCCTGTCATTGCCGCTTTTATCGGCCTTATCGCCGTTTTTATCGGCGTGGCCGACATGAAAGACCGCGCCGAAGCGAAACGGGAAGAAGCGGAAAAAAAAGATATTCTCTAGCCGCCGCAGGCAATCACCCGGAGTTCGCACACGGGCTTGTCGATCTTGTACTTCCCCGTGAAAATATCCGTCTCGATTGCGAAAAAGGCCCCCTCCCCCCCGCCGAGATCGGGGAAAACTTCGCGGGCGGATTCGATCTGGCTTTCCTCGCTTTGCCGGCACCTGTAAAACCCTGCCGGAAGCTCCATCACATTGGCGGCAAAACGCGGAACTTCGTTTTTCAAAAGCTCGATAAAAATGTAACGCTCGGTAAGCTCCCCCCGGCAGATGTGCAGAAAACCGTATTCGGCAAGCCCGTACTCCGCCTCCTCGCCGCTGTAAAGGTGCGAGTAAATTTTTTCAAACCTGAAATAAAGCTCTATTTCGGCATCGGGTTTTTCGTAAAGCTCCGTAAGAAAATACTTTTTCGCCACCTCGCGCTCGTAAATCTGCCCGATTTTGTATTTTTCCGCAAGCTCAATCGCATCTTCAATATTTTCGATCAGCTCAAGCCCCCTTTCAATCCGCGCAAGCTTCTGCCGCGCCGTTTTTTTCCCCTGCGCCAAAAACCCGCGAAAGTCAAAAATCCCCGCAGCGTCGATAAAACGCCTAAGCTCCTTAAGCGGAATGTCAAGCTCTATGCAGTACATAATCGTCCTTACAAGATAACTCTGATCCAAGGAATAGTACCTGTAACTTGACAGCGGGTCGGTATACGCCGGCTTCAAAAGCCCAAGCCGCTCGTAATAACGAAGCGACCGAATCGAGGCGCCGGTCAGCTTTGAAATCTCCCCAATCGAAAGCAGGCCGTTTTTTTTTGTTTTTTCCATTTTTTTCGCCATCCCCCTTGACTATGACATTATGGCATACTTTAAGATTATACCAAGAGCGCGAAAATGCAAAGAGGTATTATGGAGGAAATCGTCATCCGTGACGTGGAAGAGGCCGATTGGCCGCAAATAAAAAAAATGATAGACGACACTTGGGGTTTTTCCGACCTTTTTGAAAGCGAGGGAGCGACAGATGCCGCCTTGGGGCTTTACTTTAACCAAGTGCTGTACAACACAAGCTTCGGCAAGGCCGCCCTTGTCGGGGGGAGGCTTGCCGGGATAATTTTCGGCTATGCAAACGGAGAGCTTCCAAAGTTCAGGATGATGATGGAAGACCCGGCGGCGCACATCATGTCGCTTTTGAACATGAAGGAATACGAGCGGCAGAACATAAACGAGTTTATGACAAAACTGGGCGGCGCGTATGAGGGGCTTTTAGAGGAAGGCGGCGATTATGACGGAACCCTTGATTTTCTTGTCGTGTCCGAAGAGGCGCGGGGATTGAAAATCGGGGCAAGATTGTGGGAGGAAGTTAAAGCGTATTTCCAAGAGAAAAAGGCCCGCGCGATTTATGTCTTTACGGACACCGAGTGCAACTTCGGCTTTTACGAACATCTCGGTTTTTCAAGAAGGGCGCAAACCCCGCTCACTTATGTTTTTGCCGGCGAGCGGCTGGAGGTAGAAGTTTATTTGTACGATTACAAGTTTTGCGTAACGG
Source organism: Spirochaetota bacterium (assembly GCA_009778155.1). Taxonomy (GTDB): domain Bacteria; phylum Spirochaetota; class Spirochaetia; order Treponematales; family Breznakiellaceae; genus WQXQ01. The sequence continues at coordinate 8,119 of WRKI01000279.1, forward strand.
GAGATTTGCCGTAAAGGGCGGCGCGGGAAAAAATGTCAAAAGTTTTCGAGTTTCTAAAACCTTACGCGCACCTGCTCGCATTAGCCTTCGCGCTTCTTGTCGTGGAAGCACTCTGCGCTTTGGCGCTTCCCGGCCACATGGCGGACATCGTAAACTACGGGGTGATGACGGGTAACATAACATTTATCTGGCGCACGGGAATTGTCATGCTTTTGATAACGCTTCTAAGCGTCGTCGCCGCCCTTAGCATGAGTTACCTGTCCGCGAAAATTTCTACCGGGGTGGCAAACGATATGCGCTCGGCGGTTTTCAAAAAAGTTTTGGGATTTTCCAATGCGGAGATAAACAACTTCGCGGCATCCTCGCTTATCACCCGCACGACAAACGACATAACGCAAATACAGGGAACCATGATGATGGCGACCCGTCTTTTGGTTTACGCGCCGATTTTGGGAATAGGCGGAATCATACGCGCGCTTAACAGGGACGTGTCAATGAGCTGGGTCATCTTTCTGGCTTCTATCTGCATGGTGGGCATGATGTCCGTTTTGTTCGTAGTCGCTATGCCAAAGTACAGGCTCATGCAAACATTGGTTGACCGGCTAAACTTAGTTTCACGGGAAAACCTCTCCGGCATTTTGATCGTGCGCGCCTTTAGCACGCAGGTTTTTGAAAAAAAACGTTTCGAGAAAGCCAACAGGGATTTAACCGACACGAGCCTCTTTGTCGATCAGGCCTTCGCGTTTTTCGGCCCCAGTATTATGCTTATCATGAACCTTGCGACAGCCTTTATCGTGTGGCTGGGGGCGCATCACGCATCGGCGTTTCGCATAGACATTGGGGACATCTTCGCTTTTTTGCAGTACGGCATTCTTATCATTGTCGCATTTCTTATGATAGGCATCATGTTCGTTTACCTGCCGCGGGCTGTAGTCTGCGCCAACCGGGTGCAGGAAGTTCTGGAAACCCGCTCTTCCCTTAGATGGAAGGAAAACCCGCTGCCGCTTCCCAAGGATTTCAAAGGCGTGGTGGAGTTCCGTGATGTGAACTTTAAATACCCGGACGCCTCGCAGGAAGAAGATGCGGTTTTGACTGGCATAAGTTTTACGGCTAGGCCTGGGCAGACGACGGCCATTATCGGAGCGACAGGCTCCGGGAAAAGCACTCTCTTCAAATTGCTTTTGCGTTTTTACGATGTTACGGGCGGCGGCATTTATCTTGACGGCATGGACATACGCGACATACACAAGGAGGAGCTTCACGGGAAAATCGGTTACGCGCCGCAAAAGGCGCTTTTGTTTTCCGGCAGCATAAAATCGAACCTGCTTTACGCGGATAAAACTGCCGGCGACCAGCGGATTGCCACGGCGGCGGAGATCGCGCAGGCGGCTTCTTTTATTGCCGACAAGGAAGGCGGCTATTCAGCTAACGTGGCGCAGGGCGGAGCGAACCTCTCCGGCGGCCAGCGGCAGAGGCTTTCTATCGCAAGGGCCTTGGTAAAAAACGCCCAGATTTATCTTTTCGATGACAGTTTTTCCGCGCTGGACTTAAAAACGGACGCCCTCCTTAGAGCGGCCTTGAAAAAAAAGATGGGCGGCTGTACTGTGCTTGTCATAGCGCAAAGGGTTTCCAGCATTATGGATGCGGATCAGATTATCGTTTTGGATCAGGGGGGCATTGCCGGCAAGGGATCGCATTTTGAGCTTATGGGCACTTGCGCCGTTTACAGGGAAATTGCCGCATCGCAATTGTCAGAGGAAGAGTTGAAGGCATGAGCGAAGATCAGAGCGGGCAGTCGCAGCAATCGCAACAATCGCAGGCTTATGACGCATTTGACGGCGCGGATGCCCCGGTCGCAAAGGCCAAAGACCCGAAAAAGACTGTAAAAAAACTTATCGTTTATTTGTCCCCGCACAAAACCGCGCTTATCGCGGCCTTTTCTTTCGCAGTGCTTTCGACATCTTTTGCCGTAGCCGGCCCCAGAATCATGGGGCGCGTAACGACAGCCCTTGTTGACGGCATTGTGGCCTTTCACTTTGGGACAGGCCTTTTGACAGACTTCCGCTACATGGGCTTTCTTACGGGAACACTTATCGCACTTTACATAGTCTCGGCGCTTTGCAGTTTTTCGCAGGAAATTATCATGGCGCGGCTTTCGGTAAAGGTAACGTACAAATTGCGCACGGAAATATCGGAAAAAATACACCGGCTGCCGATAAATTACTACGATACAAGGGCGCACGGGGATATTCTTTCGCGCATAACAAACGATGTTGACACATTGAGCCAAACCCTAAACCAAAACCTTACGCAGATAGTGTCATCGGTTGTAACAATTGTTGGAACCCTCGCCATGATGATCTGGATAAGTCCCCTTATGACAGTCGCGGCGATCTTTGTTATCCCGCTTTTCATGTCGCTCATCGTGGTTGTCCTACAAAAATCCCACGGATTTTTTTCCGCCCAGCAGGATGCTCTGGGAAAGCTCTCCGGCATTGTCGAGGAAACATACAGCGCGCATAACATTGTCCGTTCCTTTAACGGCGAGGCTGACGCGCAGCAAAAGTTCGAGGCGGCTAACAAAGAGCTGCGGGCCGTTTCGTGGAAGGCGCAGTTTATGACAAGCATTGTCGAGCCGATTTTTTCTTTTGTCGATAACCTGGGTTATGTCCTAGTCTGCGTGTTAGGCGGATATTTGGCCGCCATGCAGCTTATAACCATAGGCGACGTTCAGGCATTTTTGCAATATGTGCAAAACTTTACCCGGCCTTTGGGCGAGCTTGGCGCGTCGAGCAACATGATGCAGTCAATGGTCGCCGCCGCCGAGCGGGTTTTTGAGTTTCTGGAAGAAGAGGAGGAAGTGAAGGATGGCGGAGCGGACGCGCCCAAGGAAAAGTACGACGGGCGTGTCAGCTTTCAAAACGTGCGCTTTGGCTATTCCCCGGACAAAATTATTTTGAACGATTTTTCCGCAGAAATAGAACCGGGGCAGACAGTCGCGATTGTGGGGCCGACGGGCGCGGGCAAAACGACGGTCGTAAAACTTTTAATGCGTTTTTACGAGCTTAACGGCGGGAAAATACTTATCGACGGCATCGATTCAAAGGATTTTACACGGAGCGGGCTTAGGGAAATTTTCGGTATGGTGTTGCAAGATACATGGCTTTACAATGCGACAATAATGGAAAACATACGCTACGGCAGCCCGGGCGCGACCGACGAGGAAGTTATAGCGGCGGCGAAAACGGCGCAGTGCCACAGCTTTATCCGCACTCTTCCCGGTTCGTATAACATGGTATTAAACGAAGAGGCGGCCAATATTTCCGCAGGGCAGAAACAGCTTTTTACGATAGCGCGTGTCGTGTTAAAAAACCCGTCAATACTTATTCTGGACGAGGCGACCAGTTCCATAGACACAAGGACGGAGATTCTGATACAAAAGGCGATGAAAAACATTATGCGCGGCCGTACAAGTTTTGTCATCGCCCACAGGCTTTCTACGATAAAGGACGCGGATTTGATTTTTGTTATGAAGGACGGCTCGATTATAGAGCAGGGAAACCACGGGCAGTTGCTTGCCGCTGCCGGGTTTTACGCGGATTTATACAATTCGCAATTTTCACAAGGCACACAAAGCGATGGAGACGAATAAATATGAGTGATGCGAAATTAACGGCGCAAGAAAACGGGGCGCAAGAGAACGAGGCGCAGGAAAAAAAGAGTGGGAAGAAAAAGATTATACTGGGGCTTGCCCTGTCTGTCCTGCTTGCAGGCGGGGCGATTACCGGCTTTTACTTCATACGGCAAAGCGCGAATTTTGTCATAACGGAAAACGCAAGGGTAACAACCACATTGTTTTACGTCATGCCGCCGGCCGCCGGCACCCTTGAGCGTTTTACAATACGCTTTGGCGATTATGTGCGCGAAAACGATCTTTTGGGCTGGGTGGAAGGGGCGCAATCGATGAGGGCCCCGGCCGCCGGCCTTGTCGTGCGGACTTTCGCCGAGCAGAACCAGACGGTCTCCCCCGGCGAGCCTGTGGCCGTTATTGCGGACACCGGCAACCTGCACATTCAGGCTAACATAGAAGAGACATACATTGCAAACATCCGTCTTGGGCAGTCCGTTGACGTTACGATTGACGCTCTTGGGCGGCGGCGTTTTACGGGCTATGTCTACGAAATAGGCCGCATTACCGACGCCGCGATTACGGGCGAGGTTATGAGTTTTGCGACATCCGGCAGGTTTATCAAAGTAACCCAGCTTTTGCCTGTCAGGATCAACATAATCGACACCGAAGATATCGATCTTGCCGCCATGATCGGCCTTAACGCCAGGGTGCAAATCGACTTGCGTAGCGGCGGCGACTATATTGCCCGTAACGGCGTTACGCAAAATAATTCCCAAGAACTTCCCGCAGGCATTACCGTGCGCGGCACTGTCGAAAGCGCGGAAAGAAGAAGCGTTGTTACAACGCTCGGCCACATGATAAGGCGCATCTATGTTCAGGCGGGAGACCCGGTTACGCAAGGCCAGATAATGGCGGTGTTGGACTCTGACGACTTGACTTTGACCGTTACGCACATACAGGCGGAAAGCGCGGTGCAGAACGCCAGAATCGAGCTTCAAACAAGGCAGATGCACTACGAGGGCCTTTCCGTTTTGTATAACGCCGGCAGCGTCTCCCGGTTTGAATTGCGGCAGGCCGAGGACGCGCTGGCCTACGCTCGCAGCCGTTACGCCGACGCGCAGGCGCTTTTGAACGCGGCCTTTGTCGCGCTGGGAAGCCAGCTTGTAAGGGCTCCCATAGACGGTTTTGTAACGGCCGTTTTCGCAAGGGAAGGCGCGGCGGGGCCGGGTCTTTTGTTTGTCGTGGAAGACACGGAAAACTTGAAGGTTAGAACACGGTTTCGCGAAGACGATGTCGGCAGGATACGCCCCGGCATGAGCGTCGAGATTAGGCCCTACGCCGCTTTTGGCGGGGCTGTTTACACGGGTATCGTAAGCAGGATAAACCCCGCCGCCGTTAAAAACGAGTTAGGCGAAACTGCCCTGTTAGGTGTCGCGGAGTTTGAAGCCGAGGTTGCCGTCGTGTCGCAAAACACGTCCCTGCGTATAGGCATGAACGCAAGGCTCGCCGTGGTTTTGGATTGAGCCGCCAAATTTTTCTAAGGGCGGGCACCGCTAAGCGGCCGCATGGCCGCCCCTAAATCGCTCCTCTCGGTGCTGGGGGCGGGGACATTGCTACCGGCCTTGCCGGCGCGACACCGCCGGTTATTTTTGTCCGAACCGCCGACGGCCAAGGCTGGGAGTTGGAGTAGGCGGCGAGGCCGGGGGTTCCAATTTGCTGGAAACTTGCCCCCGGCCGGGACTATACGGCGGGGAAAGTGAAAACTCGCCCCTCCTCCTTTAAAAACTTTGCGACTTGTGCAACCTTAAGGCCCAGGATCGAATGGAGTCTCAACAACATTTGAGGGGGTTCCCATAAAGGTAACCCTGACCAGCGGATTGCCTGTAAACGCCTCCAGCCAAATGGTCTGAACGCTGTCGGGTATGACAACCTCGGTCAGATTGTTGTTCCCAAACGCGCTGTCCCCAATAGTCTGAACGCCCTCAGGTATCGTAACTTCGGTCAGGCTGTTGTTCGCAAACGCCCAATGCCAAATGTCCTGAACGCTGGAGGCTATGGTAACTTCGATCAGGCTGTTGTTTGCAAACGCCCACGACCCAATGCTCTGAACGCTGGCGGGTATGGTAACTTCGGTCAAGCTGTTGTTCCGAAACGCCTCCCACCCAATGGTCTGAACGCCGTAGGGTATGGTAACTTCGGTCAGGCTGTTTTCCGCAAACGCAGCGCTCCCAATGCTCTGAACACTGCCGGGTATGGTAACTTCGGTCAGGCTGTTGTTC
>WRKI01000280.1 GCA_009778155.1 Spirochaetota bacterium
CCCTCCCCCCCCCCGCCGGCCAAGAGCCGCATCAGGCGGTATTGGACAAAGCTTGTGTCTTGAAACTCATCCACCATGATATAGCGGTAACGCCTGCGGAACCTTTCCAGCGCGTCTTCGTCTTTTTCGAAATGTTCAAGCGGGACGATGAGCAAATCGTCAAAATCTACCGCGTTGTAAATTTTAAGAGCCGATTGGTACTCTTCGTATACCGGTTTAAGATCGATACTGGCTCCCCTCCCCCACTGCGCCAAGCCAGTTTTTATATTTGAAAAAAGCTGGCCGAGCGCGTAAAGGTCTACTTTGTGGGATTGAATCTTGCACTCACGCAAACTTTCTTTTATAAGTTCCACCCTGTCGCTTTCGTCGTAAATGGAAAAGTTTTTCCGGTAGCCAAGAGCCTCCGCCTCCTCCCGTATTACCCCAAGGCCGAAGGCGTGGAAGGTGCTTATCGTAAGATTTTGCAGTTTTCGCCCGGTAAAACTTTTAACCCGGCTTTCCATTTCGCGCGCGGCTTTGTTGGTAAAAGTAAGAGCGAGGATTGCCGACTGGGGGATGCCTTTTTTTAACATATTGGCAATGCGGTAAGTGATAACGCGCGTCTTGCCCGACCCCGCCCCGGCGATGATCAAAACAGGCCCTTCTATATTGCGAACCGCCTCGAGTTGAGGCCCGTTTAGCTCTGCGTCAAGCTCAGCTTCAATATCCGGCTGCGGCATTAGGACTCATTTTGCGCGGCAATTTCGCATAACACTTTCGAGATGATCCTTCCCGCTTTGCCCCTGTGGCTGGCAAAGTTTTTTTCGCCCTGCGAAAGTTCCGCGACCGTTTTGCCAAAGCGCGGGATAAACAAGATGGGATCGTAGCCGAAGCCGCCGGTACCGGCGGCCTGCCGAGCGTCGCCGACGATTTCCCCTTCCAAGGTTTCCTGCGCGATGTAAAAGCGGTCTTCGCTTACCAAAAGCACAAGGGAGCAGACAAAGCGAGCCGTCCGCAGGGGGTTTTCGCCTAACTCTTCCAAAAGCAGGGCGTTGCGCTGGGAGCTTGCCAGTTTTTTGTCCGGGTCAAAGCCATGCGCACCGGCGTAGATGGCCGAGTGAAGCCCCGGCCGCCCGCCAAGGGCATCCACGCACAGGCCGGAGTCGTCCGCAATTATAAAATCGCCTTTTTTGTACCGGCGGCCACCGCCTTCGCAAGAAAGCCGACGGAACAGTTCCCTTGCCTTTAACAGGGCGTTTTCGCAAAAAGTGCCGCCCGTCTCTTCCGGGTTAAAGTCCATTTGGATGTCGGCGGGAGTCAGCAAAGTTTTCCCCGCCATAGCGTCGGCTAGAATCGCCGCAAGCTCTTTTTTTTTGTCCGCGCTGCCGGATGCAAACCAAATATTCATAAAGCTCATGATACACGCTTTTTCGCAAAAATAGCAAGGGGTGCGCGGCAAGCTACACGACAAACGCATGAACGACATGAACCTCGAAAGTATCTCACACAAAGGCACAAAGACACAAAGGAGGGATTATGATAAGGCCAAAGTCTTCCTTTTGCCTCACAATAGAGCATAATAGGGGGCAATGTAGGGATTAAGCGGCACTTTCTAAGAAAAACTTTGTGTCTTTGTGCCTTTGTGTGATTAAAATGGGAGTAAATTCAGAGGCTCGAACATTCATGCGTTTCCCTAGAGCCGCCAGGCTTCCCCTGCGTCGCTGTGGAAAAGCGGAACGCCCCTTTCCAGATCGAGCACGCTGACTTGCAGACGGCGGTTCGCGGCCTCCCCGATGATAGAAACGATGACGGCGACATTCGCCCCGGCAAGATTGCCTATGCTTATAAAATCGCCGTCGCTTACAAGGCCGCTTGCATGGAGATTTTGCTCCGCCATAATAATGGCGATGTGCTGCCGGTCAACAAGATTCACCCCGCCCCTTATGAACCCTGCGGCCATATTGTCAATAACATCGTTTGCCAGACTTGGCTGGTTTTCCGAGCCGCTTGCGATAAATACCCGCGCTCCGCCGGGGAGGGAACGCCGCACTTCGGCGGCGGCATGGGCGGCGACCCTTTCCGTCTGGGGAATGCCGAAACCGCCGGCAATAAGGGCCTGGTCGCCCAGAATCCTGTTAAGCCGGGCAAGCTCCGCGCCGGCGGCGGGATTGCCCGTTTCCGCCAGCACCGCTTGCATTAGAGCGGCCGCCGCCGAGGTTTCGCCAAGAGCCTCGTGAAGAATGGCGGCATTTTGCGCCGCCGCAAAGTTTCCGAAACGCCGGTAGATGTCAAGATAAGCGGCAAGAGCCGCCCTGTGATCGCCTGAGCGCACTTGGGAGCGGGCATCGTCCATAATAGAGCGCAAATACCTGTCTCTAGAGCTTTCCCGCGCAAGCCTTCTGTTTTCGCTCACCCTGTGGGGGACAACATCCCTGTAAAGAAGCGCAAGCTGGGAGTCGGCGATTTCCGCCAGCAACTGCGATGCCGGCAAAAGCCCGGCATGGCTTTCGCTAAAACTGTTTGCCGAGCCGCTCCTGAAAACCGGCCCTATGATGCTTGCATCCCTGGAGCGTGAAAAAAAATAGTTAAACTGCATTACAGCTTCCCGCCGGTATACGACGACCTCATAAGTCTGGCCGCTCGATGCCCTGCGCCGCTCCACAGACGAGGTTTCATTTACGGTTATATTGATGATATTCCCCGTAAACAGCGCGTCAACATGGCTTTCAATGCTTTGATTGAGCGACCTCAGCCGGTTGATCTCATCCGGGTTTACCAGCGTGAAATGGCTTGTCGCATGAATTTGCCTGAGCGCAAGCGCGGTTATGTAGCGGGACATTTCCGCGTAAAGAGGCGGCGGAAAAAGCCCCTCGCCGGCGGCAAAGGGCATGACGGCTACGCGCCTAATGCCGCTTGTGTCCAGCGCGGGCACGCGGTCTACCTGCACCGGGACAGAGGTGGCGCAGGCGGCCATAAAAACGGCGGATAAAACCAGCGGCAGGGCCGCTTTCCAACAGAACTTTTTCATACCCACTCCATTGTCTGGCAAACAGCGTTACCGTCAAGCGACCCTTTCCGCAACAGAACCTTTGCCGGCGGCAAGTGTTGTCGCGCATTACAAAGAAGCGGCTTTAAGGCGACAAGTTTTTTTTCGGCATACCCCTCAGCACCCCCAGACCGCGCTCTCCAGCGCACCCGCGTCAGTCCTTGATGTTGTACTTTTTCTTGAACCTTTCTATGCGGCCGGCGGTGTCAACCAGTTTTTGCTTGCCGGTGAAAAAGGGGTGGCAAGAGGAGCAAATCTCCACTTTTAAGTCCTTTACCGTGGAACGGGTCTCGATAGCGTTCCCGCAGGCACAGCTAATTTTTACCGCCTCGTAGCGGGGGTGAATTTTGTCTTTCATCTTTATCCTCCAAATATTTTGCCCAACCCCGCACCCGGCCGGCAGCTTGCCGCCCAAGCGCGGTTTAAGGGTCTAGTCCATGCCGGCAGTCCCCGTGTTCATGGATCTAAGGAACAATTCATTATTCTTGCTTTTCTTCATTCTGTCAATCAGCAGTTCCATCACCTCGACATCGTCAATGGGGCTTATCACCTTGCGCAAGACCCACATCTTCTGAATTTCTTCTTCCGTGAGCAAAAGCTCCTCTTTTCTGGTGCCGGACTTCTTGATGTTGATAGCCGGAAACAGGCGGCGGTCGGAAATGCGGCGGTCAAGGTTAATCTCCATGTTGCCGGTTCCCTTGAACTCCTCGAAAATAACCTCGTCCATGCGGCTGCCCGTTTCCACAAGAGCCGTGGAAATAATCGTAAGGCTTCCGCCCTCTTCGATGTTTCTGGCCGCGCCGAAAAAACGCTTGGGCTTGTGCAAGGCGTTGGAATCGACACCGCCGGAAAGGATTTTGCCCGAAGTGGGGACAGTCTGGTTGTAACCCCTTGCAAGACGGGTAATCGAGTCCAAAAGAATGACCACGTCCTTTTTGTGTTCGACAAGACGCTTGGCCTTTTCCAGCACCATTTCGGTAACCTGAACGTGCCGGGAAGCCTGCTCGTCAAAAGTGGACGAAATAACCTCGGCACGGACAGTGCGCTCCATGTCGGTAACCTCTTCGGGACGCTCGTCAATGAGAAGCACGATAAGGTAGACCTCCGGGTGGTTTTTGGTAATCGCGTTGGCGATTTTTTGCATCATTATTGTTTTGCCGGTTCTTGGCGGCGCGACAATAAGGGAACGCTGGCCTTTGCCGATAGGGCAAAACAGGTTGATAATCCGCTCGCTTACCGCCTCTTGAGAGGTTTCAAGGTTCAGCTTTTCGTCCGGGTAAAGCGGGGTAAGGTTGTCGAAAGGAATGCGGTTTTGCGCCACCGTGGGATCGTCGTAGTTGACCGTCTCGACACGAAGCATGGCGAAAAAACGCTCGCCCTCTTTGGCGCTGCGAATTTGCCCGTAAACTGTGTCCCCTGTTTTAAGCGCGAAAAGCCTTATCTGGCTGGGGCTTATGTAAATGTCGTCTGGCCCCGGCAGGTAAGAGTTTTGCGGGCTTCGCAAAAAGCCGTAGCCGTCCGACAGGATTTCCAAGGAGCCGTAGGCGTAGATAATGCCGCCCCTGTCCGTGTGGGCTTTTAGAATTGCCAAGATGATTTCCTGCTTCTTGAAAGCCACCATGTCATCTTGCGCGATGCCGTAGCCGGTGGCAAGGGAACGCAGGTCGATCATGTTAAGCCGTATAAGCTCGTTTATCGTGATGCGCAACTTGCCGTTTTCCTGATCTTGGCGCGGCGTGGGCTTGCCGTAAATGTCTACCGACATCATTTCCGGGATTGGCCCAAGCTGGACGGGAACGGGCGGCGGGCCTTGCGGCTCGACGCTGTCTGCATAGCCGCTGTCCACCGGCAGCCCCCTGCCGTAGCGTCCCCTGCCGTAACGCCCGCCCTGCTGGTAAGAGCCGCCCCGCGCAGGGCTTTCGTCTGCCGCCGGGGGGACAGGCTCGCCGGAGGGCTTCCCCCCCGCTCCAGAGCTTTCCGCGACCGATGGCTCACGCCTTGTCCTGGCGCGGATTACAACCCTACCGGCCTTGGATTCCTTGTCCCCTTTTGCGGAGCCTTCCGGCTTCCTGCCGGGCGCCGGGGCTTCTTCTTCGATTAGAACTTGGTCATTCTCCATGATTTTGGGCTTTCTGCCCCTTCTTACAACTTGTGCCATTAAAATTCCGCCTGTAATACCGCAATGCCCCCGCAAGAAACCGGAAGGGCCATGGGTTAGTTTGTTTTTTTCAGATATGCTCACAGGGCTTTAGCCCAAATCCTCGGTGGGATTTAATCATCGCTTCCCTTGTGTCTGATGACCTTTTACCGGAAAGCTTGAGCCTGTTCCCAAACATGACAGCTTGAAACAGCCCCAGATGCTTCGGGAAACACTGATTAACTCGAAGCTAATCCGTGTTTCCCTCGGACTAAAGTCCGATGTATTTGCTCATTCCACCTGCGCAAAATGCGGGTAAGAACGAGGATTCGGATTTTAATCCGCATCCTCGATGGGATTTAACCATCGTTTCCTTTATTTTACCCAAAATGCCGGAAAAAAGTCAAGCGGTTCCCGCAAAAAAATGATTTTTTTTACAAAAACCTCTTAATTTCTCGAAAAATCTCACATCCTTCGATGGTTCAGCCCTAACCCTCGTGCCTTCGTGTGCGAATTTCTTCCTATTAAAAGCTACCGCCCCAGCCAGCCTCCGTCTACGGCCAGCGTGTAGCCGTTGACGTAGGCCGCCGCCGGGGAGGCCAAAAACACGGCGGCCCCCGCAATGTCGCCCGGCTCGCCCCAGCGTCCTGCGGGAATCCGCTCCAGAATCGCCGCGTTGCGGGCGGCGTCGGCGCGGATCGCCTCGGTGTTGTCCGTTACCATGTAGCCGGGGGCGATTGCGTTGGTGTTGATTCCGAACTTAGCCCACTCGTTGGCCATGCTCATCGTTATCCCCTTGATCCCGCTTTTCGCCGCCGTGTAAGACGGAACCCGGATGCCCCCTTGGAAGGAAAGCACCGAGGCGATGTTGATAATGCGCCCGCCGGACTTTTGCGCGATAAACTGCCGCGCCGCCGCCTGGCACATGAAAAACACCGATTTTAGGTTCACGTTTACAACCTCGTCCCATTGCTCCTCGGAAAAATCCACGGAGTCCGCCCGGCGGATTATGCCGGCATTGTTGACCACGATGTCCACGCGCGAAAACGCCTCCAGCGCGGCTGCGAAAATTTTTTCGATAGGCTCTATGCTGGACAAATCCGCGCTAAGGTAGGCGAACCGTCTGCCGGCCTTTTCGACCAAGGCGCGTGTGGCGGCGGCATCCGGGGCGAAACCTGTGCCGAAAACATTTGCGCCGGCCTCGGCCAGCGCGACGCAGACCGCCTGCCCCAGGCCGCGCCCGGCCCCCGTTACGACGGCCGTTTTACCGTCAAGTTTGAACGTGTCAAGAACTCCCAAACAAATCTCCTTTGCCAAGCTCTGCGGGAGCCAGCGTGTCCATGTCGTCAAAGGTCTGGTTTTCCCCGGCCATAGCCCAAATAAAGGTATAGGCCGCCGTGCCCGCCCCGGAGTGTATCGACCAGGAGGGGGAAATTACCGCCTGCTCGTTGATTACAACAAGGTGGCGGGTCTCCTCCGGCTGGCCGTGCAGGTGGAAGACTGCGGCGTTTTCCTTCATGTCAAAGTACAGGTAAACCTCCATGCGCCGCTCGTGGGTGTGGCAGGGCATGGTGTTCCAAATCGAGCCTTCCTCCAAAACCGTCATGCCCATAACAAGCTGACAGCTTGGGCAGACCGCCGGGTGCACATACTGATAAATCGTGCGCACGTTGGCGGACGCTTGCTCGCCCAGTTTGCGCGGGTTGGCCTTGTCCATCGGGATAAAGGCCGCCGGGTGCGCCGCGTGTGCGGGTGCGCTTGCAAGGTAAAACTTCGGCGGCTTACCGCCCTGCCCGGTAAAAACCACATCCTTCGTCCCCTTGCCAAGATAAAGACCGTCGCCTTTTTTCATCTTGTACTCGGTTCCGTCCGCACTTACCGTCCCTTCGCCGTCTATGCAGATGATGCCAAGCTCGCGCCGGTCAAGAAAAACTTCGCTGCCAAAATCCTTGCCGCCTGTAAGGGAGAGCTTTTTCGACACCGGGTGCGCCCCGCCGAAAACGACCCGGTCGCTGTGCGTGTAGCACAGGCTTATCTCGTCCTTGACGAAAACCTTGTCGAAAAGGAAGCGTTCCCTCATCGTTTTTGTGTCATAACGCTTTGCGTCCTCTGGATGCTCGGCGTACCTTTTTTCAAGTTTCATGCTGTCCTCCTTATCTCCTTATGCAAAATACCTTTGGGCGTTGCCAAAGGAAATGTCCTTAACCATTTTTTCCAGCTTTGCGGCCTCTGCCGGGTACTCGCCGTTTTCCACCCAGTCGCCGATCAGGTTGCACAGGATGCGGCGGAAGTATTCGTGGCGCGGGTACGAGAGGAAGCTGCGGCTGTCTGTGAGCATCCCCAAAAATGAAGGGAGAAGGCCAACGTTGGCCAGAATGCGCATCTGCTCTTCCATGCCGTCCTTGTGATCGAGGAACCACCACGAGGTTCCAAGCTGCATCTTGCCCTCTATGCCCGGCCGTTTTTCGCTTTCCGCATAGTTGTCCTGGAAGCCGCCCATGATTGTCGCCATTGGATAGAAATCCTTGAGGTTGAGCGAGTAGAGGATGGTCTTGGGCAGGGACGGCTCCCCGGAGGATTCCATGCAGTCAAGAAGCTCGACAAGTTTTGCCGCCTGCTCGCCGTCGCCAATCGCATCGTAGCCGGTGTCTGGCCCCAGGAGCTTGAACATACGGCTGTTGACATTGCGAAGGGCAGAAAGATGAAGCTGCATGGTGATGCCGCGCCGGGCGTAAAGCCGCCCAAGGCCGCAAAGGATTTTTGTCTTGTAGGCCTCGGCCTCCTCTTTTGTTACCGCGACCTCGCCCTTGGCTTTGATCGCCTTTTGGAAGATTTGGTCGATTGCGGCATCCGGCAGCGGCGCGTAGGGAATGCTCTCCAGCCCGTGATCCGATGCGCGGCAGCCCAGGGAGGCGAAAAAGTCAAGGCGTTTTTCCAGCGCGGCCAATACGTCGTCGGGGCTTTTTATGTCGATACCGGCGGCCTTGCCCAGGGTTTCAATGTAGGCGGCAAAGGTCGGCAGGTTGATGTTAAGAGCCTTGTCCGGTCGGAACGACGGGATGACCTTGGTCGGGATTTTGCCGATTGCGGCCTTGCCCTCGGCGATTGCCTTGTGGTGTTCCAAACTGTCCGCCGGGTCGTCGGTGGTTCCCACCGCGTAAACATTGAACTTTTCAAAAATGCCCTTGACGGAAAGCTCCGGCGTTTTGAGCTTTTGGTTGGCCGCCTCCCAGATTGCCGGCGCGGTTTTTTCGCCCAAAGGCTCAAAAATGCCAAAGTACCGCTGAAGCTCAAGATGCGTCCAGTGGTAGAGCGGGTTGCCGATCAGGTTTTCCGTGGTACGCGCCCAGGCCAGAAACTTCTCGTAAGGAGCCGCCGGCCCGGTGATGTACCGCTCGTCTATCCCCATAGCCCGCATCATGCGCCACTTGTAGTGGTCGCCGGCAAGCCATACCTCGGCCAAATCCGCAAAATGCTTGTTCCCGGCGATCTGGTCGGGCGGCAGGTGGCAGTGGTAATCGTAGATAGGCTCGGCCGCCGCCGCCTTGTACAAACTGCGAGCCGTCTCGCTTTGCAGCAAAAAATCCTCGCCGATAAAATCCTTACGCATAATTTTCCCCTTGTTTTTTTAATGCCAAGGCTAGCTCTGCTAGCCCAGCCAGCTAGCTCGCTAGCCCAGCTAGCTAGCCTTGGCTAAGAATCAAACTTTTACAAAATCTTCCCGCATCGGGTTAAAAAAGTCAAGCAACACGCCTTTTTCAAGGCACTTTACGCCGTGCTTGACCTCGTTTTGCTTGCACATACTGTCGCCGGCCGCAACTTCTTTTTCGTTGAAGCCGATTCTGAACATGAAGCGCCCCTTTAGGACATAGGTAATCTGCGTCTGGGGGTGGCTGTGAAGCTCCCCAACCGCGCCTTCTTCGAATTCGTGCACAACGCACATGGCCTCTTTGCAATAGGCCAAAACCTTGCGCACGACACCCGGCGCCACTTCTTGGCCTTTGGCATCTTTGGCAAAAATAAACTGACCTTCTTTGTGTCCCTTGCTCATAACGCCCCCTAGCGTAAAAAGTCCTTGCGCATCGGTGTAAAAAATTCGACTAACGAACCTTTTTCCAAGCATATCGTCGTGTGAGTCGCGCCGCTGGGCACGCAAACGGAGTCCCCCTTGGCGACTTCTTTTGCCACGCCTTCCACTGAATAGCTGAAACGCCCTTCCTGTATATAAGTGATCTGGGTGTGCGCGTGGACATGATCGGCCACGGTCGCGCCCTTATCAAATTCGCTGGCAATCACCATTGCCTCGTCGCAGTAGGCCAAAACCTTGCGCTCGAACCCCGGTGCTACCTTCATTGGTTTGATGTTTTTCATGAAAACCCATTCTTCGTCTTTATGCCCTTTTTCCGTTTTTCCGCCGTCTTTGGCGTTTTTGCTCCTGGAAGGAACCCACTGGACATATTTTTCCTTACTATCTTTTGCCACAAATTTTTTCCTTAAATTGGTTTTCGGGAAGACTCTGGAAGCCGCGGGCTTACCCGGCGGGTAAAGCCGCAGCTTCCAGAGGTTTTACACAAGACAGAACTTAAGGGGTCGCCCTTATCCTGCCGATGATGTCTGCAAACTGCGGGAAATCCTGATACAGGGGAGCGATTGCCGCGTCAAAGAGAGCCTGCTCTTCGGGGGTAAGAACGGTAACGGTAACCCCGGCGGCGCGCGCCGCAGCTTCCGCCGCAGCTTCGTACTCAATCCAAGCCTGGCGCTGAACCCTGGCTCCGTGCTGGGCGGCGGAGCGGATAATCCGCTGTTCGTCCGCCGAGAAACTGCGCCACACGCCGGCGTTTACAAGAATCATTTCCGGCGAGGCGACGTGGCCGTTCAATGTAAAGAACGAAGCCACCTCGTTGTGCGACCATGAAGTAAACGAAGGCCAGTTGTTTTCCGCGCCGTCAATCACGTTGTTCTGAATGCCCGAGTAGACCTCGCCCATCGCCATCGGCACAGGGGAGCCGCCCATGAGGGTCATCATCTGCATCATGATCGGCACTTCCTGCACGCGGATTCTAAGCCCCTGCAAGTCCGCCGGGGTTCTCACTTCGCGCACCGAGTTGTAAAGGTGGCGGAAGCCGGAGTCGAACCACGAAAGGCCGACAAGCTGCTGGTTGTACATCATCATGAGCGCTTCATCCCCAATGGGGCCGTCCAACACGCGGAACATATGCTCGCGGTCGCGGTAGATGCCGGGCATCCCAAGCGCGCCAATGTTCGGGTTTACCGATGCCAAAAAGGTAACGCCCAAGCGGTTAAACTCGATGTCGCCCGTCTGGGTAAGCATTACCGTGTGCGCTTCCCCGCCCAAAACGGCGTTGTTGTGCACTTCGATTATAATATTGCCGCCTGTTTCCCTGTAAACATATTCGGCAAAAGCCAAGGCCCCGACTACCGTCGGGTAGCCGTCCGGCTGGTTGCAAGCAAGACGGAGCACTCTAGGCCCTGTCGCGCCGCGCCCGCCGGCAAATACTGTAGACACTGATACAAGCAATACCAGCAACATCAATGTAATTTTCTTCATTCTCTTCCTCTCCTGCAAAAAATATTTTCACCGGCCTAGGGCCGGGTTGGTTCTTATAAAAGCTTTCCCCCTAGGGAACAGCCTCACTCCCCGAACATCAGGTTCGGCAGCGTAAGGGAAACGGCCGGGACAAAGGTGAACACAAGCAATACCGCCAGCATGACAAGATAGAAGGGCAGCATCGACTTGATCAAAGTCTCGATTTTAAGCCCCGATATGCCGGAGGCCACAAAGAGCACCGTCCCGACAGGCGGAGTCATAAGCCCCAGCGCCAGATTGAACAGCATCACAATGCCGAACTGTATCGGGTCCATCCCTATAACTGGCCCCGTTACCACCGGCAGAAGAATGGGAGCCGTTATCAGAATCATCGGGGCCATGTCCATTACCGAGCCGATTACAAGAAGCATCAGGTTGATCAACAGCAAAAGCAAGATGCGGTTTTCCGTAAGGCCAAGCAGCATATTGGTTACCAGCGACGGAATGTGCAAAATCGTCATCATAAAGCCGAAAGCCGAGGACGCGGCAATAAGGCTTAACACCATAGCCAGCGTGCGGAGCACCCGTTTAAGGATCGGCCACAGGTCTTTTACCTTGATTCCCTTGTAATAGGTAAGACAGATGACAAGCGCGTAGGCGCAGGCGAGAACGGCCGACTCGTTTGCCGTTACAATGCCAAGAAAAACGCCGCCCAGAATTATCACTATGGTAAAAAAGGCAGGCAGACAGTCCAGCGCGGTAAAAACGGCCTCTTTAAGCGAGTATCTGTTGCCCTTGGGGTAGCCGCGAATGTGCGATGTTACAAGCACCTGCAAAAGAAGCGCAAGCGCAAGGACAAGCCCCGGCAAAATGCCGGCGATAAAAAGCCTGCCGACGGAAAGCCCGCCGACGGCTGTGGCAAAAATTATCATGTTGTGGCTCGGCGGGGTGATGACGCTCTGGATCGAGCTTGCCATTGTTACAGGCACGGTGAAGGTGTCCGGGTAGCCGGCCTTGCGCATCATTCTAAGCTCGATGGGGCCAATCGAGGCGACGTTGGCCACGGCCGACCCTTGTATTGTCGCAAAAAAGGTGCTGTTAAGAACGTTGACGCAACCCAGCCCGCCGCGCACCCTGCCGACAAGCACGTCGGCAAGTTTGACAAGGCGGTCGGAGATTCCCCCGGCCCCCATTATCTCCCCGGCAAATATGAAAAAGGGTATGGCCAAAAGCGCGAAGGAGTCCACCCCCGCGACCATTCTTTGCGTTACCGCCCCAAGGGAAATGCCCATGTACCAGGCGGAAATCATCGCGGAAAAGCCAAGGCAGAAGGCTACCGGCAGTTTTAGAAATAATAGAAGGAAAAAACTGCCTACCAAAATGGCAATCCCGACAGGGTTGACGATTAATCCCATAAAGCCTAGCTCTCCTTTGCCCCAGCCGGCGCGGCCGTAGCCGCTTGTTCAAGGCGGATTCTCTGCTGTTCGTCCGTGCCGTACCGGAAATGGTCGTAAATCTGGTAGGCCGCGATAAGCGCGATAAGTATGCCCACCGCCGTGGGTATTATGAAGGTGTAGCCGACGGGTATGCCCGATCCGGGAAGGCGGTTGTAACGCAGCAGGATGAAAAAAGGCCTCATGTAGATGCTCATCATTATACCGAAGCACATTATAAGAAACTTGTTCATGATTTCTATGGGCAGGGAAAAACGGGCCAGAAGTTTGTCCACGACGACGGTAAGAGCCAGATGCCCCTTGTCGCGCACCCCCAGGGCTATGCTTATAAAACTGAAAACAACGACACACTGCCTTGCAAGCTCTTCCGCCCAGCCGGGGGAGTTTGCGAAAAAGTAGCGCATTACGACATTGTACAAAACGATAAACATCATCGCCACAAGGCTGATTGCCGCGACAATCTCGAAAAATTTGCAAATACCCCTTATGAGCATTCTGTAAATGTCAACGATTTTATCTATTATCATCGTTCCCCCATTTGTTTCAGCCTAACACATTTTCAATAAAGTGTCAACCGGCTTTTTGAAAAAAAAACTGCGAAGAAAAAATCACACAAAGGCGCAAAGGAACGCACGAGCTTCTGAATTTACTCCCATTTTAATCACACTAAGGCACAAAGGCACTAAGGCACAAAGTTCTGCTTAGAAAGCCGCCGTTTAATCCTTACTTTACCTCCTTTTTGTATTATGTTGAGGCAAAAATAAAGACGCAGAGCTATCATAATCACGCCTGCCCTCTTAACCTTTGTGCCTTTGTGTGAGGCTAAAAATCGATGTGCCTTTGACGGAGCCGGCAGGCTAAGGCCGCACAAGGCGCAGGCCGACGTTGCCGTTCCGGGAGGAGGGGGCGGCTCCGTTGCGAAACGCCGAGCGGACATCCAGCGCGGAGTTGAACCAACTGCCGCCGCGAAGCACGCGCTCAGTCCCCGAAGATGCGCCGGCAGGGTCGGTTTCATCTTGAGCTGTGTACACGCCCCACCAGTCCCAGACCCACTCCCACACATTCCCGTGCATATCGTGCAAACCCCAGGGATTCGCCGCTTTGCGCCCGACCGCGTGCGTCATTCCGCCGGAGTTGAAGTAAAGCCAGCCAATCCCATCCAGAGAGGCCGCGTCGTTCCAGTCCTGCGTGCCGTTGCTGAAGGCCGTGGCCGTTCCCGCACGCGCGGCGTACTCCCACTGCGCCTCCGTAGGCAAACGCCAGCCGTTGGAGCCCGGCACAATTTCCACCGAGTTCCACGCCGCCAAGTTCGGGCTGTCCCAGGCCGGCACATCCCCCCAGTCGTCGGGGTGGGTGCTGCCGGCAATGCGGTACGCGGGGGACAACCCTTCCATAAGGCTCAGCCGGTTGGCAAACACGATAGCGTCATGCCATGTTACATTTTCCACAGGCCGCCTGCCCTGGGCTTCACCGGCGGCCGGGTCGTCGGGAAAAAAACTGGGGTTGCCGCCCATGACGCGCTCCCATTCTTCCTGCGTTACCGGGTACACCCCCATCCAGAACCCTTCGCTTATCGTTACCTGCCGCTGGGGGCCTTCCCAGTCGCCCCTGCCTATTTCATGCGCGGGACTGCCCATTGTAAAAACCCCGGCGGGCAGCCGCAGGGTTACAATGCCCGCAGGCGATGTAATTCTTTGTCCGGGCAAGGCCGCGTCTTGCGCGTCCTGCGCCGCATCCTGCGCTGCATCCAGCGGAACGCCCGTTCCTGCCTGCGCCGAAGCACAGCCGTATAAAACCAGCGCCGCCGCAAGCGCGGCTAAAGCATCGTAAAAACGATTTTTTTTCATGACCTCCCTCCAAAGGCTCTCGAATAAAGGCAACCTCCAAAAACCCAGATGGGGTTTTTGGAGGTTGCTCAGAGAAAACCGCTAACTCCTTATACTGCAGGCAGTTAGGAGTTTGCGGTTTTC
>WRKI01000281.1 GCA_009778155.1 Spirochaetota bacterium
GGGGGGGGGGAACCATCATTTTTTGGCGGCTGCCGGCCGCAGCTACCGGCCTGCCTTTTCGCATGGAACACGATTTTTACACCTCTGCAATCAAAAAGTTCGCCCCTTGGGGCGGGGTTAAAAACCCTTGGCACGAATGAAAAAATTGTAAGCCCAGCAAGTTGTTTCGACGGGTTTTCGCCCGGCGAGCGCGCCTAAATTGGCGCATATTGGTAACTATATCATTTTTTGAAAATTTTGTCAAGTCATTTTGCAACTTTTTTACAAAAAAAATCTGCAAAATGAGCCGTTGTGTATTTTTTTGTAAGAAGGATCACGCGCTGGCGCAAGATTTTACTTATTGGCGTCAATTTTACGCAAGAAGCTCGACGAATTCTTCTTTTTTGTCATTTTCCCTCCCGGTCTCCGTGTGGCTATTTGGCAATTATGCCTCTTTTCGCGCCAAAGGCAGAAAACCGCTTGACAATCTCCCCTGAATCTGCTGTGGAAGCACTGATTAAGGAACCACTGATTAGCTTCGAGTTAATCAGTGGTTCAGTGGTTCCTTAACCCAATGCTGCGCCCGCCGGGGGCCGAAAATTGCCGAAAAAGGGGCTTGTATAAGCGGCGTTTGCAGGTTACAATAATCTGGGGAATTGTTGCAATAAATTTGGGCTTTGCCGGGTTCCCCGTAAAAAAATTTCAAGGAGGAGTGAATTTATGGCAGTTGGCGCAGAAAAACAGCAATGGTCATCTAGATGGACATTTATGTTTGCAGCGGTTTCATCGGCTGTTGGGCTTGGGAACATTTGGCGGTTCCCTTTTACAGCCCATGACAACGGCGGCGGGGCATTCATTATTCCCTACTTTGTCGCCGTGTTTCTTGTAGGCGTCCCTCTTATGGTGCTTGAGTTTGTTTACGGCTCAAAACATAAGGGAACAACGCCTTTGGCATTTGCCCGGGTAGGCAAAAAGTACGAGTTTATCGGCTGGATTCCAGCGCTTTTGGGCGGCGGGATCATTTTCTACTACGGGGTTATCCTGGTTTGGGCAATGAACTACGCGGTTTTTGCCGCCACAAAAGCCTGGGGGACAAACACAGCGGCGTTTTTCTTGAACGATTACCTTCAGGTTTCCGGGAACGCCCTTCGGCCTGGCTCTGTAATTTGGCCAAACTTGCTCGGCCTTGTCTTCTTGTGGGGCGTTTCCTACTTCGTGCTTTCCAAAGACCTTAAAAAAGGGTTGGAAAAGGTAAACAAAATTGTTCTTCCTCTAATGCTTGTTTCCGCAATCGCTCTTATTATAAGAGGGGTTACGCTGGACAACGCTATGCTGGGCTTGAACGCGCTGTTTACTCCCAATTTCCCAGCCCTTGCCGATCCCAATGTGTGGCTGGCGGCTTTTGGACAGGCGATGTTCTCTTTGAGTTTGTGCATGGGCATCATGGTTACTTACTCAAGCTATCTTAAAAAAGGCTCCGAAATCGTAAACTTGAGCTACGTTGTCGCTTTTGCAGACGTTATCTTTGCCTTTCTTTTTTCGGTCGGCATTTTTGCGATTCTGGGCTACTTGGCCGGGGCGCAGGGTGTTGCCGTAAGCGATGTCGCAACAGGCGGCGCCGGGCTTGTCTTTATTACCCTGCCCGTCGCATTGAACCACATGGGGGCGGCCGGCTATGCCTTGGGCGTGATTTTCTTCGCCATGCTTGCCGTTACCGGCTGGACTTCTTTCTTGAGCTTAATGGAAGCCTTTATCGCCCCGATGGGGGAAAAGTTCGGCTGGGTGCGCAAAAAGACTTACAAAATCCTTTGCGGAATAGGCTTCTGTTTGAGCTTGGTTTATGTTACCGGTGCCGGGCAGATAATTTTGGGGTTGGTGGACTTTGCGATAAGCAACATTGGGCTTACGTCTGTGGGGGTGCTTCAAGCATTGGTTGCCGCGTGGTTGGCAAGAAAACTGCCGGAATTCCAGGCCTATGGCAATGCGAACACTTTGCCTTACTTTAGGCTTGGCAATCTTTGGCTTTTCTGCATAAGGTTTTTCACCCCTGGGGTAATTGGCATAACGCTTTTAATGACCCTGTTTAACTTCTTTATTGGGACTGCGCCGGGCGTAATTGCCGCCAGAACCACGCCGGAAGTTGTGGTCTTTGTAGGCGGAACGATATTTGTTGTTCTTGTTGCTTCTCTCCTTCTTTCCAGGGTGAAGTGGCAGGTGTCTTTAGAAAACTACGAAAAAGAGTAAGGAGGATTCCATGACCCCAGTTGCAGCTTTTTTCATGATAGCGGCATTTGCCAGTTTGTTTGGGGCTTTCGGTTTTTGCCTGTACATTAACTTAAAGTACAGCAAAGACGACTAGGGAAATGCTGATTAACTCGAAGCTAATCAGCATTTCCCCCTGCATTTGCTCATTTTATTGCGCAAAATGCGGGTAAGCAGCCGAAAGGCGGTTTTGGTAGAAAGGCTTGTCCTTTCTACCAAAAGATTGGGGCGTGCGCCGGCGGGCAAGTCTTTTTTTGCCCGCCCCGGCGCGGCCGCCCCATGTTTTAACCCACGCACCCACGCGGGGTGCGACGCAAAAAAGTCAAAAAAGCCTCTTGACAAAAGTTTGTTTCAATCCACGCACCAGCGAAGGGTGCGACATCAAGGCCAAGATATGGTCCAAGGCCCCTCCCACGTTTGTTTCAATCCACGCGCCCGGATAAGGCGAAAAAAAACACCCGGCCGCATAACGCCGGGTGTCTTTCTGCCGGGCTTTTTACCGCCCGGCATTAAGTGAAAGAAACTGTAGCAAAAGCTAATGCAACTACTGCAAGAGCTGGAGAACGGCCTGACCCCTCTGGTTGGCCTGTGCGAGCATAGCGGTTCCGGCCTGTGTAAGAATCATGTTTCTGGTGTAAGTTACCATTTCGGAAGCCATGTCTGCATCGCGGATGCGGGATTCAGAGGCTTGCAGGTTTTCCGCGCCAACGTCAAGACCGCGAATTGTGTGCTCAAGACGATTCTGGTACGCGCCCAAATCCGCCCTCTGCTGGTTTACAATCCTGATCGCGTTGTCAAGCGTTCCGATAGCGTTGTTCGCGCTTTCGGGGGTGGCAAGCGAAATAAAGGTGGCATCGCCAACTTCGCGCAAGCCAAGACCGGTTGTTGTCATTGTGCCGATGAACACCTGGCGCCTGTGATCCATGTTCGCGCCAATGTGGAACCACATGGAGGCAGTCGGCGTGTTCTGGCCAAGTTCCCTTGCAAAGCGACCGGTAAGCATATTCATGCCGTTGAACTGGGCATGGGACGCAATCCTGTCGATTTCGTCGATAAGCGCGGAAACTTCGATCTGGATGTACAGACGGTCTTCTTCGGTGTAAATGCCGTGGGCGGCCTGCACTGCCAATTGGCGCAAGCGCTGAAGAACGTTCTGGGTTTCGGAAATGTAGCCTTCTGCTGTTTGAATAAAAGAAATACCGTTCTGAGCATTAGTAGAAGCCTGATTCAAGCCGCGAATTTGCGCCCTCATCCTTTCCGAAACTGCCAATCCCGAAGCGTCATCGGCGGCACGGTTAATGCGAATGCCGCTTGACAAAGTCTGCATACTGCGATCCATTGCGAGGTTAGTGTTCCTTAAAGACCTGTCCGCAAACATTGCGCTTAAATTGTGATTGATAATCATAGTCACTCCCTTGGCTATTTCGACGTGCCTTTTTCTTTGTCTTGCCCCCGCTGTTACGCGAAAGCAATCCATGCGAATTTTTCCCCAGCCGCCGAACCCTTGTTTTTGTCCGGCAGACACAGTTTATTTGTCGCAACACGCCGCGGCATCCTTGCCGTTTGTGTTTTGCGAATGCTTCCATCTAGATGGTTTGAAGCAAAAAGCACCCGCGTAACGCATTCCCCATTAGAAAATGCGCCTAACCCCCGCCCGCCCCCGGCCGCAAAACCGTGAAAAAGCTGGGATACGAAAAACCCCCGGCACCCAACGGGGCTAAGGTTTCTTCTTTATTAAAATCGGCACGGCTAGATTTTTCTTTAGGAAAATTATCGTTTTTTTCTTGGGGAAAACCCGGCGGCCTTATATATGAAGAAAGATTCACGCAAAGACACGAAGTCCCAAAGGTTAGTGAAACGCTGACGCGGTATCTTGACAGGCATTTTATAACAGGTTACAATAAAAACAGCTTGTCCGGAAAATCATTTTTTGGAATGTGCATTTTTTAGGCTGAAACTGGCAAGATTCGGGCAGGCGCGAAAGCCTTTCGTAGAAGGGCAAAAGGTATTTACGTTTTACTGTTGTTAGGAGGAAGATGAAAGTATGAGTACGTATGAACTGGTAACCTTGACGCTGCAGCGAATCGGCGCTATCGTATGGGGCCCGCCCACTTGGGCATTGTTAGGCGTTTGCGGCCTGTATCTGTCTTTTAAAACGGGCTGGTTTCAAATTACAAAGGCAAGGGTTTATTTTGGCGAAACCCTTGGCAAGCTGTTCCAAAAAAAGGAAAAGCTGGGCAAGGGCGACATAACGCCGTTCCAAGCCTTTACCACGGCAATGTCCGCAACAATGGGGGTCGGCAACTTGGTAGGCTCTACCACCGCCATTCTCTTTGGCGGCCCCGGCGCCATCTTCTGGATGTGGATTATAGGATTCTTTGGCATTACGACAAAGTTTGCCGAAATTACCCTTGCCGTGCATTACCGCGAAACTAACGCCAAAGGCATGATCCTAGGCGGGCCTATGAAGTACATTGAAAAAGGGCTTGGCTGGAAATGGCTTGCCGTCATTTTCTGCATAGCCGGCTCTATCGCCGCATTCGGGATCGGGAACATGGTGCAGGCTAACAACGTTGCCGGCGCTATGGAAACCGCTTTCGCGATACCGCGCCCGGC
The DNA here is from genome assembly GCA_009778155.1 of Spirochaetota bacterium. Classification (GTDB taxonomy): domain Bacteria; phylum Spirochaetota; class Spirochaetia; order Treponematales; family Breznakiellaceae; genus WQXQ01. The sequence goes on from WRKI01000281.1 coordinate 4,858, forward strand.
AACCGGTGTGGCCCTGGCCCTGCTTGTCGGTATTGTAATTGTCGGCGGCGTAAAAAGGGTAGGAAAAGTCGCCGAAAGAGCCGTCCCCTTCTTCGCCATTTTAATGATAGTCGGCTGTATCTTGGTTACTATTCAGAACATTCATTTGGTTCCTAACGCCTTTGCCCTTATTGTCGGCGGCGCGTTTACATTCCAGGGGGCCACAGGCGGGTTTTTGGGAGCTACCATTGCTACCGCGATCAGGTACGGGCTTATGCGCGGCATTTTCTCCAACGAAGCCGGCTTGGGGTCTGCGCCCATAGCCCACGCCGCGGCGGAAACGAACCATCCCTGCAAGCAGGGTTTTTGGGGCGCGGCGGAAGTCGTGCTTGACACCCACGTAGTTTGCACATTCGTAGCCCTTGCGGTTATAACCAGCGGCTCCTGGACAATGGGGCTGCCGGCTACCGCAACCTTTATGTACGCTTTCTCATCGTCCTTTATCGGGCACACAGTGGGCAACGCGCTGGCGGCTTTCTCTATTTTAGGCTTTGCTTTTACAACCATGCTCGGCTGGTCTTTTTACGGCGAAAAGTGCCTGGAGTACCTTACAGGTCCTAAGTCCAATATGTTCTACAGGGTCATATTCCTTCCGGCGCTTTTTATCGGTTCTTTCGGCGTGGTGCCGGTCTGGGCGATAGCGGACATTCTTAACGCTTTCATGGCTATACCGAACATAATCGGGGTAATAGCTCTTACCGGCGTGTTTGCCGCAATAGCGAAGTCTTACTTTAAGGGCGAGAAATACGTTCCTTACAGCGAAGACCCTAACTATTACAAAAAGAAAAACTAGGGAAGTTTGAAAACGACCTTAGACTTGCCCGCAAGCCAACCTGGTTTGCGGGCAAGCCCCTTAGCACTATCATCAATCCACACGCATACATTATTCTGCGACGGCAGGGATAATATAGAAGAAATGTGCCGCGCCGCATTTGAAAAAGGGCTTTGCGCCGTAGGTTTCAGCGCCCACGCCCCTGTCGAAAAAGCCGGGCTTAAAACAGACTGGCATCTCAAAGAAGAGCGGCTTTCAGAATATGCCGAAGAAGTCGGCCGGGCAAAAGCCCGCTGGCAGGGCAGGCTTTCCGTTTTTCTGGGGCTGGAGCTTGACTATATCCGGGGCCTGCGCTGCGCCCGCGATGCGGACATACAGGCCTTTGCCCCCGATTACATTATCTCCTCGGTGCATTACCTGATTCCGCCAAAAGGCGAGCCTTTTACCATTGACGGCCCGGCTTGGGAGCTTGAAAAAGGCTTGACCCAAGGCTTCGGCGGCGACAGCGAGGCCTTGGCCGGCGCCTACTGGGATGCCGTTATAGAGATGGCCGGGCTTGGCGGTTTTGACATTGTCGGGCATCTGGATTTAATCAAAAAGCACTCTGGTTTTATGCCTGGCAAGGCGGCTGTTCTAAAGATCGACCGGGAAGGCGCGTTCTACACGGGGCGGGCGCAGGAAGCCGCCCGCGCAATTGCCGCCGCAGGCCTCATTGTCGAGGTAAACACCGGCGGGATGAACCGGGGGCATTTTAACGAGCCTTGTCCCTCGCCGGCCATACTGCGCCTTTTGCGGGAGCATGGCGCGAAAGTCCTGTTAAGCGCGGATGCTCACAAAGCGGGCGACATTGACGGCCACTACGAGCAGGGGTTGAGCGCAATAGCCGACGCAGGTTTCGCCGGGCACATTCTGCCTGGGGAGGCCGACGGCAAACTGCTCTGGCGCGAGCAGTTTTTCTAAGGAAACGATGCTTCCCTAAAATTCTATGCGCCCGCCGCCGGGGGCCTCTCCCCGTGGAAAACCTCTTGCAAGAATCTGCTTTTTGCGTTAGAATAACCTTATGCATTTAGTCTGTCTTGACCTTGAAGGCATTCTCGTTCCCGAATTTTGGGTGGAGATTTCAAAAGCCGTCGGAGTCCCTGAACTTTCGCGCACCACGCGCGAAGAGGCCAATTTTGACAAGCTTATGAAGTCCCGGCTTGACATTCTGGAAAAAAACAACTTAAAACTAGACGACCTTAAACAGGCCGCAAACCTCATAGAGCCTGTCAACGGGGCCTTGGACTTTGTCCGGGAACTGCGCCAGCGCACCCAGCTTGCAATTCTTTCGGACACCTTCGAGCAGTTTACAGAGCGTTTTATGGAACTCTTTTCTTATCCCCTGCTTTTTGCCAATGTTTTGCAGGCCGCCCCCGACGGATCGGTGATCGGCTATAAACTTTGGCAGCAGGAAGGCAAAGAGGCCGCGGTAAAAATCTTCAAAAGCATGAACCTGAAAGTTTTCGCCGCCGGCGGCTCCTTTAACAACATTTCAATGCTGCGCACGGCCGACTCCCGCTGTCTTTTCCGCGCGCCACAAATGATAAGAAACAAATGCCCCGACATCCCCTGCGTGGACAGCTTCGGCGAGCTTTCCGCAAAAATCAGCCGTTTTTTGCGTCAGCCCGGCTAGCCGGCCGGCTAGGCTTCTTTTTTCCCTTCCTTGTGCGAAAGCCAGTAGGCCAGAACCCCGAATGAAACCGCAAGAACCACCGCCAGCACGCCTTCGCCAGAGTAATAGGGAAAGCCCGGAAAAATGAAAAAAACCGCCCCTATGATAAAACCCAAAATCGCGCAGTACAAAACCTGGGCGTAGGAATCCAGCAGTTTTTTTATGATTTTTATGCCGGCAAGAATGCCTAAAACCATGCTCGATGTCAAAATGGCCAGCAGCAAAAGATCGAGAGTGGCCACCGCCTCTATGAAAATCGCGTAAATCCCGAAGGTGAGCATCATAAGCGAGCCGCCCACGCCGGGAATGAGCATGGCGATAGAACTGAAAAACGAGGCGACAAAGAGCCAGAGAACAAGACCCGCGTTAAGCCCGCCGAGCTGTTCCAGAGTGGCGTTTGCGGCAAGCTCGCCTTCGTTAAAGCTGAGAAAGAGCATGAAGGCAAGAGGGATGGCGAAAAAAAATGCGTGCTTTGGGGCGATTTTGCCGGCCTTCGCCTTGCCGAAAATCATGGGACTGCAGCCGAGGATTAAACCCATCGCGCTGAAGTATGTAACCTGCCCGTGGTTTTCCAGCAAAAAAATTATCAGGTGGCTTATCCCCAAAAGCCCCGCGCCCCAGCCGGAGAAAAAAAACACCAAAAAAGGCAAGTTTTTTTTTGCGTTGGACGCGCTTGCCGAGCGGAAAATATCCTCGAAATTATTGAAAAAAATCGCCAAAGTCCCGGCGCTTATGCCCGGAATGGGGCTAAGGCCGCCGTAAATTGTGCCGTAAAGAAAGCCTTTTAAGTATTTGATGCCGAGCCTCCCGATTTTTGCCGGACTAAAGTGAGCAGGGTCTTAGGGAACCACTGATTAACTCGAAGCTAATCAGTGGTTCCCGCGGACTTTAGTCCGATGCATTTTACTCATTTCATTGCGCAAAATGCGGGTAAGAACGATGATTCGGATTTTAATCCGCATCCTCGGTGGGATTTAATCATCGTTTCCTTAGCCCGCAAAATCGCCTGCAAATATAATCTCCGGCTCCAAATCGAAACCGGTACGCGCCTTGACCTGCGCCGCCACTTCGTTTTTCAAATTGAAAATGTCCATTGCCGACGCCGTTCCCGTGTTTACTATAATGTTTCCGTGGAAAGGCGCAACCTGCGCCCCCCCGGCCTTCAGGCCGCAAAGACCCAGAGCGTCGATAATCTCTCCGGTGCTTTTTCCAAAGTCGCGGTTGTTCTTAAAAACCGAACCCGCGCAGGGAAAAAGATAATGCCCCTTAGCCTGCCTGTCCCGGCGGTTCCTTTCCATAGCGGCGCGTATTTCCCCGCCCCCTTCGGCCAGCTTGAAGGTAGCCTCCAGAATAAGGCTGTCCCCCCCCTGAAAAGGGCTTTTTTTGTAGCCGAAGCCGGCAGGATCGGCGGCCGCTCGTTTTATTTCAGGCTCCTGTCCCCGCCCGAAGTGCAGAACCCCCGTTTCTACTAAAACATCCGAGGCTGCGCTTCCGTAACAGCGGGCGTTCATAAAAATCGCCCCGCCGACGGTGCCCGGCATACCGGCGAAGAACTCAAGCCCGCTCAAGTTTGCCGCCGCCGCAGCTTCGGCGGCCTCGTCCAGCGTTGTGCCGCTGCGGAAGGACAGCCGGCAGCCGTCGCCGTCGGCGATAAGGCCGCGCCATGCCGAGGTGTCCAAGACGAACCCGCGTATGCCGCTGTCGGAAACGACAATATTGGCTCCGCCGCCCAAAATGAAGACGGGGATGCCTTCCGCGTCGCAGCGAGCGAAAAGGCGCAGGGCAAAGGCCGGGAAGTCTTCGCCGGCGTAACGCAAAAGGCAGTCGGCCGCGCCGCCGACTTTGAACGTGGTGCGTCCGGCCAAAGGCTCGTCGTAAAGCGCCTCTATGCCGGCCGAGCATTCTTTTTGGCAGAAATCCACAACTGCCATGAGTTTTTCTTTTTGCATTTTCCGCCGGTCTCCTTAAAATGGTATATTAGCATTTTTCGCAAAAAAAAACTATCCGGCAGACAGGCAGCCGCTCGCAAAGCACCCCATCTGGGTTTTTGGAGCTTGCCTTTAATCATCGTTTCCTGAGCTTTTCTTCCTCTTCTCCGACAAAAAGGAAAATTGCCGATTGCTTTCCGGCCGGCTTTCCTTTATAATGTGTACATGACCTTCAACGCTTCTCGAACACTATTGCTGGAAATTGATCTACAGAACGATTTTTGCCCGGCCTATACCCTGCCCTCCGGGGAAAACTCCGGCGGGGCCTTGGCCGTAAACAACGGGCAGGCCGTTATCCCCCCCCTGAACGCCCTTGCAGCCGCCCTTTGCGCAAAAGGCGGCTGGGTGGCCGCCACCCAGGACTGGCATCCGCCGGGGCACATTTCCTTTGCCAGCTCGCACGCGGGCAAAAAGCCGGGGGAAACGGCCGACGGCGGCCAAGTGCTGTGGCCGGAACACTGCGTGCAGGGCGCGCGCGGCGCGGACTTTCACGACAGCTTCGAGGCAAAATACGCCAACCTGATCCTGCGCAAGGGCTTTCGCATGGGGCTGGATTCCTACTCGGCCTTTTTTGAAAACGACCGGCAAACCCCCACCGGGCTGGAAGGCTGGGCGCGATTCCTTGGCATAGACACCGTCATAATCGGCGGCCTTGCGACAGACTACTGCGTTTTTTACAGCGCGATGGACTGCAAGCGGCTGGGCTTTGCGACAATAATTGCAAGCGATGCCGTCTTGGGGGTGGACATCCCGGAAGGCTCGCTGGAAGGCGCGATAAAAACAATGAAGGAAGCCGGCATCATTTTTGCCCCTTCCAAAGATTTGCTAAAGGACATCTTATGACAAAAATAGAAAAGGGATGCGCCCTTTTTACCGACTTTTACTCCCTTTCAATGGCGCAAGGCTACTGGAAAAAAAAATGCGACAAGCCGGTGATATTCGAAATGTTTTTTCGGCGGCTGCCCTTCGACTCCGGTTATGCGATATTTGCCGGGCTTGGAACCCTGCTGGAGCAGTTGGAAAGCCTGGCTTTTTCCGACAGCGATATCGCCTACCTTAACGATACCGGCCTTTTCGACCCCGCCTTTACGGAATACCTAAAAACATTTCGCTTTCAAGGCTCCCTGTGGGCAATGGACGAGGGCACTGTCGTTTTTCCCAACGAACCTTTGATACGGGTAGAAGGCAGCCTGATCGAGTGCCAGCTTATCGAAGGGCTGTTACTCAACATTATCAACTTTCAAAGCCTTATCGCGACAAAGGCCTGCCGAGTGTGGCTCGCCTCCGGGAAAGGCTCGGTCATGGAGTTCGGACTGCGCCGGGCGCAGGGGGCAGACGGGGCGTTATCCGCATCGCGGGCTGCCTACATAGGCGGCGCTTGCGGCACAAGCAACACCTTGGCCGGCAAGGTTTTCGGCATTCCCGTTATGGGAACAATGGCGCACTCCTGGGTCATGTCTTTTTCAAGCGAGGCCGAAGCCTTTGACGCTTATGCCGATCTGTACCCGGACAGAAGCGTGTTCATTCTTGACACATACGACACATTAAAAAGCGGAATAAACAATGCGATAAAAACTGGGGGCCGGTTAGCCGAAATGGGAAAAAAGTTCGGCGTGCGTCTTGACTCCGGCGACATTCAGTATCTTTCGACAAAGGTAAGGGAGCGTCTTGACGCGGCCGGTTTTAATGATGCCCGGATACTTGTGTCAAACGATCTTGACGAGTATATTATCGAAACTCTTGTTAAAGACGGTGCGCCGGTAAACGGCTGGGGCGTAGGGACAAGAATGGTAACGGGCGACAAGGAGGCGGCCTTTAGCGGGATATACAAACTTGCCGCACGCATGGAAGACGGCCAGGGTTTTGTCCCTGTTATCAAGCTTTCCGACAATCCGCAAAAGACGACAAACCCAGGTGTAAAACAGGTGTGGCGCATAAGGGATGAAGGCGGCGCGGCGATGGCGGACGTGATAAGCCTTGATGACGAGGAGCCGCCGCAGCCGGGGGGGCGTTATGCGTTTTGGCACCCTTCGGCGGATTACCGGCACTTTTACCACAGCGTAAAAAACGCCCAGGCCATGTTAAAAGTAAAGCTGGACAAGGGCAAAATAACGGAGCCGCTTCCGTCGCTGGCCGATATTCACAAAAACATGGCGTTAAGTTTGGAACAGTTCGATTCCACTTACAAACGCCTGCTGAACCCGCACATATACAAGGTTTCGATAACGGAAAAGATGCGCGATTTAAAGCTCGACTTGATACGCAAGCGTCTGGGCGACAGAAATTCCTAGGGAAACGCATTAACGCCCGAGCCTCGGAAATATCTCACACAAAGGCACATCGAACCTGCGGTTCGCGGCACAAAGGTTAGGAAGGATTATCATAGTTCTGCGTCTTCTTCTTGTCTCAATAGAGCACAAAAAAGGTATAAAGCATGATAAAGCGGCGTTTTTTCCTTTCTTAACTTTGTGCCTTTGTGCCTTTGTGCCTTTGTGCCTTTGTGTGATTAAAATGAGAGTAAATTCAGAGACCGCGGCCTTTGCCGTGGTGTTTTCCTAGGTCTTTAGCGAATCGAGCATTTTGGAAGCCTTCTGTAACTGTTCGATTGAGGTGGCAATGCTTTTGCCGAAAGGTTCCGCGCTCCTATTGGAAAACTTTTTCATGTTGGAAACAGTGTCATACTTACTGCCGGCATTGGTGTTTAAGATACCGCCAAGCACGTTTACAAGCGACACCAAAGCCACGGAAAACCGCTGTATAAGCCCGCTGGCCTCATCGGAGGATTCATCGTACAAAGCTTGCAACTCTTTGTTTTTAGCCGCCGTGTTCGCAATGTTGCTAGCTTGCGCGTAACGCGCCCCGTAGTCGCCGGCTTCGGAAAGCTTGCCGTCGAACCCGGCGATTTCTTCTTCGATTTTGTTAAAAACCTTGTAGGCTTCGGCAAATTCTACCTTGTTTTCCTGCTTGAAAAACTCCCCCTCCAGCAAAAGCGGCCGGATTACGCCGTTTATCTGCTTCAAAAAAACACGATCGTAAAAAGTCCGCAAAAAAGACAATGCGAAAGCCTCCGGCAGGGGAAACCCGTGGGGGTTAAACTCGGAGGCCGCATTTTCCAAAGGGTAAAGCTTGGCATTGTCAAAAAACTCTTCCAAGGTGGCCTGCGTTTCTTTTTCCCGCCGGTCTTCGGCGAACTCTGTAAAAGCCGCTTCCGATTGTTTTTTCCAGAAATCCCTGTAGGCCAAAAACCAATCTTCGCCGCCGGGAACCAAAGCCGGTTGAAGCTCCATATCGCGGAAAGCGCAACGCAGAATGCCGGTCAAAGGAATTTTTTTGTTAAAATCCCTGATCGTCTCGATAGCTTCTTCCGCAGAAACAAGAAGGTAGCGCATCTCACGATCCATGTCAAAACTTTCGTCTTCTTTTTTTTCGTGCAGGTAAAACACAAAAAGCGATTGCAACAGCTCCATGCTCGGCGGCTGTTTTAGGGAAAAAAGAATGTTGTTCAAGGTTAAAAGCGTGTCTTTCACCTTATCCACCGGGCAGACATATTTTTTTGCGGAAACCGAAAAGGACAAAAGCAAAGGCTCGAAAGAAAAAGAGGAAAGCTCCTTTAGGCACACCAACGCGCGCACGCTTTTGTACATCGCCGCTTTGTTTGCATCGCCGATCTTGCTCATAGCGTTTTCCATTTCTTTGTTGAGCAAATTTCTCAGCTCGAAATCCTTCGCATTTGCGTTTTTTTCGATAACGGCTTGCTGGCACATTTGCAGGGAGGCGTGCGCATCGCTCATTTCCAAGGAACCCAAAAAAGCGTAAAAACTGCCCTTGTCATTATTTATGCTGGAGTTCAAAGCCGAAAAAAACAAATGCCCGGCCTCCTTTAGATTGAACAGTTGGTTGTAAAACTCGTGCAATAACAGCCCCTTTTCGTAGTTAAAAAGATTCGCCGTTTTGGACTGTATCCGGCGGCCTAACTTGACAAACTTTTCCTGCGAGTAAATTTCGTCGGCGGGCTTCCTTTTGAAGAAACTCATAAGCGCGTAAAAAAGGCGCTTAATCCAAGGCAGACGCCTGTATTCCGCCGCGCCGCTGTCGCCGCCGCTGCCGGGAATAGCCTCGCTAGGTTGATGCATCGGCTCCGGGGACACCGAAGCCTGCATCTTGAGTTTTTCCAGAACGGCATTCCTTTCCTCCATGCTCATTTCTGAAACAACATGGCCTATAGTTTTTATCCGCGACATTTCATCACCTCACCCCCAAGATGGATACGCCTTACCCCGCCTTAATCAACCCTTCAAAAGCTCGCTGACAAGCCTGCCGGCAATTTTCGGGTCGGCCTTTCCGCCAGTGGCTGCCAGAACCTTGCCCGTCAAGAACGCCGTCAAAGCCTGCCGGCGTTTTTCGCTCAACTCCCCGCCTTTAAGCTCCTGAACCAAAGCCTCTTCGCCAGCCGCCACGGATTTTAACACCTCGGCAATAGCCGCCGGGTCGCTGATCACCTCCCAGCCGCGCTCGCGGGCAATGTCCTGCGGGTCTTTGTCCTCGGCCAGAACCGCTTCAAGACACTGCTTGGCATTTTTCCCCGTGATTTTGCCCGTGCCGGCAAGCACCACAAGGCTCGCCAGACGCGCCGAAGTAAGCCGGGAAGAAGCAATCTCCTGCGGCTCAATGCCGGCCTTTGCGAACAAATGTTTTATGTCTTGCAACAGCCAGTTCGCCGTGCGCGAAGCCGCATCCTGCTTGGCAAGCCCCCCCCCGGTGGCGGCCGCCACCGTC
>WRKI01000282.1 GCA_009778155.1 Spirochaetota bacterium
GTCGTAGGCCGTCTGTCCGTCCATCCTGCGGCTGTCGGAGTTTATCGAAACCACGTCGTAGCCGGAAAACACAGGCGGGTTTGAAAGACTGTCGTCAATCGCGACCAAGGCCGAAAAACCGTGTTTTACAAACTGAATCGCCGTGTCATTAGCGCCGGTAAGATCATCTGCAAGAATGAAAATTTTCTCCCCCGCCATACGCCCTCCGTCGGGCTTTCAGCCCGCGCTGTATCGATCAGCGTTTTTTGCCCTTGGCCGCCGGCTCTATCTTGGCAAGCTCGCTAACCTTGTGCACAAACTCCGCGTCCGCGCCTATCTCTTCGATAGAGGCCGGAAGCCTGTAAGTCCAGTTAAAATCGTTGACAGTGCCGGGCACGTTGATCCTCTCGCTTGCGGCATCCTGCGCGTACCAGTTGTTGGAAAGATGCAATAAATCCTGTATCTGGAAAACGCGCAAATCCGAGCGGGCGGACGCGGTCTTTGAAAGGACAGCCCAGGCCACTCCCGGATTGTAAACCCTTGGCAGGGGGGGGGAGCCTAAAAAGCGCGAGAACTGTTCTTGATCGGCCTCCCGCTCCCACCATTCCCGGACAGTCGAGCTGTCGTGGACGGCGGCGGTGCAGACGCTAAGGGGGGGGTATTCCTCGAAAGGAATGTAGGGCTGGCCTTCCGCCTCCCAGCTTCTAAACCAGCGCGTTACGCGCAAGCCTAGGATTTTCAGCTTTTCCAAAGTTTTGGGAACACAGGGGGGAACCGCGCCCAAGTCCTCGGCGCAGGGCAGCATTTCACTTGCGCCGGCCATTACCGAAAGCAGTTTTTTCCCCTGTGCCTCCCAGGTTTTTTCCGATTTTTCGCGGCGTTTTTCCAATAGCTCCTCGAGAGCTTTTTTTTCATCTTCAGAGAAGGACAGATAGGCCTGCGAGTCCCTGTAGTACCACACCGGGGAAAACTTGCCCTTTTCATATTCGATAAAAATGCGGTTGCGCCAGGCGTCCAGCAAAAAGCCAGTCGCCGCCGGATGCAGGTTCAAAAGCTCTATGTCTTTTTCGCCCTTTATTTCGTCTTTGAAAAGCCAGATGTCTTCGTTGTTCAGCCTGTTAAGCGCCCGCGAAAAAGCCTCGCTGCAAGCGTTGGCAAGCTCGGTCTCGTTGTAGTGCGCCCCCCAGTTGGAACGCAGGGCGGCCAAGAGAGCGCCGGAAAAAATATGCGGCCGGCTGACCCACTGGATTCTCCCCTGGTCGTAACCCAAGGCCTTAAAATCCGCGCTGGTAACAGGGGTGTAAGGCACATAACGGCCGAGAGTGGCCGAGTTATCGGCGCGGGAGCTTGCCCAAATGCGGAAAAAGCCCAACACATGGTCTATGCGATAGGCCTTGTAGTATTTGCCGGCCACTTCAAGACGCAGTTTCCACCATGCAAAGCCGTCTTTTTCCTGCTCTTCCCAGTTGTAAGTGGGGAAACCCCAGTTCTGCCCCTTGGGGCTGTACATATCCGGGGGCGCGCCGGCCGAAAGCCCCATGTCGAAAATCCCAGGCCTTGCCCACACATCGCAGGAGTCTTCGTTCATTAAAATCGGCAGGTCGCCTTTAAGGGCAATGCCAGCGGCGGCCGCTGCCTTGGCGGCGGCGGAAAACTGCCGGTCGCAGGCCTCCTGCAGCCAAGCCCAGAAAAAATGCTCCTCTTTTAATTTTTCGTCCTTCCACAGGGATTCAATTTCAGCAGCGCTTATCTGGCTGTATTCTTCCCAGTCTTTCCAGCTTTTTTCGCCGTTAACCTCTTTTAGCCGGCGGTAAACGGAGTATTCCTTGACCCAAGCGTTAAGCTTTATCCAGTCCGCAAGGGATTTTTTTTTAAGAATGTCCGCCTTGCTTTTGGAAAAAATCGCCTTCAAAATGGCCATCTTCGCCTTCAGCGTTTCGTAGTGAGAAAAACGGACGGCGGAGTCGAAACGCCCCTGCGCTTCCTCAAGCTGTCCTTTGACAAGGTCTGCATCATATTCGTCAAGGTCTTGAACCCTAAGATACAGGGGGTGAAGGGCGAAGGCGCTAAGGCTGGAATAAGGCGAGCTTTCATAGCCGGTATCGTTTACAGGCAAAAGCTGGATAAAGCCCAGATTCATCTTCTTGCAAAGAAGGGCAAAGTCGCCAAGATCGGGAAACTCCCCGACTCCCGCGCTGTTCTTTTTCCGCAAAGCCCCCAGCGGGACTGCCGTGCCTAACATTCGCTTTTCCATAAAACACCTCTCCTTAAATTGGATAATTTTGGAACTTTGTTCCAAAATTATCTGGGCAGTTTTTTAGGGCTTATGCCCTAAAAAACTGCTAGCGGCTTCTAGCCACCCAAAATTTCATAAAGGCGCTCAAGGTCTTCCATTGAATAATAGTCGATCGTTATGCGCCCTATGTTCATATCCCCGTCAAGAACCACCTTGGTTCCCAGCCTGTTTATAAACTTTTCAACCATTGCGTCAAGCTCCGGCGCACGGCCGGGAGGCTTGCCCCCTGACGCGCCGCCAGCCGACCCCGCGCCCGCTGCCGCGCCGCCTGCGCCTTTGCCGGCTTTTTCGTTGGCCAGCGCCGCCCGTTTTTCAGCCTCCCTTACCGAAATTGCGCCGGCAAGAATTTCCCCGTAAAGCTTGTCCCGCGCCGCCTGAGAGTTTACGGAAAGCAGCGCCCTTGCATGGCCTGCGCTTACCGCGCCGGACTCCACGCTTTTTTGAATCTCCGCCGGGAGCTTGAGGATGCGCAAGGCGTTTGCCACAGTCGAGCGGTTTTTGCCCACCCGCTCTGCAAGCTCCTCTTGGGAAAGGCCGGCAAAGTCCATAAGGTTTTTGTAAGCGGCCGCCTCTTCCACAGGGTTTAAGTCGGCTCGCTGGATGTTCTCGATAAGAGAGACCTCCATGCGCTTTTGGTCGGTGTAGTTCCTTACGATCGCCGGCAGCTCTTTAAGCCCGGCAAGGGCGGCCGCCCTGAACCTTCTTTCCCCCGCGATTATAATGAAGGTGCCGTCCCCCGCGTCCGCGACAAGAATAGGCACGATTACCCCGTGCCTTTCTATAGAAGCGGCAAGCTCTTTAAGCTCGGCCTCGTCAAAGTTTTTGCGCGGCTGGCCTGGGCTTGCGGCAAGTTTTTCCAAGGGCAACTTTACAACTTCTTGCCCCCCTTGCCCCACGCCGGCGGCCGCATCCAAACCGGCAGCTTCAACCCCCGCGCCGGCGACCACGTCCGCGCCAAGCGCATTCGCAACGGCGGCATCTGCCACGGCTTCGGCCGCCTCATTTGCCGCCGCGTCTTCAAAGCCTTCAAAAGCGCCTTCCGTTTGGGATTCCTCGTTGTCAAGAAGCGCGGCAAAGCCGCGACCAAGCCCCGCTTTACGCACTGTGCGCCTCCGCTCTTAAAACGCTTCTTTGCAGAAGCTCCGCCGCAAGGCTTTTGTAGGCCTTGGCTCCCGGACAGCCGGGGTCGAAAATCGAAATAGGCTCCCCGTGAGAGGGCGCTTCGGCAAGCTGCACATTGCGCGGTATTATCGTAGAAAAAACCGAGCTTTTGAAATACGCGCTGGTTTGTTTTACAACATCCTGCGCAAGACGCGTCCTGGGATCGTACATGGTGAAAAAAATGCCGCAAATGCCCAGGGCCGGGTTAATCGTTTTTTGAATCTGTTTGACCGTTTTTAAGAGCAGAGTAAGCCCCTCCATTGCAAAGTATTCGCACTGCATAGGTATCAAAATATCGTTGGCCGCGACCATGCCGTTGAGCGTCAAAAGCCCAAGGGACGGCGGGCAATCTATAAGAATGTAATCGTACCGGTCGCGCAAAGGCTCAAGGGCTTTTTTAAGGAAAAAGTTCCTGTCCTTCTGGCCGATAAGCTCCACGGTGGCTCCCGAAAGGTCTGCGCTTGCCGGCACCACCTCAAGCCCTGGGGCGGAGGTTTTTTTTATCGCCTGGGCGGGGGTGGCAAGGCCTAAAATAAGCTCGTACACGCCCGGTTTGGGCGGCCGCGCTCCTACGCCGCTTGAGAGGTTGGCTTGGGAATCGAAATCAACCAGCAGCACGGATTTTCCAGCTTCGGCAAGGTAAGCCCCCATATTGATAGCCGAAGTGGTTTTTCCCACGCCCCCTTTCTGATTGACAAAAACATATATCAAACCCATTGGCTTATTATACAACATTCCGCTGTCTGTGGCTAGTACCCCGGCGAAATTTTTTTCGCCTCGCATAAGATCACACAAAGGCACGAAGGCACGAAGGCACAAAGGGGGGAAATAAGAGGAGAAGAGAAGATGGGCTTCGCTAGGCAACATAAATTCTGGTATTTACCCGCTTGCGGCCGGCAGACAGCAAGCGGATAGAAAGCAGCACCCGCTGTCATCTTCCTTAGTGCCTTAGTGTCTTTGTGCCTTTGTGTGAGATATTTTCGAGGTTCGTGTCGTTCATGCGTTTGTCGTGGGTGCCTTTGTGTGAGGTACCGGATAGTTTTTTTATAAAAAAAAAGCTAGGATAGTAAAGCGGCGCGTATCTGTGCGCCATATATGTTAGAAAGATTCTTTTGCAATCAATGGACTTGTTCGGAAACTTCAGTTTCAGAACAACTTCCTAATACTACAGACGGGAGATTTTTATGGCAAAAGCAAGCGACGTGGAAAAAAAGGTCGGGAACCCTAACGCCTCAAGCGAGGACAAGGCAAAGGCTCTGGAGGCGGCAAGGCTGCAGATTGAAAAACAGTTCGGGGCAGGATCGCTTATAAAACTTGGCGACCACTCCAACGCGGCCGGGATAGACGCGGTTCCCTCCGGCACAATTTTACTGGACGAGGCCCTCGGCATAGGCGGCTACCCCAGGGGACGCATCATCGAGATTTTCGGCCCAGAGTCCGGCGGAAAGACAACCCTGGCGCTGCACGCCATAGCCGAGGCGCAAAAACTGGGAGGCAACGCCGCCTTTGTCGATGCAGAACACGCCTTAGACCCCGTTTACGCGAAAAATTTAGGGGTTAACACCGCCGATTTGTGGGTATCCCAGCCGGATAACGGCGAGCAGGCAATGGAAATAACCGAAAGCCTAGTGCGCTCAGGGGCAATGGACGTGATTGTCGTGGACTCCGTGGCCGCCCTTACCCCGGCGGCCGAAATCAACGGGGAGATGGGGGACGCGCAAATGGGCGCGCAGGCGCGGCTTATGAGCCAGGCCCTGCGCAAGCTTACCGGAACCATAGGCAAGTCGCGCACCATCCTCATCTTTATAAACCAAATCCGCATGAAGATTGGCGTTTTCTTCGGCAACCCCGAAACGACAACCGGCGGCAACGCCCTGAAGTTTTACGCATCGGTGCGCCTTGAAGTGCGCAAGGTGGAAACAATCGCCGGCTCCAAGGACGCGGACGCTGTGGGCAACCGGGTAAAGGTAAAGGTCGTAAAAAACAAGGTCGCCCCGCCATTTCGCAACACGGAGCTTGAGCTTATCTTCGGCAAGGGTTTTTCGGCCATTGGCAGTCTTTTGGACTGCGCCGTAAAGTACGAAGTGATCAAAAAATCCGGCGCGTGGTATTCGCATAACGAGGAAAAAATAGGGCAGGGCAGGGACAGTGCGCGCAAGTACCTTGAGGAAAACCCCGCCTTTGCCGAGGAGCTTGAAGCCAAGCTAAGGACGCAAATCTTCGGCGACAGAGCACCTGCCGCCGCCCCGCCGGCGGGCAAGCCCAAGGCGCAGGCGGCAGAAGCCGCAGCCGCCGAGCCTGCGCCGGAGCCGTCCCTTGCCAAGGCCGCCCTGGAGGAAGATGCCGGCGAAGCGGCCGGCAATGCGGGCGGCGTAGCAGAACCTGTGTTTGAAACCCCGCCGGCAGCGCGGCAGGCCGGCCGGCCGAAAAAAACGCCTCCGGCGGCAGAAGCCGCCCCGGCCGCAGGCCTTTCCTCGGAGGAAGGCTTGTTTTAAGGCAAACCCTAAAAACTTCAGTTTTTAGGGTTTTTCGTACCCTTTAGAGAAAACCGCAATGCGGTTTTCTCTGAGCAACCTCCAAAAACCCCATCTGGGTTTTTGGAGGTTGCCTTAAGCGGCTTATTGGGCTATCCTCTTAGTGCCGGTATGCCGAAACTAATGGAATGACTGCGGGGGGATTTTTTTTTGTTACTCCGGCTCTCCGCAGTTGATTCTTATATAGGGAGGCAAGGAATGTTTTGGCTAATGAGGC
The DNA here is from genome assembly GCA_009778155.1 of Spirochaetota bacterium. Taxonomy (GTDB): domain Bacteria; phylum Spirochaetota; class Spirochaetia; order Treponematales; family Breznakiellaceae; genus WQXQ01. The sequence goes on from WRKI01000282.1 coordinate 6,188, forward strand.
GCTTTATGCGGCACTTGTTATGGGTTTTGCTTAGGGGTATGTTCAGGGGCAGGCGTGCCGGGTTAAGGCGCAGGCGAAGGAGATGGTAGCTGGTGAAAACGGATGAATTGACGGAAACGGCCGGGGATGCGCAAGAGGCTCAAGGCTTGCAGTACAGCGCGAGGAATTTCAAGCTCAGCGAGTTTGAAGGCCCGCTAGACCTGTTGCTTTTTATGATAAGGAAAAACGAGATTAACATCTACGACATACCCATCGCCCAGATTACCGAGCAGTATCTGGACTATCTGCGCGAAGCGGACTCTCTGGATATTGACGACTTGACCGCTTTTTACTCTATGGCGGCGACTCTTCTTTACATCAAGAGCCGCACCCTCCTTCCTTCGCAGATCGAGGAGCTTGCCGACATTGCCGACCCGCGTGCCGAGCTTGTCGAGCGGCTTATCGAGTACCAGAAGTACAAAAAGCTCTCTACGCTTATGGAAGAAAAGGCGGCGGAGGCCGAATGGCTAATCGAGCGGCGCAAGATTCAGCAGACCCTGCCTTTCAACGACGAAGAGCTTTGGGAAAAGGTTGACATCTGGGACTTGGTAAAAACCTTCTCAAACCTTATGGCAGGGCTTCCCGGAGAGCGAGTTATCGACCTTTACGAAGAGGTTACGATTAACGAGAAGATCGCCCTTTTGACGGAGCTTTTGGAGAGCAAGGGGCAGTGCAGCTTCTCGGAGCTTGTTATCCGCTCTTCCTCCATAATGGACATCGTATGCGCTTTTCTGGCGATACTGGAAGCCGTGAAAGTGCGCGCAATTATGATTTTCCAGAACCGGATGTTCGGCGACATCCAAATACGGCCTTACAGCGGCTAAAGGGGCAGGCGGGCTTGGATACGGAACTTTTTGCGGAAGAAAACTTGTCTCAAGCGCCACCGCCGGCCGAGGCCGCGCCTCAAGAGGCCGCGCCTCAAGAGGCCGCGCCTCAAGAGGCCGCGCCTCAAGAGGCCGCGCCTCAAGAGGCCGCGCCTCAAGAGGCCGCGCCTCAAGAGGCGGCGCCGGTGGAGCCTGCGGTTCAAAAGCCGGCCGAGGCCGCGCCTGCCGAAGCGGCGCTTCAAGAAGCGGCGCTTCAAGAAGCGACGTTTCAAGAGACGGCGCTTGTCGAGGCGGTTCTCTATCTGGAGGCCAATCCCGCCTCCGAGGATGACTTGGCCAGAATCACCGGGCTTGGCAAGGATGTGGTAAGGGGCGCTCTGGAAAACCTCAGGGAGCGTTATTCAGAGCCGCAGTCCGGCATAGAGCTTCTGTACACAAGCGGCGGCGCGGCGGCTTTAAGCCCCAAGCGCGAGTATTGGGAACAGCTTAAAGGGCGTTACGGGAAAAAAAACGAAATGAAGGTTTCCCGCGCCGCTATCGAGACGCTTTCGATTATCGCCTATTCTCAGCCTGTTACAAGGGCTGAAATCGAAAAAATACGCGGGGTTCCGGCAGACAGCATGATCAGGCTTCTTATGGAAAAGTCGCTTATCAAGGAGGCCGGGAAAAAGGATGTTCCGGGAAAACCGGCGCTTTACGCGACAACTAAGGATTTTCTCAAACTTTTTAGCTTGAACTCTATCGCGGATTTGCCGAAGTTAAGCGAGAGCGACATCGAAAAATTTGAACTTGAAGGGGAGAGCTAACGATGGAAAAAAAAGGGCCGGCCGGCCAAAAGGGGCAAAGGCTTCAGCTTTACTTGGCGCGCACCGGGGTGGCATCTCGGCGGGGGGCCGAGGTGTTTATCGCCTGCGGGCGGGTGTCCGTAAACGGCCGGGTTATAGATGAGCCGGGAATCAAGGTTTTTGAAGGGGACGAGGTTTTTTTAGACGGGAAAAAACTCACCTTGGAAAACCGCCTGCATTACCTGGCCTTGAACAAGCCTGCCGGCTTTATATGCAGTTCAAGCGACCCGCAGGGGCGGCCTTTGGCCGGGGACTTGCTGGACGAAGGCATCAAGGAGCGGCTCTACAGCGTGGGGCGGCTTGACCTTCTTTCCTGCGGGCTTATTTTTTATACAAACGACGGGGAATTCGCCGCCCGCCTTGCGCATCCCGCATCCGAAATAGAAAAGGAGTACATCGTGGAAGCTTCGGCGGCCATTCCCCAGGATGTGCCCGACGCTTTTTCCCGTGGCATAACCGTGGAGGGCGTGCGCTACAAGGCGCGCCGCGCCGAGCTTACCGGGCTTAAAACCATGCGCCTTGTGCTTGTCGAAGGCAAAAACCGGGAGATACGCCGTGTTTTTTCATACTTCCACCTGCACCCGCTTCTTTTACGCCGCGTGCGCATAGGGGATGTCGAGCTTGGCAACTTGCGCGAGGGCGCAAGCCGGCCGCTTACGGAAAAAGAGCTTGCCGCTTTAGGGGGGGTGAAAAATGGTCATCGCGATTGACGGCACGGCCGGGACAGGAAAAAGCACCATCGCCGCTCTTTTGGCAGACGGCCTTAAAGGGGCGGACGGCGGGGGCTTTGTCTACATAAACTCCGGGCTTTTGTACCGGGCTATCACCTTGGACTGCCTGCGGGCAGGCGTGGAGGCGGCGGATGCAGATGCCGTTTTTGCGCGGGCGGCGGCCGCCGATATTAAATACGACGGAAGCCGTGTGTTTCTTGCCGGCGAGGATGTAACGGAGCTTTTGCACGGCGGAGAGGTTGACGCGCTTGTCTCTGAGGTTTCGGCTCATCTGCCACTAAGGGGTCTTGTCAACGGGCTTGTGCGGGGCATTGCCGCCGGCTGTAACGCCGTAGTGGAAGGCAGGGACATGACCACGGCCGTTTTTCCCGACGCGCGGTTCAAGTTCTATCTTGACGCGAGCGCGGACTCTCGTGCGGCGCGGCGCTTCGCCCAGGGGGTTTCCGGCCTTAGCTTGCAGGAAATTAAAGAGGGAATTTTGAAAAGGGACGCCCTTGACAAAAATAAAAGCGCAGGCGCGTTAAAAATCGCAAAAGACGCGCATTATTTGGACACATCGGACTTGACCATAAGCCAAGTTTATGACACTCTGAAAGAGATAATTGAAAAACCTATAATGACGGAAGGAAAAATTATGACCCAGATGGAAGTGGAATCGGACACTGGTCCGGTAAAAGAAGCTGAAAACACTCAGAACCAAATGATGGAAGAGCATCTCAAGAGCTTTGTGGAGCTGGAAGACGGCCAGCTTATCGAAGGAAAAGTGATCGAGATGACCGACGATCATGTGTTCGTAGACGTCGGATACAAATCCGAAGGCAAAATTCCTATTTCGGAGTTTCAAGAAAAACCCCAGATAGGCGAGATCGTCCCGGTTGTCCTTGTAACCAAGGAAAACAAGTACGGCGAGGTTATCGTTTCCAAGCAAAAGGCCGACACAAAGGTCTTCTGGAAAAATCTAAGGCAGGCCTTTACAGAGCATGGTGCTGTAGAAGGGATTATCGAAAAGCAGGTGAAAGGCGGCTTTGACGTAAATTTGGGCGTGGACGTGCACGCGTTTCTGCCCATAAGCCAGTCGGACATCCAAAAGGTCGATAAGCCGGAAAAACTTTTAGGCCTAAAAACCAAGCTGTACGTTGAGCGGCTTTATTCGGACGGCAAAATAAACATTGTCGTAAACCGCCGCAAGTATGTCGAGGAAGAGCTTGAACGCAAAAGGTCTGACTTTTTTGAAAGCACCCCCATTGGAGCCGATGTTACCGGCACTGTAAAGAGTTTTACATCTTTCGGGGCTTTTATCGACCTTGGCGGTTTTGACGGGCTTTTGCACATAAACGACATGAGCTGGGGACACGTTACAAAACCTAAGGATTTCGTGAAAAAAGGGCAGGAGATAACCCTTAAAGTTATCCGTCTTGACCCCAAGGAAAAGCGGATCAATCTTTCGCTGAAGCATTTTACGGACGACCCTTGGGTTCATTTCGAGGACAAGTACCATGTCAACGACATAGTAAAGGGCAAGGTTACCAAGCTCACCGATTTCGGCGCCTTCATTGAAATAGAAGAAGGGATCGAAGGGCTGGCGCACATTTCGGAGTTTTCTTGGGTAAAGAAGATTCAGAAGGCCGGCGATCAGGTAAAGCCCGGAGACCTTGTCGAATGCATGATTCTAGGCTACGACTTGCAGGCCGGCAGGGTCTCCCTGGGCTTGAAGCAGGTGCAGGCCAACCCCTGGGAAAACATCGAAGAGCTGTATCCTGTGGGCACGCGCCTTACGCGCAAGGCGGTCAAGCTTACCAATGCCGGGGCTGTAATCGAACTGGAAGAAGGCATCGAAGGCTTCCTCCATGCGGATGACATCTCTTGGACTAAAAAGGTAAAGCGCCCGGCAAGCGAAATAGCCGAAGGCCAGGAAATCGAGGTCATGGTTGTCGCTATCGACCGCGAAGGCCGCAACATCAAGCTGGGCATGAAACAGCTTCACGAAGACCCGTGGAAAAACTTTGCGGAAAACTACCAGCAGGGGGCCGCCGTGGAAGGGGAAGTTTCTTCCATTACCGACTTCGGCATTTTCGTGCGGGTTCCCGGCGGGATCGACGGGCTTATTCACAAAAACAATCTTGTGGAAAACCGCGAAGACAACCCGGACGATGTCCTTAAAAAATACAAGGTCGGCGACAAGGTTAAAGCGGTGGTTCTTGAGGTTAAGGCGGACAAGCAGAAGGTCGCGTTCTCCATACGCGATTACCAGAAAAAGGTTCAGCGGGACGAGCTTTCGCGCTACATGGCAAAGGAGGAGTCCGACGATTCCACTTACACCCTGGGCGCGGCTATAAAGGCAAAAGAAGAAAAAGAAGCGGCATCCCAAACCGACGATTCTGAGGAACAATAAAAGCTGCCGGGCTTCGGCCGGGCTGGCTTCTTGAACGGTTGCAAAGCCCTAAAAGCCGCTGTTTTCAAAAAAACGAAAACATCGGCTTTTAGGGCCGCCCCGTTTCGGGGCAGAGGGATATGCCGGCTATGCTGTCAAAAACGGATGTTAAGGAAGTTGGCCGCAAGGTTCAAGGCTTGGACAGCGATTTCCGCCAGATAATAACCCAAAGCGAAGAGCTTTTGGAAAAACTGAATGTTATAGACAATGCGGCTAAAACGGACGCGTCGGTATTGATTCTGGGGGAAAGCGGGGTAGGGAAGGAGCTTTTCGCCCAAAGAATCCACAGGCAAAGCGGCCGCCGGGACTTTCCCTTTGTTACCGTAAACTGCGCGGCTTTGTCAGGCTCTCTTATGGAAAGCGAGCTTTTCGGCCATGTCAAAGGCGCGTTCACAAGCGCGGCAGGCGAGCGGGCGGGGCGTTTCGAGGCGGCAAACGGCGGGACGATTTTTTTTGACGAAATTGGGGAAATCCCCCTTGCTATGCAGGCCAAGCTTTTGCGCGTTCTGCAGCAGCGCAGTTTTGAAAAAGTCGGCTCGGATTTAACGATAACGGTCGATGTAAGAATTCTTGCGGCGACCAACGTAGACATTGAAAAAGAGGTTGAAAGGGGCGCTTTCCGCCGGGATCTTTACTACCGCCTTAACGTGATTCCCGTTTCCATCCCGCCGCTTAGGGCAAGGCTTAAAGACGTGCCGCACCTTGCGCGTTTTTTTCTGGAGGGGTTTTCGCAAAAGGCGGGCAAAACCTTCGAGGGTTTTTCCGACGAGGCTTTGCAAAGCCTTATCGCCCACGACTGGCCGGGGAATGTCCGGGAGCTTGAAAACTGCATAGAACGCGCCTGCATAACAAGCGCAGGCGGTTTTATTCAGGCCGGGGATTTGCAGATAAGGGGAGCCGAGCTTTACTATCGCGGCGAGCCTGGGGACAGGGACTTAAAAAACGCGGTGAATGTTTTTAAGGCAAACTTTATCCGCAAGGTGTTAAAGGAAAACGGCTGGAACCAGAGCCGGGCGGCAACGGCACTGGGCATCCAGAGGACTTATCTTTCAAGGTTGCTGAAAGAGCTAAAGAGTAACAAATTAACGGAGCAATGATTGGGCTACGGGAGGTTCGCAAGGATATGAGAGGTTATGGGAGGCTATAATGGAAGCGAAAGACAGCAAGGTTAGCGCAGGCCAGCGTATTGGCGACTTTATTCAGACGCACAGGAGAACTATTTTTATGGGCTTCGCGGCTGTAATCGTGGTTTTACTGGGGACTATAACGGCTCTTTTAATAAGGGATGTGTTCCACCAACGGGCTATCGGCTCTTTGGAAGAGCTTAGAGAGCGGTATCACAGCCTGCGTTTCGATATTTTTGACGAGGCCGAATTCGACCAGAGCGAGGCGCTTGTTCTTTTGGCCGATCTTGGCGACTTTGCCGCAAGAAGCTCCGGCTTCGTGGCCGGAAGCGCCTGGGCTATGGCCGGCCGTCTGCACTCCGAAATGGAGCAGTGGCAAGAGGCCGAGGCCGCCTGGCGCGCCGCCGCCAGCGCCGCCGCCGCCACTTATCTTGGGCCGCTTTCCCTTTTTAACGCGGCTATGGCGGCCGAGGAGCAGGGAAACATTGCCGGCGCTATCGAGCTTTTAACCCAAAGCGTCGGCCACGCTCAGGCTTTTCCGGCGGCCGCTCGCGCGCAGTTTTCCATAGGAAGGCTCAACGAAAGTTTGAACAGCCCGGCCGCCGCAATCGAGGCCTATCGCGCCGTTCTTGCAAGCTGGCCGGGGACAGTCTGGGCGAATCTTGCCCAAAGCCGCATCGTCGCGCTGGAAACAGGCGGCTGATAGGGCAGGGGGCTGGGGGCGCTAAGGTGGACTAGGAGGTGTTGATATGTTAAAAAAACTGGCCGGCATATTGCTGGCGGCAGGTATTTTTCTCTCGTGCGGGCTGGAGGACACTCCGCATCTTGACCAGCCGGGGGAATGGCGGGTTACTATCCGGCCGGACGGCGTGGACTTAAACTTGCAGGGTATTCCCGATTTTGCCGGCGGGCACGCAAGGAATTACGCGATTTTTTACCGCCTTTACATAAGCGACCACCTGACTCTTTCCGTGCAGACTTCGCCGGCTGTGCTTTCCTTGATAAACCCCGCCTTAAACGCGGACTTTAGCTTTTTTGCCCCTTTTACCAACCCTACCGTTACAGTAAACACTGCCGGCCTTGGGACTGTTTTTACAAACCGCAGTTTTTTCGAGCTTTATGTCAATACGGGTGCCGGCATTCAAAATATAAGCACATTGCTTGGCACGGGTTTTACCGGAGGGACTTTGCAAATAAACTTCCCCCAAGGGCACGGGGATGTTCCGCATTTGATAATGGGCGGGGCGAATCTTCCCTTGTTAAGGTCTACCGGCGTGGGGACTTTTAGCCCTTTGCCTGTCGGGCGGCTTTTTCAAAACCACCCGGAGCTTAACGACAACTCAAGCGCAGGCGCGGCAAGCCACATAAACAGGGACACGGCGACCAACGCCGCCGCGCCGACTGCGGCGCAACGCTGGGTTTATATTTCGCTGTACATCTTGGTAAGAGGCCTGGACAACAACACCTTTGCGACTATTTTCAGCCAGCCCACGCATCTTGGCATTTTTTTACTCCCCGAAGCAAACTAACAGGGCAGGCTCCCGGCACTACGCGGAGCCTGCCGGCCTCCTCCCCAAGGGAAGCCGCGATAAGCATTACTATTCATAATGTTTATTCTGTCTACTTGAATATACAGCGTGCGCACAATGGATTTGCTTCCGTTTAACGCACACAAAGGCACAAAGTTAAGGCAAGGAAAAACGCCGCTTTATCTGCTTTATACCTTTTTATGCTATATTGAGGCAAATTGATGCAAGAAGAAGGCTCCGGTGCACATAGTCCGCCCAAACCTTTGTGCCTTTGTGTCTTCGTGCCTTTGTGTGAGAATTTCCGAGGCTCGTATCGTGATTTACCGTCCGTAGCCGAGGCTTGCGTATGCGTCAAAGTAAGAGATGCCGCGCTCTTGCTGCGCGTCTTTTGCCAGCGCGGGGTTTCTTGCCAGAACCGACAGACGGGCAAGCGACAGCGGCGATGCGTCCTGTTGCCCGCCGGCAAGGGCTTCTTCGACAAGCCTCTGCCGCAGGGCTTTTTCCTCGGCCGCCCTTGCGTATACCGGCGCG
>WRKI01000283.1 GCA_009778155.1 Spirochaetota bacterium
GCCTCGGCCGAAGATGCGGCCACGCGGCCTTCGGGGCTTTGGGGGAAACGGGAAACCAGCCTCTGCCGCCATGCTTCGGCGGCAGCCGGCTCGGAAGTCCTCCATAGAACGTAGTAAATTTCGCTTAAAATTGCGCCGTTCCCGCTGTTTGCCGCCATCGCGGCAAGAGGGGCAGTGTCGCCGGTAACCGCCGCGATAAAACCGTCAAGAAAACGTGCCCGCAAAGCCAGCTCCGGCGCGTTAAAACCAGGCGCCAAAAGCGGCGCGATAGCCGCCCTAGCCCTTTCCCATTCGCCCATTGCGGCAAGCGCGAAGGCGCAGTAGAGAAGGGGCACAGGGTCGATCACACCGGGGCTTACAATGGCCGCTTCCAGCCAGTTTGTCGCCGCCCCTTCAAGATCGCCGGAAAGCTGGCGCAGACGGGCAAGACGCATAAGATTGTCGCGACGCTCCTGCAAGGGCAGATTCTGAGCGCGAATCGCGTTTTCGATAGATTGAATTTCGCCGGCCAAGTCAAGCGGACTGCCAGGGGCGCTTTGCGCGTAAAGAAAGCCAGAGCCGGCAAGGAAAAGCAAGACGGACAGGACTAAGGCGGCGATGCGGCGCGGCAGCTTTAGCAAAAGCTTTTTTTGAAAATCACATATTGGCATCTTGACCGCCGCTTGGGGGAAGAGCCGGCGGAGAATCGGAAGAAGGTTCGGCTTGCGCCTCTTTACCCTTCTTGCCTTTTTTCTTCGCCGGCGCAGAACCCTCCCCGTCTGCGTCAGTTTTTCGTTTTTTTGCGGAGTACACAACGGGGATGGCGAAAAGCATCCCCAGAAAAAACGAAGAGAAAGCCGTTAAAAAAACAGGCACGCTGTCAAATTCGGTAAAAATCAAATTTATGCCGCTTGTGTTATCAAGGTTGAAAACCATGAAGGTTAGAAAGACGGCAAAAACAAATACAAACTTTATCAAACGCCAGGGCACGGGCTTAACTCCTTCGCGCGGAACGTGTTCCCCCTAAGAGAGCGCAAGTTTACCTGCGCAAAAGAGCCTGTCAAAGAGGCCGGGCCGGGGACGACAACCATTTCGTCTTTTTCTGTTCGGGCTATTAACTCATCGGCATTTTTTCGGGAAATCCCCTCTATAAGAACTGTGCAATTGCTGCCAAGCCGCTTTTTCAAAAGCTCCTTCGTGTGTTTTTTCTGAAGCTCGATAACCTGGGAAAGCCGCGCCCTCTTTACCTCCTCGCTTATCCTGCCGGGCAGGCTGTAGGCGGCCGTTCCCTCCCTGGGGTTAAAATGGTACATATAGGCATAGCTGAACTTGACCTCTTCCATAAGGGACAGCGTCATCTGGAAGTCCTCATCCGTCTCGCCGGGGAAGCCAACCAGAATGTCCGTCGAAAAGCTCATGTCCGGCATAGCCGATCGGATAGAGGCGGCAAGCTGAAGATACCTTTCCCGGCCGTAGCCTCGGCGCATCGCCTCGAGCACCGCATCCGAGCCGCTTTGCACGGGCAGATGCAGATGGCGGCAGAAACAGGGATTTTCCGCCATAACCCTGGTGGCCGCATCGCTGAAGTTCGCCGGGTTTGCCGAAAGAAAACGCAGACGGGAAAGGCCGGTTTTTGCCGCTTCCCGCGCTGCAAGCTCCAAAAGCCCGGCAAAATCAAGCTTCCTGCTACCCCCCTCATCTTGCCACACATAGCTGTTAACGTTTTGTCCAAGAAGGGTAACATCCCTTATTCCGCGCCCGGCGGCAAGGTTTATCTCGTCCAGCACCTCTTTGGGGCTTCGCGAGACCTCCCGGCCGCGCACATAGGGGACAATGCAGTAGGAGCAAAAGTTATCGCAACCGTGCATGATGGGCACAAAACTGGAGAACTTTCCCTCTTCAATATGGGAGCGCGAAAAAGAGAAGGCCGGGCTTTCCGAAAGATCGCTCTCCCGCTGTCCGCCCCCTCCGTTCCCCTTTAGCCCACCGCGCCTCTCCACGTCTTGCAGAATGAGGGGGAAGCTTGATTTTGCCGCCGTCCCCATGACATAATCGAGCAGGGGGTACTTTTCCTTCAGCCCCTCGCCGAGCCTTTGCGCCATACAGCCGGCGACGACAAGGGCCGGCGCGCCGCCCCCGGCCGCCAAGAGCTTTTTCTTGACGCTGACATAGTGGGCGATGCGGCCGAAAACGCGCTCTTCGGCCGTAATCCTTACCGAGCAGGTGTTGAGAAGGACAAGATCGGCATCCGCCCCGTTTTCGGCCGGCAGCCAGCCGCGCTCTTTTAAGTCGGCTGTAAACGCGGCCGACTCCGCCAAATTCATCTGGCAGCCGTAGGTTTCAAAAAAGTAAGTCATGAGGTGCGTGCCGGGACTCTCTAGGAGCGTTTTTTAAGCCCGATAAGAAACCTTACCCCGCTTACAATCCCCATTGCCAAAAGCCCGAATGCCCCCATGCTAAGAAGGGTTCCAGAGACAATCTGCAGCGGCGGAATGCCCGTTTTGGACAGAATTGTCAAAACGCCCGCCGCGACAATCACCGCCCCCGGCTTCCTGTCAATCTGGTTCTTCGATTTGATGCAGATCGCCCCCCAGATGCAAAGCGCCACCCCTATCAGCATACCCAGCACCCGGAAACGGGCGAGAACTTGCAGGGCGATAAGAAGAACCCCGCTTATGCTGTAGATGACCGCGACCACGCCGTCCCTTGTAAGACGCGACTCTTCGACCGGCCGCTCTTCCTTCGCTTCGATTTCTTTGTCGTTCATACCGTATCTCCTTCAGGCAGACCGGCGATTACCATAAACCGCCCGGCCGCCGCCGTTATTGATATATTTTCTTCAAGCGCAACATTGCTAAGCCCGAAAAAACCCCTGTTCCAACTGAGGCCGTCAAGCGGCCACTTTAGCCCCTTGGAAGCCGCCTTCCAAACGCCGCCTCCCAAGGGAAAAACCGAAATAATGTCTCCGGGTGCCGTCTTCAAAGAAAGCCGCGACCGCCCGGCCGCTTCCTCCGTCTCCGACTTGCCCACTTTGCACCCATCGCCCATCTCTCTCCCTTCAGCCCACTTCACCCTCTCGCTTACCGTCTCCCTCTGGCACCCCGTCGCCCCCTCGCTGCCCTCGATGCAGAAGATGTCCTCGCCGGCTGTAACCCAGCGGCGGGGGAAAACTTCCCTTTCAAAAAGCGAGCGGATGCCGAAAAGATGGTCTATGCGCCCGCCGCCGCCGCCGATAATCCAGATGTCCCGGCAGCCCGCATCCAGCGCGAGCGAAAAAGCCAGCTCCGTGTCGGTAAAATCCTTGTCGCGGCCGTGGCGGACAACCCTGCCCGGCGGATACGCATCCAGCCTTTCAAGACTGTCAAGCGAGTCCATGTCGCCCACAATCCAGTCGGGCGTAAAGCCGGCGGCCTCTGCCGCCAAAAGCCCGCTGTCGGCGGCGACAATAAGCGCCCCCCTGCCGCCCGCTATGAAACTGGCCGTCCGCGCCGGCGGGCTGTCCCCGCCTGTGAACACAATGCCCAGCAAAAGACCCTCCTTCCAAAGGCCGAAAAAGCCGAATAGAGGGCTTCAATCGCCCCGCTATTTACAGTATACTACAAAAGAGAGGTTTGCGCTATTGCCTGTACACGTTCATCCGCTATTAAAAGAAATAAATGAGCTTTTCGAACGCCAAGGGAAGAAGCTGTATCTAGTCGGCGGAGCCGTCCGGGATATGCTTCGCGGGAAGAAAAACCACGACTGGGATTTGGCCACCGACGCGACCCCGGCCGAGGTCGGGGAGATTTTCGCCGGCGGCCGAGGCCCCCCGCTTGGGCGCGTAGTCCCCACGGGCGTAAAGCACGGGACGGTAACGGTGTTTTACCGGGGCGAAAGCATGGAGATAACCACTTTCAGAACGGAGGCCTCTTACTCGGACGGCAGGCGGCCGGACTCTGTAAGCTATGCGGCCACAATAAAGGAAGACCTTGCCCGGCGCGACTTTACCATGAACGCCATCGCCTTGAGCCTTCCCGGAGGGCAGGCGGTTGACCCTTTTGGCGGGGGCGCGGACATAAAGGCGGGTATTATCCGCTGTGTGGGGGATGCGCTTGAGCGTTTTTCCGAGGACGGTCTGCGTCCTCTGCGGGCGGCGCGTTTTGCCGCCCAGCTTGGCTTCGCCCTTGATGCGGGCACGCTTGCGGCAATCCCCGGCGCTCTGGATGTCTGCGCCAAGGTTTCGCCCGAACGTGTGCGCGAGGAGCTTGACAAGATTCTGCTTTCCGATCGGCCTTCCCGCGCTTTTCTTATTATGGAAGAAACGGGGCTTTTGCAGCTTTTTCTGGGCGAGCTTGCCGCCTGCCGGGGGGTCGAGCAAAAGGGTTACCACGAGTTTGACGTTCTTGACCACTCGCTTTTGGCCTGCGACTATGCGGCGAAAAGGGGCTACCCTTTGCGGATTCTCATGGCGGCTTTGTTACACGACATCGGCAAGCCGGCTGTAAGGGAAAAAGACCCGGCCTCCGGCATCTGGACTTTCTATCGCCACGAGGAGGTTTCCCAAGCGCAGGCTCGCGAGCTTATGCGCCGTCTGCGTTATTCCAACGCGGCGACGGACTCTGTTTGCCACTTGGTGAAGGAGCATATGTTCCACTACACGGCCGACTGGAGTGATGCGGCTGTGCGCCGGTTTGTGGCGCGTGTCGGCGAGGCGAATCTTGACGATTTGTACTGTCTGCGCCGCGCCGACTCTTACGCGGCGGCGGCGAAGGAAACTCCGCCGGGGTTTCTTCTGGACTTGGCGCAAAGGGCGGCTCGTGTTCTGGAAAAAAGCCGTGCGCTCTCGCTGAAGGACCTTGCGGTGTCGGGTAACGATCTTATGGGGATTGGCATAAAGGGCGGGAAAACGATGGGGCTTATTTTAAACGAGCTTCTTGAAGCTGTGATAAACGATCCCGAACAAAACACTCAGGAGCGGCTTCTTGCGATTGCCGGCAACATAGCCCGAAAGCTGGAAGCGGGGTAGGGGGGTACCCCCACGGGGGCTTATCGAATTTTAGCCTCACACGAAGGCACAAAGTTTTGTTCTGCCGAGCACTGCCCGGCAAGAAAGCCCCTGCCGGGCTACAAAGCGAAGAATTTTCACCACGGAGTTTGAAGAGGTTTAACCACGGAGGGCTGGCAAGCTGCGCTTGCCTAGGAGTTTCACGGAGAGGATCACACGGGGCTTTGCTTTTTGGGCGGCTGCTTTGGGAGAAAGCCCTGTTTCCGGCTTTCGGAGGAAAGCCAGCGGGCGGTGCTTTGGGAGGAGGCTTCTGCCGGCGGCAAAGCGGGGTAGGGGAGGGGGTCAAGCGTCGGCTGCCGGTGTTTTTTTCTTCACTCCGAAGCCGCTTATGATCGCATTTTTCGGGCAGGCTTTTACGCACTTTCCGCACCGGATGCACTCAAGCAGTTCGGGCATTTTTTCCAGCTTGTACGGAGCTATGTCCATTTTGCAGGCTTTTAAGCAAAGGCCGCACCGGTTGCATTTGTCTTGGAGCACCTTGTAGTTGTGAAACGAAAATTTATTGAACAGCGATCCGACCGCTCCGCCGCTGCAACGGAATTTGCAATAGGGGCGTTTGATAGCGACAGAAGCCAAAAACAGCGCCCCCATAATGGAAGCGGCGACGGCCGCCGGGATTGACACTCCTAGGTTGAAAACATGGAGAAGTATCACCCCGATAAGCAAATGGTTTACAAAGACATAAACGTATTTGAAAAACCGCAGATGCTTGTCGTACTTAAATGTCTGGATTTTTTTGAAAAAGGGGATTTTGAAAATCAAATCCTGCGCAAACCCCAGGGGGCATATTCTGCCGCAGAAAAACCTGCCGGCAATAATAAACGACAAAACAAGGGCAAGCAGAACAATCATGCCTACATCCATTTTTTAACCTCCAAAACGTTTTATAACGCATCCGGCCTTACCCGCCGGGAACGCTGTTTTGCCGGGATAATCGAGCAAAAGCCGGGGGCAGGATAGACGCTACCTTAATTTTTCCCAAGCGATGTTTTTTTTGGAATCGTAATTTTCCATGCGCGAGTCAACAATGTTTTTGATTTCAAGCTGTTCAAAAATTTCCTCGATTTCTTTTAAGCGTTCATATTCTTGGTATGACTGTAGTACAGCTTCCATATTGTTATTTTTTAAGATGTACACCGCTTTTCCCGACATGGTATTCTGTATAGAATTATACATACTTTTGAACCAATGTCAAGCGTCTTTGCACGACAAACGCATGAAAGGTCAGTTTACCTCACAATAGAGCATAATAGGGGGTAATGTAGGGATTAATCGGCACTTTCTAAGCAGAACTTTGTGCCTTCGTGCCTTTGTGCCTTGGTGTGATTAAAATGGGAGTAAATTCAGAGATTCGAGCATTCATGCGTTTGTCGTGGCCACGGTTGCCGCTCCCCTTGAAAAAATGCCGAAGACGGGCTACAATTGAAGGGAATGGCCGGGCTTGCCGTAAAGGATGCGCGGGAAAATCGCAGGGAAGCCGGGAGGCTGAAAGGAGGATTTGTATGGATAAAGGCAAAATACTGGAACGCTTGGGGTTTTTAGCCGAGCATGACGGGAAGTTTCACAAAAATAACTACGACGGGTTTATTACCTTCGGGGCGGCAGAGCATAAATTCATATTGAACCCTGTTTTGCCGGAAGCCGATGTGAAAAACTTCGAGCGGGAACACAACATAGAATTGCCCAAAGACTATTTTTATTTTGTTACAAACATCGGGAACGGCGGAGCGGGGCCAGGCTACGGCTTGCTTCCCTTGGAGACATGGAGCCGCGAGCTTGCCGACCCGCCTGCCGGCGATTTCCTTAACACGCCCTTCCCGCACACTGCGCCTTGGAACGATACCGTCTTTTATGAATTAGATGACGATGGCGGCGATGACTTTTACCACTCGAACAAATATGTAACAGGCGCAATAAGAATAGCCCATTACGGCTGCGGCATAATGTATATGCTGGTTGTTACGGGAAACGAAAAAGGGCACATCTGGGTTGACGACAGGTGTAGCGACTACGGAATATACCCGGCGGCAAACCCGCCCGTAGGCTTTGAAACATGGTACACGGACTGGCTGGAAAAAAGCGCCGGCGAGTTAAGCGATTGGCTTGAGTACGGGAACAAACACTAGCGGGGCAAGTTATGCTTTTGACAATCACATACACCGGCGAAGAGACGCAAAACCTTGGGTACTTATTGCACAAAAACCCTTACCGCCCGCAGGCCTTCGATTTGAACCACGGGAAGGCCTATGTTTTTTACACGGAAATATCGCACGAGCGCACGACGGCGGCCTTGCTGCTTGACATAAACCCCGTCGATTTGGCTCGCGGGAAGGCGGACAGCGGGGCTGCCGGCGCCGGCGGGCTATTTGATTATGTGAACGACCGCCCTTACGCATCTTCGTCATTTATGAGCACGGCAATCTCCAAAGTTTTCGGCACGGCCTTAAGCGGAAGGGCGGACAGCCGGCAAGCCCTCTCCGATTCTCCCCTCGACCTGTCGGCATCCGTAACAATGCTGCCGTGCAGGGACACGGAAAAATTAAACGCGGTTTTCCAGCCGCTGGGTTATGCGATCCGTTACGAGACATTTTCCGCCGACGACAGCTTCGCTCGCTGGGGCGACAGCAAATATGTAAACCTTGAAATCGCAGGAAAAGTACGCTTGCGCGATCTGCTAAAACATCTGTATGTGCTTATCCCCGTGTTCGATATGCAAAAACATTACTGGGTGGGCGAAGACGAGGTTGACAAACTGTTGCGGCACGGCGAAGACTGGCTGGCCGGGCATCCCGAAAAAGAATACATAACGCGGCAGTACCTGCACCGCCACCGCCGGCTTGTCGATATGGCTATCGAAAGGCTTACCGGCGAGGCGGCGGAAAGGCCGGCAAAAAACCTTAACGCACGGCGTTTGGCCGGCATTGTGCAGACGCTCAAAGAACGCGGTGTAAAAAGCGTGATCGACTTAGGTTGCGGCGAGGGTAACTTACTGCAGTTGCTTGTAAAAGAGCGGCAGTTTGCATATATTGCCGGCGTTGATGTGTCTTATTCTACGCTCAGGCGGGCTGATGAAAAATTGCACTTGGAACAGGCCGCCGGCAGTGCGTTGTCCCAGCGGCTAAAGCTCATTCAAGGCTCGCTTATGTACAGGGATGAAAGATTTTCCGGCTACGATGCCGCCTGCGTTATCGAGGTTATAGAACATTTGGACACTGCGCGGCTTGCCGCCTTCGAGCGAGTGCTTTTCCAATTCGCAAAGCCTCCGTTAGTTGTCATAACAACGCCTAACAAAGAGTACAACGCGCATTATGCAAAACTGGACGGGGATTTGCGCCATTACGATCATCGCTTTGAATGGACTCGCCGGGAATTCAGCGATTGGGCGGCGCGGACTGCGGAGAAGTTTGGATACAGCGTTGCGCTTTCGCAAATAGGCGATGCGGATGAAACCTGCGGCGCGCCTACACAAATGGGGGTCTTCTCTTTATGAACGCAAAAACAATAGAAATCCCGGAGCTTTCCGTAGTGGCTCTGGTAGGCGTTAGCGGAAGCGGCAAGTCCACATTCGGCCGCCGGCACTTCAAGCCTACCGAAGTTTTGTCATCTGATTATTTCCGCGCCCTTGTTTCAGACGACGAGAACAATCAAAACGTAACCCGCCAAGCCTTTGACGCGCTGTACTATGTCGCCGGCAAACGTCTGGAACTGGGGCTTTTAACCGTCATAGACGCGACAAATGTTCAAAAAGACGCACGCGCCGCCGTCTTGCGGCTTGCAAAAGAGCAGAACTGCCACGCCGTGGCCATAGTCTTGGACATACAGGAAAGCGTCTGCCGGCAGCGTAACGCGAAACGCTCCGATCGCAATTTTGGCGGCCATGTCATAAAAAACCAGAGCGACCAATTGCGCCGCTCCGTTAAGGTTTTGGAAAAAGAAGGCTTCCGTTATGTGCATATCATTAAGAATGAGGAAGATGCGGCCGGCGTGCAAATTGTCCGTGTGCCATTATGGAATAACAAAAAAAACGAGGACGGCCCCTTTGACATTATAGGCGACATTCACGGCTGCTATGACGAACTCTGTATTTTGCTGGAAAAGCTGGGCTACAGTGTCGATCGGGAAAATTGCGCCGCCGCCCCGCCGGCTGGCCGCAAGGCTGTGTTTTTAGGCGATTTATGCGACCGGGGGCCTAAAAACATTGAAGTTCTGCGCCTTGTTATGAACATGGTAAAGGCCGGCACGGCTTACTGCACATTGGGCAACCATGAAGCGCGGCTGTTAAAAAAATTGCGCGGCGCTGACATAAAGCCGACACACGGGCTTGATACTACGCTAAAACAACTTGACTTGCAAAGCGGCGATTTTGTATCGCAGGTAAAAACATTTATAGACGCTCTTATAAGCCATTATGTGTTTGACGGCGGCAAGTTAGTCGCCGCCCATGCCGGCATAAAAGAGGCCTACCAAGGACGCGCAAGCCGTCTTGTGCGGGACTTCTGCCTGTACGGCCAGACCAACGGGGAAACCGACGAATACGGCCTGCCGGTGCGCCTGCCCTGGGCCGGCGACTATCGCGGCAAAGCGGTTGTCGTCTACGGACACACCCCAGCCCCCGGGGTGGTAGCGGCTAACAACACTTACTGCATAGACACAGGATGTGTCTTTGGCGGAAAACTTACCGCTTTCAAGTATCCCGAAAAAGAGCTTGTCCAAACAGATGCCGCGCGGCAGTATTACGCGCCGGCAAAACCTTTTTTGGATGCGCCAGACGAAGACTACGACTTGCTAAGTATAGAAGATGTGCAAGGGCAAAGGCATATAGCGACATCTTTGCGCGGCAACATAAAAATAAAAGCTGAAAACGCGGCGGCCGCGCTGGAAGTCATGAGCCGCTTTGCCGCCGACCCGCGCTGGCTTGTCTATCTGCCGCCCACTATGTCGCCATGCGAAACAAGCCCTCTTTCGGATTATCTGGAGCACCCGGCGGAGGCCTTTATTTATTACAAAAAACGCGGCATATCAAAAGTTGTCTGCGAGAAAAAGCACATGGGGTCCCGCGCCGTGATTGTTATGTGCAAAGACAAGGAGGCTGCCGCCCGGCGCTTCAGGGTCAATGACGGAAGTTGCGGCATTATTTACACAAAGGCAGGGCGGCATTTTTTTGACGAGCCGGAAACGGAGGCCGCCTTGCTGGGGCGTTTGCAGAAAACGCTCTCTGGCTCCGGGTTTTGGGACAGCTTCCAAACCGACTGGGTCTGTCTTGACGCGGAGCTTATGCCTTGGTCTGCAAAGGCTTTCAAACTGCTGGAAGAACAATACGCCCCCGTAGGCCGCGCCGGCGGCATAGGGCTTGCGGCGGCGGCCGCCGCGATAAAAAACGCCGAGCGTGCGCTTGGTCAAAATGCAAAGGCCGCGCAAGGGCTTGATTTACCGGCGTTAGCTGAACGTTACCAAGCCCGCGCCAATGCGATAAGTTTGTACGCCCAAGCCTACCGGCGTTATTGCTGGGATGTAAACTCCCTTGACGATTACCGCATTGCCCCTTTCCACATTCTTGCGACAGAGGGCAATGTTTACAGCGGCAACAATCATCTTTGGCACATGGAAAACATCGCAAGGTTTATGACAGCAGCCGATCCCGTCTTCATGGCGACTGAACATTTGTCTGTGGATTTATCTTGCGAAACCAGCGCAGCGGCCGCCATAAAATGGTGGGAAGATTTGACAAATGCCGGCGGGGAGGGGATGGTGGTAAAACCTTACGATTTTATCGCGTACAAAGGCGCGGAGCTTTTACAGCCCGCCGTCAAGTGCCGGGGCCGCGAGTATTTGCGCATAATTTACGGCGCGGAGTATTTGCTGGATGGCAATCTTGAAAGGCTTAAAAGCCGTTCCCTGTCCAGAAAACGCGCCCTTGCGATAAGCGAGTTCGCCCTTGGCATGGAGGCTTTGCGGCGTTTTACCGGCGGCGAACCTTTGCACCGCGTCCACGAATGCGTCTTCGGTGTGCTGGCTATGGAAAGCGAACCTGTCGATCCCAGGTTGTGATACGCGATGCACATCGAATTTTAGCCTCACACAAAGGCACAAAGCACAGACCAGAAAGCTCTGCTTCATTCCTACTTCTTCCCCTCTTATGTTCAATAATGAGGCAAGAAAGAGACGCGGAACTATCATCATTCCGCCTTAACTTCCTAACCTTAGTGCCTTAGTGTCTTTGTGCCTTTGTGTGAGCTTTTCCGGCAAAGCTGTTGACAAAACCTGCGTTTTTTGTTAGGCTCGTTTTACAAGGAGGAAAAAATGAAACCGGAAGATGTGAAGAAAGAATCCGAAAAAATCATTCTGGAAAAAGGCGGGGAAGTTTTGGACTGGCTGCCGGTTATGGAGCGGGGCGGGGCGGCGCGTTCTAACGAAGAGCTAATCAACAGGGCTTTGATCTTAAACGCCCTTGTCAATATTTATTTCCAGGCTCCTATCCATATTATAAAAGATTGGATCGATGCGCATAATTTGACGGAGAGCCTTTCGGAATCTGAAAAAGAGTTGCTGGACAAAGAAAACGAAGATTTGACGGAGCAGGAAAAAACAAATATTTACTGGTTTATCGAGGCTTTGTGGGCGCTTATGTGGGCCGGAAGTTTGATTGACGATTTGCCGATTGACAACCCGGTGGAAGATCGCATGGCAAAGTTATGCCCGAACTTGGAAAAGGGGGAGGGCGATTCAAAGTTCAGGGGCAAGATGAAAGTAAGGCCGAAAGATGAAATCTTCAAAAAGCTGGATTTGTATTTCCGGGCGCACTGGTACACGCGTAACGGGCTGTTGAACAATTACCCGACCGGCAAAATGGATGACGGCGTAATTTTAGAAAGAAGGAAAGCTCTGGAATGGCTCATTGACAGCACCCTCGATTGGGATGACGTTCCGCTTAACACATAGGGGAGCCGGCGGATTTTCCGGCAAAGCTGTTGACAAAACAGGCGTTTTCTGTTATGCTTGTTTTAACCGCCACCTGTTTGCCAAAGGGACAAGCGAATAAACAGGGTATCGCGGGGCTTTGTCCCAAGGGGTTCGATTCCCCGCTTGCATTGGTTGCAGGCCATAAGGCCGCCACGGACTCAAAATCCAGGCAACGGGCTTAAAACCCGCAGAAAAGCAAGGAACGTGGCAGAAATGCCAAAGCCGGAAACGGGTTTGCAAGGCGGGGGATACCGTTTGGGCGGCAAGCTCAAACTCAACTTGGCTTCCCCCGTTTCCGGCGTTCTTTGCGATTTTTTTTGTGAGGGGGGAGGGGGGTAACAAAGGGGGAAACATGGGGTTGTTCAAAAAAAAGTATCAGGTGAAACCTAACACGGCAGGCTTTCTTTATCGCGACAATGTTTTTGAACGGGTTCTGCCGCCCGGCTATTATGAAATCAGCGATTGGAAAAACAGGACTTCTCTCTTTGTCTTGCCGGAGGCTTCAAAGCTGCTTACCGTAACTAACCAAGAAGTGTTGGCAAAAGACAATGTCGCGCTTCGTTTTTCGTTTAACATCCTTTACAAAATAACAGACGGGCAAAAGTTTTTGGGAAAGTTCGCGCTGGATAAAAGCGATTACGCGGTTATTCTGGAAGCCGAACAGCGGCTTTGCAACATCGTCCAGTTTTACATTCGCAATAAAATCGCAAGTTTGGACAGCGAGAGCTTGAACGAAAAACGCGGCGAGCTTGCCGATTTTAAGACACCGGAAATGGTAAACGAAGGGGCGGAGTTTGGCATAACGGTCGAGGCGGCGCAGCTTCGCGATTTGACTTTCCCAAAATCTATCCAAGATTTGTTTTCCAAAACCTTGGAGGCAAAGATACGGGCAAAGTCCGAAATGGAAAACGCAAGGACGGCGGTCGCCACGGCGCGCGCCTTAAAAAATGCATCCGAGCTTATGAAGGACGATGAGAACATCAAGTTTCTTAAAACGATCGAAGCTCTTACAAAAATATCGGAAAAGGGGCGGCATACATTTGTTATCGGCGACATGAACCCGCTGGCGAAAAAAAACTAACAGGCTTCTTTACAGGCCGGCAAGCCGTCTGACTATTTCGACTAACACATCCTTGTCGCCGAAGCGGCCGCTTTTTGTGATAATGTGCCGCCCGCCGCAAAGCCCCCCTTCGATTCTGCCTATGGGAATGCCCGGAAAAATTTCCGAAAGCGGCTGAATCCCCTGGACATCAAGACACTTGCAAAGTTCAAGCGAGGTGTCCCCGCCGGAGCTTATAATCAGGCGAAAGCCGAAAGAGGCGGCCAGCCGGGAGGCAAGGCTTCCAAGCGCCTGTGAAATGGCCACGCTTTCAGCCGCTTCAGCCACCTCGTCCTTCCATACTACGCCGCCTTCGGGGATTTTCCCGCCGAACGCGCTGTCCACGCAGACAATGCAAAGCGCGGGGTTTTCTTCCATAGATTTTCGCGCTTGCTCGAATGCAAGCTCCACGGCCTGCTCCCCCTTGCCGGCGGCGACAAGGGCTGTGTCAAAGCGCACAATCGGGGCGGAGAGCTTTTCGCACAGGGCTGAAATCTGGGCGACCGTCTCCCCCTGCCGCGTCCCACAAATCGCCAAAACAGGGCTGCAGCCGTCAGGCAAAAAGGGCTTTGCGCCGGCGGCAGCCGCCGCCCCTGCGGCCGCTGCCGTCGCAATCTGGTTTGCCAAAGCCCCCGCGCCGGCCAAAACAAGCGGAGAGCCGACAGAAGCCGGCACCGCGCTTATCGCCGCCAAATCCGAGTCGGAAACCGCATCGGCTACAAAAACCTGAAAACCTTCTTTGTGTTTTTCGGCGACAAAGCCCGCCGCGCCTCCCTGACGGATCACATCCAGCGGAATGCCGGCCGTTTTTTTGCCGGTGCCATCTGCAAAAAGTTTTACCGCGTCAATAGAAGCCTGCGGCACGGTTTTGCCGGACTTTAGCACCCCTCCCTCCAGAATGCTTAAGTTTGCCGGGAAGGAGGGGGCGGCAACCGCAAGGGGGATGCCAAGCTCGTCTATAATGGCGGCAAGCTCTTGCCCCGGATTGCCGCGCAAAACAGAATCCACCTTTTTGTAAAAAAAGCCGTCCAAGCCCGCCCCTTTAAGCCGGCGGATCAAATTTCGCGTAACGTCGTAGGCCGTCTGTCCGTCCATCCTGCGGCTGTCGGAGTTTATCGAAACCACGTCGTAGCCGGAAAACACAGGCGGGTTTGAAAGACTGTCGTC
>WRKI01000284.1 GCA_009778155.1 Spirochaetota bacterium
GGGGGGGTAAACCTATGCTTTTTGTTGCCGAGTATTGTAAATTGTAGCGCGGGCATAGCTCTCCCTCCTTTCAAAATTTGCCGTTTTGAGAGTGTCAAACACGGCCTCTTTTTCAAAAATAGCACATCGCGGATGCTTTGTCAAGATATTTTGCAACTTTTTTCGATTTTTGTAACTTTTTTTTGCCGGGCGGGGGCAAAATTCCCTGCGGCGGGCGCATTTTGCAGGCCGGCAGAGCGAAACCGCCCTGCCGGGGATTCTCTTCCTTACATTGGCCTGAAAACTTGCCGTTTCTTTACGATGGGCGCTCCCATATTCGCAGTTTCTCATGCCGGCAGTTAAGGAAATGGGGATCGCCAGTAACAATTTCGGCTCCATATATTATCGCCGTTGCTCCAATAATGGCGTCTGGTAATTTAAGCCTTGTAGAACGGCTTATCCTTATGGCCTCTTCCTCTATAGCTTCGTTAAGCTGGACAACAGGAACAAACTGAAGAAAATCACGGATGTTTTGCTCTTCTTCCACTGAAATATCAGGGTATTTTAGCAACTCCAGCTTGACAATTACGCTCACTAAACATTCATGTTCCAATAACAACGACGATATATCAAAGGCAAGGGTTTTTCGCTTGAGAAAATCTATTATTACGTTGGTGTCTAACAGCAGTTTCAATTAAGCGTCCCATTCATCGCGGATTTTTTGCTGGTAAGCCACGCCGTCCATTCCGCCAAAGGCGTTTTCGCCTAAACTTCCTTGCAGTTTTTGGATTTTCGCCCTTATTTCTTGCGGATGGCTACGGTTATATGCCCATATTTTTTCGGCATTTTCGCGTTCATTGCTGTTGGGGGTTGTTGAAATAGGGGTAAACGTTAGCAGTGCCTTACCTGCCGGCACTTCATCGGGCACATAAACAATAAGCCGGCGGTCTGCGGGTATTTCTACGGTTTGTACAATGCTCATGCGAATTGCGGCGCGGGCGCAGCATTCCCCCTTTTTCAAAATTTGACATCGGCCGATCGCTTCCAAATGGAAGCGTTGCAAAAGCGGCTCTTGCTAAGAAAATAGCACTTTGCGGTTTTTTTGTCAAGATATTTTTGCAACTTTTTTCGCCGGAAAAGAGAAATTTCCCCAAAAGCTTGAGCCTTCCCCCTGCCTAAACAAGCACAAACAGGGTTAAAGCGCAGTTAGCTTCCCTTTTCCTCCCTTTGTGCCTCCGTGCCTTTGTGTGAGATACTTCCGAACCCTGCCTCCGTGTGAGCCTTCCCCCCTTGCGCCCCGGCCGCAGGCTACAGACCCATTACCTCGCTTTCGATAATGCTTACCATAGTTTCAATGTCGTCCCGGCCGAGCGTTTTGACTCTTTCGTGCCGGAACCCCCCGTCCGTGGCAATGGCCAAAAGGGAAGCGTCGCTGCAAACAGGTTTTTCCAAGACCGTTTCTATTTTGGGAAAAGCCGAGTGCTTTAACCCTTCGATAATAACCAAATCCATGTCCGCAAAATGTTCCAGCAAAAGCCCAAGCCGGCTTTCGGCGGAAACCGTGGCAAGAGCCGGGGCTTCAGAACGGACAGTTTCCCAGCGTTTGATTAGCGCGTATTTTTTTTGCGAATAAATAAGGGAAGCGTCGCTGCCGGCCTTCATGTACTTGTGAGTGTCTTTGCTTTCGGCATCTATTTCAAAATCGTGGCCGTCGTGTTTTATAACAGCAAGCCGCCAGCCTTTTTTCTTCATGGCGCAAATCAGCTTGCATATCAACGTTGTTTTTCCGCTGTTTTTAACGCCGCTTACGCAAAAAATACGCGTTTTAACACCTGGTTTTTCCAGCCTTGAAAAATCCGCATAGGTGTTTATATTTGTAACGGCATCCTCGCCAAAACGGCTGTACTCCAAGGGAATGTACTTTGTCCTGCACTTGTCGAACAAAATTAGCATTTTGCGGTCTTTTTGCCGTATCATCTCTTCGATTGCCGGCAAGGCAGCCTTGCTGTAGATTGCGCATAACGGATGGATTTTGGTGCCGGACTTTAGGACAAAACAATCGTAGTCGCCGCTTATGAACAGTGTCATAAAATCAACCAGCTCTTTTTTTAACAGGGGCATATCGGTAGCGCAGACAAACAAATAATCGCCTTTGCACTGCGCCAAACTGGAATAAATGCCGCCAAGGGGGCCAATGTCTTTTACCCTGTCTTCGACTATCGCCGTTTTGTCCGGCAGCCGGCCAAAAAAATGCAGGTGCTCTTTTTTTTGCCCCTCGTCGCTTACCGAAATTAAAACCTCGTCAAAGCCGGAAAGCTCCTCCCTTATGCGCCCGATAAAAGAATCGCCGCGGTATGTTAAAAATGATTTGTCCCTGCCCATGCGGCGGCTTTTCCCGCCGGTTAAAATTGCCGCGCTCAACTTCATTGTTTTTTAGCCCTTGCCAAATTCGCAGTTGGGAAACGAACAAGCCGGGCATTTCAAACACAGCCCCCCGTGCCCAAGGGAAGCAATTTCTTTTTTTGTGATAGTGTCTTTTGCAAGAACCCTTGGAAAAAGCAGATCGAAACTTGTCGTTTTCGCATACATTGCGCAGGCGGGAATCCCGAAAATTGCCGCCCCTGTTTCCATGTATCCCAGTAAAAGCATGGAGCCGGGCAAGACGGGCGCGCCGTAAGAAAGAATGCTTGCGCCGGCCGCCCTTATCGCGCTGGGCGTTATGTCATCGGGGTCTACGCTCATGCCGCCGGTGCACAGGATCAAGTTTGCCCCGGCTTCAAGACACTGCTCGATTGCCGATTTGATTGACAAGGCATCGTCGTCTGCAACTTTTCGGCAGTCTATTTTTAGATTGTAAGCGGCCAGTTTTTGCTCGATTACAGCGGTAAATCCGTCTTTTATGCGCCCGCTGTGTATTTCGCTTCCGGTTATGACAAGTCCGACATTAAACTTATGGAAGGGTTTTATTTCCAAAAGCGGCCTGTCGTCGCTTATTTTTTTTACTTCGTCTAACACGCTTTTTTCTATGACAAGTGGGATAACGCGCATTCCCGCCAGTTTGTCGCCTTTTTTTATCACGGTATTGTTGCGGCGGGTTGCGATAACAATGTTCCCCAGATCGTGCACGGCCGCTAATCTTTGTGTGTCAACTTTTAACAGGCCGCCTTCCTCCGCGATGATTTCGATTTTGCCTTCCCGCACGGGTGTCGGCTTCATGTTATTTGCGGCGCAGGCGGCGTACAAAAGCCCGGCGGCATCGTCTTCGTGCACCATGTCTTGGCCGGCTTGGTAAATGTAAATATGGCTTTTCCCTGCGGCAAGAAGTTTTTCGATATCTTCTTCCCGGACAATATGTCCTTTTTTGAAGAGAACTCCCCCCCCGGCATTTTCGGTTATCTGGGTTTGATCATGGCAAAGAATATGCCCGACTGCGTTTTCAGTTTGTATCTTCTTCATCTATGCTAATAATACTACACAGCCACGCCTTTTTCAACCGTGAGATACATCACGCTCGAACCTGCCGGTTTGACAAAGTTTAGGAAGAGAGGCTCACACAAAGGCACAAAGGCACAAAGGTTTGGGCGAGGTTTGATAAGGCCGCGCCTTCCTCTTGCCTCAATTAGTACAGAAAGCGGATAAATTAGGAATAAAGCGGAGCTTTCTAAACTGTGCTTCCTCCCTTCTTTCCTTTGTGCCTTCGTGCCTTCGTGCCTTTGTGTGAGCATATTCCGAATCCCCCCGCCCCGTGCCTTTGTGTGAGTATATTCCGAATCCCCCGCCCCGTGCCTTCGTGTGATTATACTCCGAATCCTCCCGCCCCGTGCCTTCGTGTGCGGCTTTTTTCGGAAAGCTAAAGCCCGGCAAGGAAGGCCGCTAAATCGGCTTCTGTCGCAAAGCTGCCTTGGAAAAAAGCCTTGCCGCCGCCGCCCTTGCCGGATGCTTTCTCAAAAGCGTCTTTTACAAAATCGCGCACGTCGCCTTCGGTGCCACAGCACAGGGCGGCAAACTTTAGCTCTTTTTTCGATGCGAAAACTAAAATGCCGCTCGCGTTGCCGTCGCCGGTAAGCCGCTTTTGCAGAGCCTTCGCTATGAGCAGGACTTCTTCCATAGTTTCGCTCTCGAAAACTTCTATTAAAGGAGCCGCGCCTGCGCCTTTCCCTGCGGCCTTGTTTTCAAAAATCGCGGCGGCCTTGAAATCCGCCACCGTCCCCGAAAGCGCGGCAAGCCGGGTCTCGGCAAGACGCGCCTTCTCCAAAAAGGCCTGCGTCCCCTTGCCAATCTCGAAGAGCGGGACGGTAAGGGCGCGTGATACGGCAAGGGCGTTTTCCCGCAACAGACGGCTGTCGCGCAGGACGCGCCTACCGGCAATGTAGCTTATGCGCAGGTGCGACTTGTGCTTTTCCGCGCCAAGAATGCGTATCATGCCAAGCTGGCCGGTAGACTTGCAGTGCGTCCCGCAGCAGGCCGAAAAATCGTTGCCCTGAATCTCCACAATGCGAAGCGCCTCCCCGCTTTCCGGCGGGGGCTTGCGCAGGGGGAAGCTGTTTATGTCGGCCGGCGGGCAAAGGTGCACGGAGACAGGCCGACAGGCCTCTATCTCGCCGGCGGCAATATCCTCGATTTCTTCGATCTCCACGGCGGAAAGCGCGAAGGGTTTTCCCCCCGCCCCCCCTGCCGGGTCAATGTCAAGAGTGCTCGTCTCATCGCCCAGATGAAAGGAAACGGTCGGCAGCCCCAGTCGCCGCATGATGATGCCCGAAAGCAGGTGCTGGGCTGTGTGCTGGACGGTAAAATCCGCCCGTCTTTTTTCATCAAGAATCAAGGTTGCAGTTCCCGGCTGCGGCGGCGCGCCCTCATCAATCTTTACGATGTGCAGGATTTCGCCGTTTTTTTCCTGCACGTCAAGGACTTGCAGCCCGTTTATACTGCCTCTGTCCGCGCCCTGTCCGCCGCCTTCTGGGTAAAAAACCGTCTTGTCAAGCAGAAGCGCGGCGCGTCCCTCTCCCGCCGGGCGGGTTTCCGTAATTTTCGCCTCAAAGGGCTGTGAACTTTCCCACGAATAGTAATGTTTTTCCGTTTGCATTTTCTTATTATAGAGGGTATAGTGGAGTATGCGCAATAAACTTACAGACGAGTTGGCGATTTGCGGCTTAAGCGCAGTCTTGGCCGCCGCCGAACAGCATCCCGAAAAAATCAACCGGCTTTTCCTGCGGGAAGAAAGGCTGCATTCCTTTCTTGGTATTTGCAAGCAACTGGCGGAAAGAAAGCGTCCTTACAAAATTTGCGAAAACGAAGAGCTTGAAAGAATTTGCAAAAGCGTGCATCACCAGGGGGTGGTGGCCATGATCGAGGAGCCGGTTATCGAGCCTATCAACAGGGAGGAGCTGGAGCGTTGGGCGGCGGAGGGCAGGGTCGGTCTTGTTCTGCATTCGATTGGCAACGATCACAATCTTGGGGCGATTGCAAGAGCCGCCGCCTTTTTTGATGCCAGTTTTATCGTGCTTAACGAGACGGACAGCGAGGCGCGTCTTACCACAAGCGCCTACCGGGTGGCGGAGGGCGGTTTTGAGTATCTTGAGGTGAGAAAGGTGAATAACACGGCGGCTTTTTTAAGGGATGCCTCCAAGTTGATGCTGACTGTCGGCACGGATATATGGGCGCGCCGGCGTATAAACGATCTTGGTCTCATAGCGGGGGAGTTTTCCAGCCGCCGCCCCGGCATTGCCATTGTTTTGGGCAACGAGGAGGCGGGGCTTCCGGAAAGCGTAAAAAGGGAGTGCTCCTGTCTTTTGCGCATTCCGGGAACGGGCAACATAGAAAGCCTTAACGTGGCAACCGCCGCCGCCCTTTTCCTGCACGCCGCTTATGACCTTTAAGCCTGCCGGCTTTTTTTCCCGGAAAGCTCACACGGAGGCACGGGAGGCACTAAGGCACAAAGGTTAAGAGTTGGCAGAACTACGACAAGGCCGCGTCCTCTTCTTGCTTCAATAGGGTAAAAGAAGAGCAAGGTAGAGATGAAGCCGAGCTTTCTAATCTGTCCTTTGCGTCTTTGTGTGAGTTATTGGAAAGTATACGCCCGGCGGTTAAAACTCCCAAATTTCAACAAGACCATCCCGGCCGCTCATGCCCAGGGTAAAATACCGTGTTACCCCGTCTATATCCGCAAAAGAAAATCCCATGCTAGGAAGCGCGCTGCCGAAGCTGTGCCCTCTTATTACAAGGGGAATTTCCGGTGTCAGGTTGTCCAAGACGTACCGCGTGTCAAGCACGGAAAAACGTCTTTCGCCTTCGTCTCCGAAGTTTCCGTTCCACATGATCCTTAAATACCTAAAATTACGAACTGCCGTCTCTACCGTAAACACAATCCGCACGAGGCTGGTTTCAATGTTGGCAAATTCGTAATACCGCTCAAATCGGTTTAGATCAAGTATTCTGTAAGGGGGATATAATTCCCTTCTGCGCCCTTCATCTACAAACCACATCCTAACTTGGGCGGAGCCTAAACCTGCATTTTCGCTTGGCACCGGGAAACATAAGCCGTCTTCCTCATCCCCAAAACAAAAATAAGCCTCAGCTTCTTGCCGCCGCTCATCCGTATAACCACCCGAAGCACTGCTAAGTAATAGAATGCCGGCTAAGACAAATATATTTTTCATAACGGCACCCGCCCCAAACGGCGCTTGTTAAACGCATTTGTTTTGCGAGCTAAATCCATGACAGATATTCTTCTTCGGGGTTGTCTTCAAAACCCGCTGAACTTTCTGCATCTCTTTTAGGCTCCCCAAAAAGCGCTTTTAACGCTTTGTACCCTAAAACCAAGACCCCAACAATTACCGCTCCCGCTAGAAGTTTATCATCCAACCCAATTTTTTTGCTGCTCATAAAAAACCTTCCTAAACGTTAGGATATATTGAGGAGTTCTTTTTAAGAATTCCTACTGTAAACATAAAATTAGCAAACTCACGATTAGTTACAGCAAAAAAGCGCATCTTTACCCCCCTCTCCTTAAAAACCTCCAATGCGCCCCCGAGTAATTTTTTTTCGCAACACACTTGACAAAATGTGCGTTTTCTGTTTGAATGTATGTACGGGCGTTTTTGCCCGGACTTTTGCGGCTGTCGTATAATGGCTATTACCCCAGCCTTCCAAGCTGGAGACGTGGGTTCGATTCCCATCAGCCGCTTAAAATCAACGCCCGGCCTTGGTTTCGCGGGAAAAGAAAAACGAAACCGCCCCGCCGGCAAGCAAGCTCGCTACAGAGACGGCCAAAGGCGCACTCTGGGGCAGGCCTGCGGGGTACATGACCACGGCGGTTCCCGCCAACAGGCCTAGCACCACCCCGTAGGTTTTCCGGGGAGCCTTTTCCAAAAGCAGGCGCACAAGGGCGGCTCCGGCAAAAAGCCCTATCACAGCCCCGATTGCCACCGGTATTATAAGCGGAATGTTGAAGTCCGACACGGCCTGAATCACGGTGCGGTACAGCCCGACGATTAACAAGGCAAAGGCGCCGGAAAGCCCCGGTATGATCAGCGCGGCGGCGGCAAGTGCGCCCCCTGCGGCAAGAGCTGCGGCAAGAGCTGCGGTAAGCTCCGTGCGCACGGGCGCATCGTCGGCCGGGTTAGCAAAGGCTATGGCGATCATAAGAGCCAGCGCGGCAAGGGCGCACAATATGGCGGAGGGGGCGGGCAGTTTTTTCCCCGGCTCGCGCGCCTTGCGGTAAATGAGCGGGAGGCTTCCTGCGATTATGCCTATGAAAAACCAGTGCACAGGGACTGGGTGCGTGGCAAACAAAGCCGTGATGATCCGGCTAAACAGAAAGATGCCGGCCAACGCGCCTGCGGCCAGCGGCAGCCAGAAGGCTTTTGCGGCCAAAATCTTTTTGACATTGGGTGTCAACACGGCGATAATGCGCTCGTATATATTGAAGGCAACGGCAAGGGTTCCGGTTGAAACCCCCGGAACCACGACGACAATTCCCAGAACAAGGCCGATGCTTAACAGCTTGAGGATTTCCATAACAGACAGCTTAACACGAGGCAGGCTGTTTTTCAAGAAGGCTGTGAAATTACTCCCCATTAAACTCACACAAAGGCACAAAGACACTAAGGCACAAAGCACAGTTTAGAAAGTACCGCTTTTCTTCCAAGCCTCCTTTTTGTACTCTGTTAAGGCAAGAATGAAGACGCAGAGCTAACCCCGCCTACCCTCTTAAACCTTTGTGCCTTTGTGCCTCCATGCCTTTGTGTGAGATACTTCCGAGGTTCGTGTCGTCAAGGCCGGCCGCCCCTCTCGCCGAACTTTTCTTTTAGGGCTTTCGCCACAAGCGGGGGAACCATGCCGGATACATCGCCGCCGAAGTAAGCCAGCTCTTTCACGCTGGAAGAGCGCAAGACGAAATACTTCGGGTCTGTGGTCATAAAAATCGTTTCGATTTTCGGGTCGAGTGCCTTGTTCATCATGGAAATTTCAAACTCGTAGGAAAAATCGTCCGCGCCGCGCACACCGCGAATCATCAGCTTGATTTTCTCTTTCTGCAAAAAATCGACAACAAGGCCGTCGCAGGCGGCCACCTTGACGTTTCCCCTGCCGGCAAGAAGCTCGCGCATCATGGACAGACGCTCGTCAAGGGAAAAGAGATATTTTTTCCGGTTGTTTTCCGCCACAACGACAACCAGCTCGTCAAAAATAGAAGCCGCCCTTTGCACCACATCAAGATGCCCCAGCGTGGGCGGGTCAAAGGAACCGGGAAATGCGACCCTCAACATATATCACACTCGCCCGCTAACCGGAAATCGGCTCCAGCCGCGCTTGGAAGTGGCGCAAAATCGGCGGCTCCCACACGATACGGTAGCCGCGCTTGATCTTACCCGATGCGGCCTTGATGCTGATAAGCGCCTCGGCCATGATGTCAAAATGCGCCTGCGTGTACACCCGGCGCGGAATGGCAAGGCGGGTAAACTCGAAATCGGCCTCAAGCTGCGCCCCGGTGTCAGGGTCGTTGCCCAGCATATAACTGCCAATGTCGCAGGAACGTATGCCGGCCTCTTTGTAAAGCTCTATCGCAAGAGCCTGCGCGGGAAACTCGCTGTAGGGGATGTGCGGGAACATAGCCTTGGCATCGACAAAAACACCGTGCCCCCCCACCGGGGACTGGTAGGCGATGCCGGCATCGTCCAGCCGCCCTGCAAGGTATTCAAGCTGGCCTATCCGGTAGCGCAGGAAGTCCTCGTCTATGCCTTCGTAAAGGCCAATGGCCAACGCTTCCATTTCCCGGCCGCTAAGTCCGCCGTATGTGTAAAAGCCCTCGTAGCTTATGCAGTTCGCCTTGATTTTCAGCACCAGCGGAGATTCGGCTTCTTTCACGCCCAACAGCCCGCCCATGTTTACGATCGAATCTTTTTTCGCGCTCATGGTGAACATATCGCCGTAGCTGAACATCTGTCGGATTATTTCTTTTATTGGCGTGTTCTGGAACTCTTTTTCGTCCCGCTTGATAAAAAAGGCGTTTTCCGCATAACGGGCGGCGTCTATGTTCAGCGGGATGCTGTATTTTTTGCAGACGGCCGACACTTCCCGGAAGTTCTGCATGGAGACAGGCTGGCCGCCGGCCGAGTTGTTGGTAACGGTGAGCACGACCATGCCTATATTTTCCGCGCCGTATTCGTTTATAAGTTTTTCCATTTGCGCAACGTCCATGTTCCCTTTGAAAGGGGCGCGGACAGACGGGTTTTTGGCGGCGGCCACGACGCAGTCAAGGGCGCGCGCGCCTGCAAGTTCGACATGGGCGCGGGTGGTGTCGAAGAACATATTGGAGATGGCGTATTTGCCCTTGCCGAGCAAAAGCGGCATAAGGACTTTTTCGGCGGCGCGGCCTTGGTGCACGGGCTGTATGTAGCCGTAGCCGAAGATGTCGCGCCCGGCGGCTTCCAGTTTGTAGTAGCTTGTGGCCCCGGCGTAGGCTTCGTCCCCGCGCATTACGCCAGCCCACTGTTCGACGCTCATGGCGTTGGTGCCGGAGTCTGTAAGCAGGTCTATGTAGCAATCTTCGCCGCGCAGGCCGAAAAGGTTGTAGTTTGCGGCGGCAATTTTCTGCTCGCGTTCACTTCGGGTGAGCATCTTGATTCGCTCGACAGACTTGATTCTAAAAGGTTCGGGTGTGTATTTTACCGCCATATATCTCTCCGAAAATGCATTTTGTTTAACGGCAACTCGCGCCGTATTCCGTCTTATTGTTCCATTATATAGTAGCTTTGCCAATTTTGCAAGTGCAATTTTTGCCGCCGGCGGCCAAGCGGGGAATTTTCACTACGGAGTTTTGTTTTGGGGGCGGCTGCCGGGCGGGGAAGCACAGCGAGAAAAGCTCTGTTTCCGGGTTTACGGAGAAAGAAGAGGCTCACACTAAGGCACGGAGTTTTGTTTTGGTAGCCAGCCTGTCAAAGGGGGGCTTTTGAGCGAAGGTAAATATCCGCGTTGAACTGCCGCAGGACTTTGTTCAAGGACTCCTTGTTTACAATCATCTTGATAATTTTTGCCGAAAGCTCGGTCGAAGACACAATTTCGATGCCGGGGATTTCCGCCGACATGGATGCGGGAATATAAACACTGTCGCTGACAATAATGCGCTTTACCAAACCCTCAGACAAAAGCTCGCTAAGGCGGCTTTGGGCAGGCGGCGAAAACAGAGCGTGCACAGCGACAAGATTTATCTCGCGAGGCGCAAGCCGGGAAAGAGCGCGGATCAGTATTTGCACCGAGCCTGCCGTGTCTATCATGTCATCGACAATCCAAAGACTTTTGCCCTCCAGCGGCTCCGCGCTAAGAATGTTCACCGACTCCAGCGAGTTCGGCTTGGAATAATCCCTTTGCTTGTGCGCCACAACCAAGGGCGCGCCAAAGGCGTTGGCAAAATCCCTAGTAATTTTTTCACCCCCGGCATCGACCGAACAGAATGCCCAATTGTTACGCACCTCCTCTTGCAGGGTTTCAATATTTTTTATATAACTGTCGCACAAATGCTGTTTAAGAAGATTCAGCGCCGGCACATCGTCTATGGCGCATATCGTAGGGTCAAGAATCGTTTTTGATTTATCGGAATGAAGCTGGTAAGTAACAATATGGCTTGCGCCAAGGCCGGCAAGAATTTTCATGTGCACCCAGATACCCACGGAACTGCGCCGGGTAATCCTGTCCGAACGGGAGCAGGAGACAAAAGGCTCGAAAATGATAATTTTTTCCGCCTGCGCGCGCTTAAGCGCGTCAACCGCATTGTAAAGCTCGATCTTGGCCTCTTCTACAGATACGCCGCATTCGTTTCTTGCGCAGGAAGTAAAAAGAAAAACAACCTTGCCGCGAATGGAAGAGCTTATGACAACCTCCATCTCCCCGTCTGCAAAACGCTCCGTCGTTAAAAGATGCACACCGTCAAAAGCGCTTTCAAACTCTGCAAAACCGTTAAAACCCGTTAAAGATCGCGTAACGGCCGCCGCATACTTACGCATGGAACGAGTCGCGCATATTACAAAATTGTTCATAGCCCCAGCCCCCTAGCCCATTTATCACCTAACAGCCAGACCCGGCGCTCCCCCCGTTACGCCGCCATCCCCTTTGCTCCCTTTGCTCCCTTCGCCTTATCCCCCCGCCACCCCGCCGGCTTATTTTAGCGCGGCGTCCATATCGTTGACAATACGGGCGCTTATTCCGCCGTTAGCCGCCATTGAGTGCATTATCTGCATAGTGTCCTGGTGGGAACGCGCCGGATGATAGGGGCGCTCCTCGCTTACAGCTTGGTAAATATCGATACAAGCCATCAATTGGGCGTTAAAGTGAAGCTCGTGTTCTTTAAGAGCGAAAGGATAGCCGGAGCCGTCCAGCTTTTCATGATGCCCCGCCGCCCAGTGCCGAATATCATCATCGACACCCTCCAGCAAATCGAAGGTGTACTGAATATGTTCTTGGATAGTGGCAAACTCGGCATCGGTAAGCCTGCCGGGTTTTTCCAGCACCTCTGTCGGAGTGGCCAGCTTGCCCAAATCGTGCAAGCAGGCGGCCAAGTACAGCTTTGCCGTTTCAAGATCGTCGTAACCGTAAAATTGCGCCATGTGTTTGGCTTTTTGCGCAATGCCAAAAGTGTGGTTGCGCGTAAACCGGGACTTGTAGTCGATAGCCTTTACGATTAAATCCCCGAACTTCATAGCTTCAAGCGGATGCACGTCCCAGTCCGGCAGCGGCGAGTCGATAGACTGGGCGTCAAAGGCATCGGTTATTTTAGGCAGAAAACCTTTAAGAGTCATATTGCAGTCGTAAGCGTCGGCAAAGCTGATAATCTCCGCGCCAAGCGGAATATCGCGCAAGCCGAACATACCCGATCCGTCAGAACGTTCATGGTGGTAAAGGACAAAGTCCGCCCCCGGCAAAGGCAGGGGCAGGGTGTCCGCATTGCGCTGTCCCATAATGCAATGCGATTTATCAGCCTCGCCGCTTGTAAGCCATTCTGTCAATGCGCTGTCGTGAAGCAGCGCGCTGGTTGTAAGAGTTACAAGCTCATCGTTATTCATGCCAAAGGCTTTTCCCAAGTTGTTGCAAATAGAGGCGACTCGTTTGCTGTGCCCGGATGTCGCGCCAAACAATTGGCCTTCAACGATGTCAAGTCCTCTTGAAATAGAAATAAGCAGAGTGTTTACCTTCATTAACAGGTCTCTCCTGTCTGCATTGTGATCCTGCCGCTAAAACAAGCGGCAGTTTGGCTGCCCGAACCGGCAAAAGCCCTGCCGGCAGACAGCCCGCCGTAGCTAACTCCATTTAAATAGAAAAAAACTACTTTGTCAAGCCGGCACCACGCAAACGCATGAACGACAGGAACCTCGGAAGTATCTCACACAAAGGCGCAAAGGCACGTCGAACTTTAGCCTCACACAAAGGCACAAAGGCACAAAGTTTTGCTTAGAAAATTCAGCTTCATCCCTACTTATCCCCTCTTTCTGCTTCATTAATGAGGCAAGAAGAAGGCGCGGGCTTCCCCTAGCTCAATCCTAACCTCCTAACCTTTGTGCCTTCGTGTCTTTGTGCCTTTGTGTGAGTTTTTCGAGAGAATGCACTGGCCGCAAGCTGGCATTTTATGTTATGCTAAAACTGTGGCAGCTTGTCGAAGCCAAGTTACCGCCGTAAAAACTTAGGAAGGCAAAATGAAAAACAGAGTTGCAGAAAGAATGAGCCGGCTCCACGGGGAAGCCGCTTTTCAGATTCTTGCCAAGGCAAACGAGCTTGAAGCGCGGGGCAGGAATGTTATCCATCTTGAAATCGGCCAGCCCGATTTTAAAACCCCGCGAAACATCATCGAAGCGGCAAACAGGGCAATGAACGAAGGGAAAACAGGCTACGGCCCCACTCCCGGCATAGTCGAATTAAGGGAAGCCATCGCCCGCTACTATGCGGCCTATAAAAACGTCAAGGCCGGCACAGACGAAATAGTCGTTACCCCTGGGGGCAAGCCGGTAATGTTTTTTGCAATGCAAATGCTCGCCCAAGAAGGGGACGAGGTAATTTATCCCGACCCGGGCTTTCCCATCTACGAGTCGGTCATAAATTACGCCGGGGCAAAAGCCGTTCCCATGCCGCTTTTGGAAAAAAACAATTTCCGGGTGGACATCGAGCGGCTTAAAAAAGACGTGAACGAAAAAACAAGGGTGATCATAATCAACAGCCCTGGCAACCCCACAGGCGGAATGTTCAGCAATGACGACATCCGCGCCATAGCCGATCTTGTGCGACAGAGGGAGATTTACATTCTTTCCGACGAGATTTACGACCGCATAACCTTTGGCGAGCCGCCGCTTTCCATTGCCTCGCTTGAGGGCATGAAGGACAAGACTGTCATTCTGGACGGCTTTTCCAAGACCTACGCGATGACCGGCTGGCGGCTGGGCTACGGGGTTATGAACCGGGAGCTTGCCGAACATATGTCAATGCTCATGGTGAACACCGCTTCCTGCGCCGCGACTATGAGCCAGTGGGCGGCGGTGGAAGCGCTGGACGGCTCGCAAGATTCGGTCGATGAAATGCGCGCCGCTTTTAAGGAAAGGCGCGATTACTTTGTCGATGCGCTGAACCGGATCGAAGGCATCTCCTGCGCAATGCCCCAGGGCGCGTTTTACGTTTTCCCGAACATTTCGTCTTTCGGCCTTTCGTCGAAGGAGTTTGCGGACAGGCTTTTGGAAGAGGAAGGTGTCGCCGCGACTTGGGGCTCTGCCTTTGGCAGCTTCGGCGAAGGTTTTCTGCGCCTGTCCTACGCGAACTCGCTGGAGAACATAAAGCTGGCCGTAGACAGGCTTGCCAAGTTCTGCTCCGGCCTAAGCCGCGGGGTACGGTAAACCCCACGACAAACGCATGAACGACACGAACCTCGGAAGTATCTCACACGAAGGCACGGAGCACTGGTTAGACAGCAATTCTACATTTAAGATTTTTGTGCAATAATAAAGCATGGGCAGGGGACTATTAGAAGCGCATTTGGACGCATTTGACAAAATCGGAGCCGGC
>WRKI01000285.1 GCA_009778155.1 Spirochaetota bacterium
CGGGGGAAGCTGGAGCGGTTCGGCGCGGAATGCCCGCTCGGCGTGTCCGGGCGGGGTTTCCCCGTCGCTTCGGAACGGGACTCTGGGTGTCCGGCTTCTTTGCCCCTAGTTTTCAGGCAAAAGCCCCCTACGGGGGCTTGGCTCTTTTTAAAAATTAAATTCGCCGAAAAAGTCTGAGTAATCGACCTTAAACAGCGGCTTTTTCACTCTGCTGACATTGATTTTTTCCTTTATAAGCTGGGTCAGAATGCCTGAGTAAGACAGGTCGCCCTGCAAAATTGCGCCTTTGATTTCCCCGTCCTTGTGAAGAATCTTTTTGTAGTTGCCCTTGTCGTCAAAATCAATTTCCACATTGTAGGAACTGTCCGGCGGCTCCGGTATACCAAGCGACATTGTGGCAATGTTCAGAAAATTCATGGTAGATTTACTTGCGAAGAAATCCGTCTGCTCCAGAGGCCTGCCAAGCATATTGTAGGCGGCGATAATGCCTTCCTTGACGGCCGCCGGCCAAATCGGACTGCGCCCGGAAATGTCTCCCGCGCCGTAAACATTGTCAACGCTGGTCTTGCCAAACTTATCGAAAACAAGCCCTTTTTCATCGTAAACTACCCCGCTGCCCTCCAGAAAATCCACGTTTGGCCGCACGCCGGATGTTACGATAAAAAGCTCGCATGGCAGCCGGGCGCCGCTTGACAATACAACCTGCTTGACGGCATAAGCTGCGTCCAGTTCAAGCTCGACGGCCATTGTTCCAAAATACTGCTTTACGCCCGCAATGGTAAAAGCCTGCTCGTACGCCCTGGCGGCGCGCATATCAAGCTGTTTGTTGAGCATATGGGTAGACGCTTCCACAAGAGCGATGTTTTTGCCAAAACCAAGCAGACCCTCGATCACGTCTATACCCACAAGGCCCGCGCCCAACACCACAATATTGTTCACTTTGGGGTCGCTTGCCAAATCCTTGATTTTAACGCAATCGTCAATATTGCGAAAACCTATCACGCCGCTTTTGGCATCGTTCAGGTTTTTTATCCCGCCCGGGAAAAATGTAGATGAGCCTGTCGCCAAAAGCAGTTTGTCGTAAGCGAGTTGCGAGCCGTCCGAGAGGCTAAGCTCGTTTTTCGCGGCATCAAGCTTTGTTACCGCCGTATCCTTTAGCCACTTGATGTTGTTGTCTGTTATAAAATTGGGCACGACAAAGTTTAACTGATCAAGGGTGCGCTTGCCCTTGAGGTGATGATGCATGATGCAGCGGGAATAAATTCTATCGTCTTTGGAAACCATTGTGATATCCGCACCGGGATCGAGTTGGCGCAGGGCTTTGGCGGCATTTATACCGGCGGCAGATGCACCGGCTATAACAAATTTCATAAGACTGTCTCCTTCTCCAGTGTTATAGCCCCCATCGGGCATCTGGCAACGCACTGGGGCGTTTTTTCTTTGGTTTCGATGCACATATCGCACTTGGAAACTTTTTCGTCGAGTCTATCAGGACGCAAGACACCGTAGGGGCAAGCCATTACGCACATGAAGCAGCTTCCGCATTGTTCGCAGTTGTATAATACAAAGCCTGTTTCTTTATCTATGGATAGTGCGCCTGACATACAGGTGTATGTACATTCCGGCAAATCGCAGTGGCGGCAAAATATGGGCGAACTTTTCTTGTTGGTGCTGATTACTACCCGGTTACGCGGCGAATGACCCTCATGCGCTACAATGCAGGCTGACATACAACCCAGGCAGCTTATGCATTTGTCGCGATCGATTTGGATACGGTTGGAAATTTCGCGCTTTTTGATATCGTTTCGGTTCATAAGACCTTGGCTCCTCCTTCTATTTTACGCAAGGCGACGGGAGTCGTCTTGTAGGATGGCTCTTTGGAGATTGGGTCGTAGATCGAAGGGGTGAGTTTGTTAGTCTCAATGTAATGGATGGGGCCGTAGATCTCGCCGGCTTGCAGGGTATCGGTTAAACGAGCCTCAAAACATGCCTTT
Organism: Spirochaetota bacterium; assembly: GCA_009778155.1. Classification (GTDB taxonomy): domain Bacteria; phylum Spirochaetota; class Spirochaetia; order Treponematales; family Breznakiellaceae; genus WQXQ01. The sequence goes on from WRKI01000285.1 coordinate 1,995, forward strand.
TCCCCGTTGATCGACGCTATCTCGACCATATCGCTTTCCCCAATGCCAAGGCTCTTGGCCAGTTGCTCGTTGATGAGGCAGTATGCATTTTTGGAAACTGCGTCTTCTACTTCGGCAATCTCGCGGGTACGGGTTTGGGTATGCCACTGGCCCACGGTTCCGCGCCCGGTATTGAATATATAGGGATATTCCGCAGTCGTGGGCAAGGGGTCAGGCCTGGGATTTTCAAACACAAACTTGGCCCTCATGTTGGGGGTGTAATAGACTCCGTCTTCAAAAAGGCGGCGGTCATTGTCTACAAGAGTTTCGCCTTCGCGGAAAGGCCACTGGATGCCCTTGGTGTTTACGATACTGTCGTAATCAACGCCTGTGAAGTCTGCCGGCATTCCTTTAGTGCACTGTCTCAAGATCGCAAACACGTCCCGCGGTGTACGCCATTTGTTTAGTAGGCTGCCCATGCCAAGGGCCTCCCCCATTTTGAGGAACACTTCAAAGTCGGAATGCTCGTAAGGCTCACGCTCAAGCACCGGGCGCAGAGCGGAAATGCGGCGCTCGGTATTAATGAAGGTTCCTTCTTTTTTCAGGCCCGGCACGACCGGAAAAAATACGTCGCAGTTGGCGCTTGTATCCGTGTCGTCGTAAATCTCGTTGACGATAAGCAAATCCAGCTTTTCCATAGCTTTCTGGAAAGTCTCGTTGTTTGTCCATGAGTGGCGGGGGTTGGTGTGAACAACCCAGAGGGCTTTTATCTCGCCTGCCCTGGCTTTTTCAACAATAACGTCGTAAGTCCAGGTCGGCCTGTCGGGAAGCATGGAGTCGGGCACTCCCATTGCGGTAGCGCAGGCGGCGCGGCGGATGATGTTGTCGTAGTCGCCGCCGCCGGGCAGGATGGCCTGGTTGCTGAGCAGGCGGGAACCCATTGCGTTAGGCTGGCCGGTAAGCGAGTTGGGGCCTGTGCCGGGCCGTCCTATATTGCCTGTCATGAGGGCAATATTGATGATGGACTGGGCGGTTCGCACGGCTTCGTAGCCCTGGTTTATGCCCATTGTCCACCACAGCGAGACGGCTTTGCCGTTGTGGATGTGTTCGGCCAGTTCTTTGACCTGCTCCGGGGAAAGCCCCGTTTCGGCTTGCACATTCTCAAGTTTAAAGTCTGCCACAAAAGCCTTGAACGCGCCGAAGCCGTCGGTATATTTGCTGATATAGCTGTTGTCAATCCAGCCTTTTTCAATAAGATAGTTGGCAAGGGTGTAAAACAGCTTGATGTCCCCCTTGCCCTTGACCGGATAATGATAGTCGGCTTGCTGGGCTGTCTCGGATTTTCGCGGGTCGATTACAATGAGTTTGCGCCCGGGGCGCGCGCTCTTGCGGATGCGGTTCCATACGGCCGGGTGGGCCACCACCGGGTTTGCGCCAATCAGGATGATTGTGTCGGATATTTCAAAATCCTTGAGGGCGTATGGCGGGGAGTCAAAGCCAAAGGCTCCCCGGTGGGCAAACACGCTGGTTGCCATGCACAGGCGGGTGTTTGCATCGCAGTTGCCCTTTAGGTAGCCGCGGACAATATGGCTAAAAAGAGCCATTTCCTCAAAGGGCATCTGCGCCGTGCTTAGGGCGGCGATGCTATTGGGGCCATACTTGGCGTGTATTTCAAGGAGCTTTTTTGCGGTGCTTGAGATTGCTTCGTCCCAGGAGACAATTTCAAAAGTGCCGTCAGGCTTCTTGATGCGCGGCCGGGGCGGCGGTCTGTGCCGGGACAACTGTTTGTCGAGGTTCAGCCCTTTTATGCAGGCAAAGCCGTCATTTACGGAATAACCTTTGGTGGGAAGAATCTTCTTGATGCGGTTGTCTTCTACATAGAAATCCAAATTGCATGACAACGAACAGTAGTTGCACGTGGTCTGTACTTTTTTCATTATAAGCCTCCTTGTTCTAGCTTGGCTGCATCGTAATTACTAGGCGCCGGCGGTTTTGGGGGTCTGTAGGAATCCAAAAACGGGAACAAGAAGTTGTAGCCCACATAAACCATTATGGCTGTCGTAATGTATAGCTGGATGCCGAAGAATTGCTGAAGCAAACCGGCCAACTCCCCCCTGCCGCTCATCTCCAAGTATCCAACCATGCGGAATGTGGCCACCAGTGCAATGGCCGTGGGAAAGGTAAGCGCCGCCAGACCCGGCCCGAAGGGGTCGCGCAGGTAGCTGGGCAAAAGCGTGGCAACTCTGATAATCGTGATGAATAAGATTATATAGATGCCCACGACGATAGCATCATCAATCTGGGGTGCCAAGTTTGGCAGCATACTGGGCGACATATTGAGGTAGCTTACAAAAAAGAGGCTGGACGGAGCCAGGAATATTGCGCCGGTGGGTTTAAGTATGACGGGCAATGGCTTTTTGTAAAGGCGCACCAGCATTCCGACAAGGATGATCGGGTATACTACAAAACCGTAAAGCATGACCCACTGCAAAACAAGGGGGAACCCCATCGGCATTCCGCTGACAATGGCAACCATATATCCGGCGTAAGTAACAAACCATGTGGGTAAAAATGTATCGAGTATCACGCCTTTGATTACAAAGCGGGAGGTAAAGATGATCAAATGCAGGGTGTGCAAAGCCACGCCGGCGAGCCAAAGCGCCCTGCCTGCCGCAGGTACAAGCTCAAAAACAAAGCCGCCGAGTACCATTGTCAGCATGGAGAAGGTTGCGTACAGGCTCGATGGTACCAGAAGCAGGTAATCTGCCTTAAACGTAGGAAAGTGGACAGACATCTTGACAATGGCTGCAAGCCAGACCAGCGACACAACGGCAAAAGAGACATCTCTAACGCCGTTAAACCCTGCGGCTCCCCACATATTTGCAAGTGTGGCAAAGCCAAGGGCGGTTGCAATAACATTGACTGGCAACAACGCGCATCTTTGTATTATTCCTTTTTTCATACCGTAATTTTCGCCCTGCCGCATTCTATGTGCCGTGATAAATATCACGTTTTGATTATTTGCAAGCTCTAAAAACTTCAGTTTTTAGAGCTTGCGTACCGGTGGGGCTGGGTTTGCTGTAGGCTTGCATCCGGGCGGGCTTGCGGCAAGGGGAAAGTCTCTTTATAATGTAAATATGCTTGTTTTGAGGTTTCCCCAATGCCTCCGTTAAAAGTCTCGATTTCGCCCAATATTTTCGAATGGGTGCTCAAAACTGCCCCTTTTGATGACATAAGCGATAATCTTAGAGCTCACTTTTTCAAATGGAAAAACAACGAAAAACAGCCGACTTTCAATCAAATCTTGGAATTCAGCAAAAAAACCGGCATCCCTTTAGGCTACTTTTTTTTGGAATCGCCCCCTGCCGAACATTTGCCTCTATTAAACTTTAGAACGCTTGACAGTGCGCAGGCGACAGCCCCAAGCAGGGAACTTATCGAGACTTATTACCAAATGGCGGCCATTCAAGACTGGATGAGAGATTATTTGCTTGATTTAGGCAATGAAAAACTGCCTTTCACGGCCTCCTGCAAAAACGAGAAAGACGCGGGTAAAGTCGCGGCTTCTATCAGAAACGCTCTAAACATGGATGTTGATTGGTATTCCAAATCCCAAAACCAGGGCGATTCTTTTAGATTTATCCGCCAATGTTTTGAAAGCATAGGCATTCTGGTAATGAAAAACGGCATTGTCGGCCAAAATACTCACCGCCCTTTGGATGTATATGAATTCAGGGCATTTACCTTGGCGGACGATTATGCGCCGCTTATTTTTATAAACAGCAGGGATTCCGAAGGGGGGCAGCTTTTTTCTTTATTGCACGAAGCGGCCCATATATGGCTAGGCACGCACAGTTTTTATAACGACAGTTACGGCGCAGCTTTTAATACAAGCCCCACTGAAACGCTTTGTAACGCGGCGGCGGCGGAAATACTGGTTCCCCAACAGGTTTTCATAGGCAAGTGGAATAATAGCGGTTTGGCCGTAAGCCAAAATGTTGAAAAGCTGGCAAAGTATTTTAAGTGCGGAAAGGCGGTTATTATACGCAAAGCTCTTGACAATTATTTTATAACAAGAGGTCAATACAAGGAATTAACTGACGCTATTGCCGCATCTTTCTCTGCTGTTAAAGCAAAAGCCAAAGGCGGGAATTATTACGATACAATGGCATCGAGGTACAGCAAGCAATTTATTCTAGCGTTAGCCGATAGCGTTCAAGAAGGAAGGACGCTTTTCAAAGATGCCCGCCGGCTAACCGGCACGAACAGGGAAACTTTCGCCAAATTTGCGGACGAGGTAAGGGGACGGCTCAATGCCAAATGAAAAATTTTTAATAGATGCCGACACTTTAATCGCCCCTTCCCGGTTGTTTTACCCGCTTGATATGTTCCCCGATTTTTGGGATTTCATAGAATTCAACATCGCTTCAAAAAGCATAAAAATACTTGACATGGTATATGATGAAATTATCGATGGAAAAGATTTGTTAAGCGACTGGCTTTCAGGCATAAAAAGCAAAGAATTGGTAAGACATAAAGATATTGGGGTAATTCATTGCTATAGCAATATACTCAATTATATAAATGACAGCCCTTTTTATAAAATCGAAGCGTTAAACAACTGGTCAGCCGAAAATACCGCCGATGCCTGGCTGATCGCCGCCGCCATTGTACACTCATGCACGGTCATTACATTTGAAAAACCGAATAACGGATTAAACGATAGATACCCGTCAAAAAACGCTAAGATTCCAGATGTATGCAAAGAGTTTGACATAAAATGCGAAGACTTGTATTACATGATGCGCCATCTTGATTTTAGGAAAGCTGAAAAGTAAAAACAGCCTCCCCCTCCACAACCAGCCTAAAAACCGGCAGCCGCCCGTGAGTTAATTGCGGCGATAACTGGGATAAGAGTGCGCAACCTTACCACCCTGCTGCCGCCAAGATCGTCGAAAGCGCGGAAACGCTCGCCGTCGTCGGCAAAGGGACTGTCCCTTTCACCCACAAAGGGGGAAAACCGCTGTTTGCTCCAAACAAGGCTGGGGTCGCGCAAGGAAATGTCCGGGTTGGCCGGGTCGAAGTAGATGAACGAATCGTGAACGCCGCGCTCCTGTTGCGGAGCCTCGTCCGTGGATTGAATGTAACGGATAATACCCCGTTCAAAATCAATCGATTGAATAAGAGCCGCATGAGCCATGTCGCCGTTTTGCCCCCTAAAAAGCATAACATCGGCAGGGCGAAGATTGCGAATAGAGTCTTCCACCGGCATAATCTGGCGATTGTTTGAATTGAAAAACGCCGTGCCGGCAAACAAGGCAGGATCGACACCGGAAGCCAGCCCCATGTAAGGCCGCAAAATGTTACCCAAGTTTATCCCACCCTGCCGCCCAATGTGGGCAAGCGCGTGCCAGACAAAACCCGAGCAGTCAATACCCACGCGGCCAATGCTGTAAAGATAATTGTAAACATCGCTTTCCAAAATACCCCTGCCGGACACCAAAACGTGCGGCCTGTGAGGAAGCCCCCGGTAGAAACCCGCCCTCATGCCCGCAACATAGAAAATATCCGTGGTACTGCTCCAAGTTTGGGTGGCAAGATCGAAAATAATCACCTTTTCCCGGCCAGAAGAAAGCACACGGACAAACTCTTGGAAATCTTCCGTGGCAAGAATGTCTTCGATGATTGGCCACAGCACCTGCGGGCTGGCCTTGCCGTCCCCCACCTGCGTCCAAGACGTGCCGGAAAGCATATCCCTTTCGTGATTCATGGCAAAAGGCATACGGACATTCATCACCCGGCCGCCGATAATTTTAGTGCGAAAATTTTCACGAAAAAATTCTTCTATAACCCGCTCAATCCCGTTCCCCCATAAATGCCCCGGGTCGGAAAAAGCCGCCAAAGGATTGGCGACCCCCAAGGCTAAAAACGGGGAAACAGTCAAAAAAGCGAGAAATAGGGCAACCTTCATCCTTTTTCCATACTTTTAAAGTATCGGACAGTTCCCACGCGCAATTCATCGGTAGCATCTTCGTCGCAGACAATAGTCGCGTTGGCGTGCATCTGCAAGCAGGACAAGGGATACATATGGTTCACGCCTTCTTCTATAACAGAGCGCAAAGCGCGCGCCTTGTTTTTACCGGTAACAATAATTACGACCTCGCGCGCGTCCATAATCGTTCCAATGCCCACGCTCATTGCGGATTTAGGCACTTTGGACAAATCGCCGTCAAAAAAACGGGCGTTGTCGTTAATCGTTTCTTGAGCCAAGTCGATCACCCTAGTTCTGGAGGCGAAAGAAGACCCCGGCTCGTTAAAAGCGATATGCCCGTTGCCCCCCATGCCGCCCAAGAACAGCTCTATGCCGCCCGCGCTTTTAATCGCCCGTTCGTAGTCGCCGCACTCTTTTTCCTTGTCTTGAGCCATACCGTCAAGAATGCGGATATGCTTGGGGTCAATATCGACATGGTCGAAGAGATTTTCCATCATGAAACGATGATAACTCCCCGGATGCTCCTTGGGCAACCCCACATACTCGTCCATGTTGAACGTGCGGACATTTTTAAATGAAAGTTCTTTCGCCCGGCACATTTTTACCATTTCTTGGTAAATTACCAGCGGACTTGAACCCGTAGGCAAGCCGAGTACAAAAGGCTCGGAATTGCCGAAAGACTTGATCCGGCCGGCAATATACCTTGCCGCCCAAGCCCCCGCTTTTTCGCGGTTATCTAGAATCATTAAACGCATTTTTCCCCCTGTTGCGATTCAATAACACCCACAAGCACAACCACCCATTCTTACTGTGGCACAGGTAGAGACACCAACTTCACTTATCTAAAACAGGCCTTACCGCTTTAGGACAGACACAACCCTTTCAAGCACCTTTTTTCTGTCCAAAGGCTTTACAATATAGCTCTTTGCTCCAGTTAAAAGGCACTTTTTGACCACGTCTTCTTTTCCTAAAGCGCTGACCATGATAATCTTGGCTTCCTTGTCAAATTCGAGGATTTTTTCCAAGGCTGTAACGCCGTCCATTACGGGCATGGTTATATCCAAAGTAACCAAATCGATGCCCCCGGAAGCATGCAAAACCTTGTATTTTTCCACGGCTTGAAAGCCATCCGACGCAGTGTCCGCTACTTCAAACCCCTCTGAAGAGAAGATTTGACCGAGCTGCTTTGCTATAAACATGGAGTCATCCACAACCAAAACCCGGTAGGGCACGCCTTCTGGCTTTATCCCTTCGGCTGTTTTTTCATTGATCGTAATGTCGCTTTTTGCTATCATGCAGTACGCTCCTTCCACTTACAATATAGACCAATCTTGGTTTTAAGTCAAGAAGGTAAGCTCCAAAATAACGAAGTTTTTTTCGAATTTCGCATTTTTGGAAGGGGCTTTTAAAATTTTTTTTTGCAAGGGGGCAATATGGGCGCAAATTTTCAGTTAGCACCGATGGCCGAGCTTACTCACAGGGCTTTAAGGCAGATTATTCACGATTTTGGCGGCTGCAGCGAGTATTTTGCAGAGATGATCAGCGCGGCCGCGCTTGTGGCGGACAGCCCCTTCGAAAAATGGTACCGGGACAACGAGCCTTGCCCGGAAAGGCTCGTCTTCCAGCTTGTCGGCTCGGATGCCGCCCTGCTGGCGCGCGCCGCGGCCATTTTGGACAGGCAGGAGTGTCTGGGCATAGATGTCAATATGTGCTGCGGCGCCCCGCTGATACGCAAAAGCGGCGCCGGCGCGGCTTGGATGGCCTCGATAGACGGAGCCGGCAGGCTGGCCGCCCAGCTTAGGCCTGCGGTAAAGAGCAGGCTGAGTGTCAAGCTGCTTTTGGGTTTTAACGAGGATTTTGAGTTCTTGGCGGCGTTCTGCCGCCGGCTGGAGGCCGAGGGGGTCGAAATGATCACCTTGCACCCGCGCACTGTAATGGAAAAGTTCAAGCGATTGGCTCGCTGGAAGTATGTGGGCGCTCTTAAAAAGGAGCTTAAAATCCCTGTGGCCGGCAACGGGGACATTTTGTCCGCCGAACAGCTTGTAAGCCGCGCCAGAGAGCCGATTGACGGCTCGGTTTGCGATGCTGTCATGGTTGGCCGAGCGGCGGTAAGGCAGCCCTGGATTTTCGCCCGGGCGCGGGAGATCGAGTCGGCCGCCGCCGGAATGCCCGCTGCCGCGCCAGTTACGCCTAATATGGAAGAAACCGGTTTGCGTTTTCTGGAGCTTCTTGCGGCGCACCAACCGCCGGAGTTTTACCTGTCCAGGGCGCGGCGGTTTTTCGGCCTTTACTGCGACAACTTAAAATGGGGCAACTATCTGAAGACCAAGCTGAACAGGGAAACCACGCTGGCCGGCATCGAGCAGGTCTGGCGGCAGTACTTCAAGGAAAACCCGGATTGACGCGTTTTCCCGGAAGGCTCACACAAAGGCACGGAGGCACAAAGGTTAGGAAGGGCAGTTTTGAAGGCTACGCTTCATCTCTACATTATCCCCTATTATGTTCTATAATATGAGGCAGGAAGAGGGCGCGGCCTTCTTATCATAGCCCCGCCCTAAGCTCCGTGCCTTAGTGCCTTTGTGCCTCCGTGTGAACCTATTCCGAACCGTGCCTCCGTGTGAGGCTCTCTTCTTGATCTTCCTATTGACACACAGGCAAAGCTGTGGCAGGATTAGGTAAAGGATTAACATGACAGGCTTGACGTTTCGCTCAAGCCTTTTTAAGTGCAAAATAGCAAAAACAAGGAGAAAAAATGAGCGGCAAAAGAACGATATTTACAGAAGTCCCGGACGAGCAGTGGAATGACTGGGTCTGGCAAATGAAAAACAGGATAGAAAGCCTGGAGGAACTGCAAAAATACATACATTTTGCGCCGGAAGAAATTGAAAGCGTCAAAAAAAGCCTCACCAGCTTGCGTATGTCGATAACGCCTTACTACCTTTCGCTAATCGACCCGGACAACCCGCTTGACCCTATCCGGCGGCAGGCCGTGCCGGTTTCCAGCGAGCTGCTCCGCTCTGCCAGCGATATGCCCGATCCCCTCCATGAAGATGTTGACTCCCCGGTTCCGGGCATTACGCACCGTTACCCCGACCGTGTATTGTTTTTAATAACGGACCAATGTTCCATGTACTGCCGGCACTGCACCCGCAGACGCTTTGCCGGAAAAACCGACGCAATGATGTCAATGGAACAAATTGACGCAGGCCTCGCCTATGTGCGTAGTAAACCGCAAGTGCGCGACGTTTTGCTTTCCGGCGGCGACGGCCTTATCGTATCGGATGACAAGCTGGAACACATTATAAGCAGTTTGCGCGCCATAGAACACGTTGAAGTTATACGCATAGGTTCGCGCGCCCCTGTGGTTATGCCGCAGCGCATAACGCCTAAGTTATGCGATATGCTGAAGAAGTATCACCCGCTTTGGCTTAACACGCATTTTAACCACCCGGCCGAAATAACCGAGGAAGCAAAAAAAGCCTGCACCATGCTTGCAGATGCCGGCATACCGCTGGGGAACCAAAGCGTGCTTTTGCGCGGAATAAATGACTGCATTTATGTTATGAGAGATTTGATGCACGCGCTGGTAAAAATCCGCGTAAGACCGTATTATATTTTTCAATGCGACCTGTCCGTGGGGCTGGAGCATTTCCGCACGCCGGTATCCAAGGGGATCGAAATTATCGAAAGCCTGCGCGGACATACATCGGGCTTTGCAGTTCCGACCTTCGTTGTCGATGCGCCCGGCGGCGGCGGGAAGATTCCTGTCATGCCGCAATACCTTATTTCCCAAGTGCCGCACAAGGTCTTGTTGCGCAACTACGAGGGCGTTATCGCCGCTTACCCAGAGCCGGCCGATTACAGGGAAACTTGCCAGTGCGATGTTTGCACCGGCAAACGCAAAGTCGAAGTTGCCGGCGTAAGCGGCCTTCACCACGGGGTCGGCATCTCGCTTGAACCGAAAGATTTGCGCAGTGCGCAAAGGGATTGCGGGAGCCTTTGATGATGAATGTCAAGCTGAATTTGAACATGGCGCTGGTCGCGCAGGCAAGGGACAGCGCGGCAAAAATTGCCGGCGAAACGCAAAGTTTTATTGATTTGCACACGACAACGACAGTGGAAAGAACTGTCTGCCGCTTGCTGGGCATTGACGGTGTCAACGAGTTCGACATACCCTTGCCCAACATTCTTGTCGAACACTTAAAAGACAAGCAGATGTTGGCGCAAGGTGCGGCTTTTCACATTGGCAGTGCAATGGCAGAAACAAGGTTAAACCCGCAGGAAATTGTCAACGCGGTGAACGCCGGGAATTTAGATTTGAGCCGGCTGCCTGTTCATTCAAAACAGGAAATTACATCGGCGTTACAGCCTTTTGTAAATTCGGCCTTGGCGAAAATAAGCGCGAACAGAAAACAGCGGCAGGATTTTTTGGATGAGTACGGCGATAAAGAAGGACCGTACATTTATATTATTGTCGCTACCGGCAACATTTACGAAGATATTGTCCAGGCAAAGGCCGCCGCCAAACAGGGAGCCGACATAATCGCTGTTATACGCACTACGGGGCAAAGCCTGCTCGATTATGTTCCCTACGGGGCAACTACCGAGGGCTTTGGCGGCACTTATGCCACGCAGGAAAACTTTCGCCTAATGCGCACCGCCTTGGACGAGGCCAGCCGCGAGGAAAAACGCTACATTCGCCTGTGCAATTATGCTAGCGGGCTTTGTATGCCGGAAATCGCCGCAATGGGTGCGCTTGAACGTTTGGACGTTATGCTAAACGACGCATTGTACGGCATACTTTTCCGGGATATAAATATGCAGCGCACAATAATCGATCAGTATTTTTCCCGTACGATTAACGGATTTGCCGGCCTTGTAATAAACACCGGCGAAGACAATTACCTGACAACTGCCGATGCCGTGGAGCAGGCGCACACGGTATTGGCATCGCAGTTTTTGAACGAACAGTTTGCGCTAAAAGCAGGCGTGCCGGAAGAGCAACAGGGGTTGGGGCACGCTTTTGAAATTTCGCCGGACATAGAAGACGGCTTTTTGCTGGAGCTTGCCCAAGCGCAAATGGCGCGGGAAATTTTTACAAAAGCGCCGCTTAAATATATGCCGCCGACAAAGTTTATGACAGGCAATATTTTTAAGGGGCACGTCCAGAACGCGCTGTTTAACATGACAAGCATAATGACCGGGCAAAAACTGCACTTGCTGGGTATGCTTACCGAGGCGATTCACACGCCCTTTATGTCCGACCGGGCTTTGGCGATAGAAAACGCCCAGTACATTTTTCGCACGATGCGTCATTTTGGCGATGAAATTGAGTTCAAACAGGGTGGAATTATTCAAAGCAGGGCAGACGAGGTGTTGCGAAAGGCCGTAGGCCTGTTAGACGAAATGGAACAGATTGGGCTGTTTGCGTCTTTGGAAAAGGGCATTTTTGCAGAAATTAAACGGGCGAAAAACGGGGGCAAGGGGCTGGAAGGGGTTATTTCCAAATCGCCGGAATACTTTAACCCGTTTATCGAAGCGATTCACGGGGGGGGCGGTGTATGAGCCAAGACCTTACAAACAAAACATTAGATTTTGGCAAACTTCGCCCTTATGGCGATGCCATGAACGACGGCAAGGTTCAAATCAGTTTTACCTTGCCGGTTGCGGATAACGAAAAAGGTGTGGAAGCGGCGCGGCAGTTGGCAAGAAAAATGGGCTTGACCGATCCTGCCGTGGCGTATCACGCGCAGCTGGACGCGGGTTTTACGTTTTATGTACTATACGGAAGCGTTTCGCACAAGATCGATTACAATGCGATTCATGTACAGGCTGTAAACGAAGAGATTATGGACATGGAGCAGATTGACCGGTTTATTGGCGAGCGCATTGGGCGAAAAATAATCGTTGCGGGGGCTTCTACCGGCACGGATGCCCACACGGTGGGTATTGACGCGATTTTTAACCGGAAGGGCTTTGGCGGGCATTACGGGCTTGAACGCTACAATATGATCGAAGCGCACAATTTGGGCAGCCAGCTTCCCAACGAAGAGTTTATTCGCCGGGCTGTGGAGCTAAATGTTGACGCTATGTTGGTTTCGCAAACGGTAACGCAAAGGGATGTGCACATACAAAACCTTACGGAGCTAATCGAACTGTTGGAGGCGGAGGGCTTGCGCGACAGGTTTCTTGTCGTGTGCGGCGGCGCGCGCATTACCAACGAGCTTGCCAAAGAGCTTGGGTTTGATGCCGGCTTTGGCGCGGGAAAGTTCGCCGAACACGTCGCGACATTCATCGTTACGGAACTGCAAAAACGGAAGTCGCGCTGAATGCTCGGTTGCGACGCGGCCGGCGGAGAAGCCGTCGGCACACCCCGGCAAAGAAAATCGCTTGAACAGCGGCTTTTTGAATTTTACGGCGAAGATTTTGAAAAAATCGTTGAACCCCAAGAAGAATACGACTGGGGCAAGCCCGTTGGAAAAGAAGTTTGGTAAATGCGCGTTAGCTGCGGAGTGTTATGGCTATTCCGTTATATTACAGGCTGTGATAAGATGTCCATATGGCGTATTCAAGAGATAGAAGGGAGATGGTGTTAAGCTATCTGGCCAAGGG
>WRKI01000286.1 GCA_009778155.1 Spirochaetota bacterium
GGCTGGCTGGTATTTCAATGGTTTGTTCGATAGTCATAAGGTAAGTGTAGCATGAGCAATAAGCAATAAACAAGGAGAAAACCAGCGGCGGCGCATAATCCCTCCCAAAAAACCATCGCAGGGGCTTTCAAGGGTGGGGCTTTATTCGCCGATAATCAAAAAATATGAATGCGCTTTTGGTTTTATTCGGCGCCCAGCTTACAGAACACGCCCTTTTGCCGCTTACCGGGGGCAAAAACAGCCTAGCCCTTACGCTGGAACAATCAAAAAAATTCCCCGCGATTGGAAAAACAGTCATGCTTGCCGCCGCAGACATGGAACTGCCCGACCTGCCGCAGTTGCAGGGGGTCGAAATCGAAAAAAGCGACGCTTGGACAAAAAAAAGCCTTTTTCAAGCGGTCGCAACGGCAGTCGCCGCAGACGCGCAGGGCTTCGATGCCGTTTACTTTCTCTGGGCAGACTGCCCCTTTGCCGAACCCGCAATGGCGGCAACCCTGGCAGAGCGGCACAGAAACTACGGCGCACAGTACTCTTATGCCGACGGCTGGCCTTACGGCATTTGCCCCGAAATACTCGCCCCCGGCACCGCCGGGATACTGGCGGCAATCTTGGGCGATGATGACGGCGGGGCAGTAACACGGGACACAATGTTTTCCGTCATACAAAAAGACATAAACGCATTTGACATAGAAGCCGAAATCGCGCCCGTGGACTTAAGGGCGCACAGAATCAGCCTTTGCGCCGATACCAAACGGAACCGGCTTCTTTTAAGCCGATTTTTGGAAGAAAACGGGAAAATCCCAGACTCGGCGGACATCCTCAGACTCATACAGGAAAAACCCGAAATGTTGCGCACCCTGCCAGCCTTTTACCCGGTGCAAGTTTCGTCGGAATGCCCGCAAAATTGCGGCATCTGCCCTTACCCGAAGGCCAAAGGCGCGGCGGCCGGCAAACAATATATGGAAGCGAAACAGTTCGGCGCGTTGCTGGATAAAATCGCCGATTTTTCCGGCGATGCCGTCATCGACCTTTCCCTTTGGGGCGAACTCGCCCTGCACCCGCAAAAAATGGAACTAATCGAGGCTGTGCTCTGCCGGCCGACACTTGCCCTTGTAATAGAAACATCCGGCCTCGGCTGGACAATGCAGGAACTGGAAAAATGCGCCCAGCTTGCGGCGCAGGCTGCGGCCAGAAAAAATCCCATGCCACCCCTTTCGTGGATAGTCTCGCTGGACAGCGCGGACAGCGCCCGGTACAAGGAAATGCGCGGCGGTGGATTCGTCGAGGCCGCCGACTGCGCCAAAAAACTCTTCGCGCTCTTCCCCAAGGACACTTATGTTCAGGCAGTACGCACGACAGGCGCGGAGGACGACATCGAAAAATTCTGGCGGCACTGGAAAGAAGCCGCCCCCCAGGGCGAGGCGAACATAATCATACAAAAATACGATGACTTTTGCGGGTTTTTGGAAAAAAAACAGGCATCGGACATATCGCCCGTAACACGCGCCCCCTGCTGGCACATGATGCGCGATATGCCCGTGCTTTTGGACGGAACAGTGCCGCTTTGCAGACAGGAACTCGGCCTGTTAAGCGGGCAGAGCGGCCGGGCATTGGGCAACGCCTTCCAAGACAGCCTAGAGGCAATTTGGGAGGCGGGCTTTCCGCACTATGCCCAGCAATGCGGGAAAAAATACACAGGGCTTTGCGCAGGTTGCGATGAATACTATACCTACAACTTTTAGCGAGACAATCCCCGCCTACACAGCCGTAGGCGGCAAGGAAAACCGCGCCACAACAGGACTTTCCGCAGTAATCCTTAACCGAACAGGCCGCTACTCCAGACGCGCCTTTTTCCAAGAACTGGAAAAAATCGGCTTCGACCGCATCATCTCGATAGAGTCATCAGCCGAAAGATACGACATCGAGGAACTTTCCGGGCAGTTCCCCCATGTGCGCTTTATCCTGCCCAACCGGGAAATCAACCTTGGGGAGAAAATCAACCTTGCGGCAATCGAAGCGGAAAGCCCCCTTTTTTTCGTGTTGTGGAACGACCTAAAGTTCATATCCGGGGGAACCGCCGCCCGCATGGCCGAGCGACTGAGCTATCAGGACGAAAAAAGCGAGAACAAGGACAAGTACAAACGCCTCTGCACCGTGCCGCTCATCTTGAACTCACGCTACGAGCTTTTGCCAACCTTGACAGCCCCCGTAACCCAGCGAAAAAGGCTGAAGACCATCCTTGTAGAGCCAAAAAACGAAGGCCTGCCCACCCTGTACCCCCACGACGGCGTTGGAATCTACGACCGCCAGCGATTCATCAACCTGTGCGGCTTTGACACAACCCTTGCCAACACCCACTGGCAGCTTATGGACTTCGGCTTTCGGGCCTGGCTTTGGGGCGAAAAAATCTCACTGAGCGGGCAGATGAAGCTTTCGTATGACGGGCAAATGCCCATCGTTGACAGCACGGTCGAAGAAAGCTACCGGCGCTTTTATTTGAAGAATATGATGCCGATCTTCCGCGGGGAGTATGCAAGACTGCCGCTTTTCCGCTTCCCCGGTTATATGATGAAGTTCAAAGAGGGGCCGATAGCTCTATGGAAGGAATTTTCGGAGTGCAGGCAATGGGTAAAGGCCAACCGCTCAAGATGGTGCAAAGATGTCCGCGCCTTAATCTCCGGCTGGGCAAAAATAGCCGCCGCCGACATAGTAGCCCCGGCGGAAAACACAGTCCCCTATGCTAGCACTGTCGCACCCGCTGTCGTTGCCGCCGCCGCCGAGCCGCCGCACCCAGCCGCAGAGCAAGCCCCCGTGCAAGAACAGGAGGGCTAGCCTTGCTCGCCGTAATCCTTCAGGCGCGGCTCGATTCCAGCCGATTAAACGCAAAAGCCCTGCTCCCCCTTGGCGGCAAGCCGATCATCTTCCGGGTGATGCAAGCGTTAAACCGCGTCCCCGCCGATCTTCGCATACTGGCCTGCCCGGCTGACGCGCTCGCTTTTTTTGCGCCGCTCGCCGACGAAGCCGGGTTTGAAGTTTTTGAAGGGCCAAAAGAAGACGTGCTTGAACGCTACTGCCTTGCGATACGGCACTTTGGCATAACGCGGGTGATAAGAGCCACGGGCGACAACCCCTTTGTCTTTGCAGACAGCGCAGAGGCAATTAATGCCGAGGCTGTGGCGACAAACGCCGATTACGCGGCCTACACCGGGCTTCCCCACGGGGCAGGTGTCGAAGCCGTACTAGCCGCCGCCCTGCTCCGCGCGCAGGCGCAAACCGCCCCGCCCGGCGATCACGCCTACGAGCGGGAACACGTTTGCCCCTACCTGTACGGCCACCCGGAGATGTTCCGCCTGCACCGCCCTGGGGCCGGCAAAGCCTGGCAAGGCGAAAACGGCCAGGCGATAAGGCTAACCGTGGACACACCCGATGATTACCAGCGGGCAGAACTACTATACAATGCCCTACCCCAAGGCGAAGAACGCTACAGCGGCAGGCAAATAATCCGCACTTACAAAGAGACCTTCCCGGAATGAAAAGCCACAACGATTCGCGGCAAATACTGCTTGTCGCCACTTGCGAAAAAGGCAGAGGTTCGGGGCATCTTAGCCGCCAGCTTGCGCTTGCAAGGGACTTGCGGAAGGCGGGCAGGCCGGCATGGCTCTATCTGGAGCCGGCAGACGAGCCGACGACCGGCAACCAAGACTTTTTCCGCTCTGTTGGCTTAGACCCCCAATGGCTTTTGTCGGCAGAAGAGGCGGCCGCCTTGCAACCCGCCGACATCGATTTTATCGTTCTCGACCGCTTTCAAACCCCCAAGGAAGAGTTGTCGCGCTACAAAAAACTTGGCGCGGTCATAGGCCTAGACGAAGGCGGCCAATGCCGGGACGACTTCGATTTTTTGATCGACATACTAATCCCCAAAAACAGCGGCTACACAGAGGCAAACATAGCCGCCCCCTCGCTGTTGCAACTGCCGCCGAAACCCCCGATGAAAAGCCGTGGGGAAGGCGATGCGGTAAAAGTCCTGATCAGCTTTGGCCGGGAGGACACGGCGGGGCTTGGGCTGGCCACGTTTCAATCGCTGGTGGCAAAAAACAGCGGCGGCCTTGACATAACTTTTGTGGGAGCCGCCGCCGGGCTGGCCATTAGCGGCGAAAATGCCCGGCACTTGGAAAACATTCCCGACTTAAAAAACCGACTTGGCGATTACGACCTTCTTGTTACCCACTACGGAATAACCGCCTACGAAGCCCTTTACGCCGGAACGCCCGTGTTGCTCGTTTCGCCGACAGAGCTTCACGAAAAACTTGCCCGGCAGGCTGGTTTTTACAGCGCGGGTTTGGGGAAAAGTTCTTGCGAAAAACTTGCCGGGCTGTTGCTCGACGGCGCGTTTTTGCCGGGCTTAAAACAGAGCGGCATTCTTCTGGCGAAAAAACACGGGCTGGATGTCGAGCCGCCGCAAAGCCTTGCCGGGCTGCTGGGCAGTTTTTCCCCGGCGGCAAGCCGCGCCTGCCCGCTCTGCGGCGGCAGCGGCAGCGCCGGCACCGGGGGCAAACTCGTCTGCCGCTTCGACGAGCGCACATACAGGCGTTGCCCGCGCTGTAGCGGCGTTTACATGGACAGGCTAACCCCGCCGCCCGTGGAGTACGAGCGGGAATACTTTTTCGATTTTTACAAAAAGCAGTACGGCAAAACGTATATGGAAGATTTCCCCAACTTGATAAACATGGGCAAACGCCGCCTTGCGGTAATCAAATCGCTTTTACCGGCCACGGCAGGCCGCGCCCTGCTTGACATCGGCTGTGCCTACGGCGCGTTTTTGCAGGCCGCCCGCGAGGAAGGCTTTTCCCCGGCTGGCATCGACCCGGCACAGGACGCGGTAAACTATGTTCGGGAAACCCTGCGGCTTCCTGCTGCCTGCGGGCTTTTCCCCAGCGGTCGCCTGCCGGAGGGGCACGAGCGGTTCGATGTCATCACCTTGTGGTTTGTTATAGAACATTTTAACGATTGTACGCCTGTTTTTGCCGAAATAAGAAAGAGGCTTTTGCCCGGCGGAATCTTGGCCTTTTCCACCCCGTCGTTTTCCGGCGTTAGCGGGCGTTTTTGGCCGCGCCGCTTTTTGCGCGACAGCCCCGGCGACCACTGGACGCTGTGGTCGTACGCCCAGTGCAAAAAAGCCCTTGAACTTTGCGGCTTCCGGGTAAAAAAAAGGGTGATCAGCCGCCATCACCCGCAACGCTTCCCAGTTTTGGGGAAGTTCGCAAAGGAAAACACGCCCCTGTACTGGCTGTTTTTGGGCATAAGCAAAATGCTTGCCCTGGGCGACACCTTTGAAGTCTACGCGGAGGCCGTGCCGGGAGATTAGGCTTTTATCGCCTTTACCTTACACAAAGGCACGGAGGCACAAAGGCACAAAGGTTTGGGCTGAGTTATGATAAGACGGCGATCCTTCTTACCCTATTTATAGGCACAAGAAGGAGATAAGGTAGGGATGAAGCGGAGTCCTCTAAACTGTGCTTTGTGCCTTGGTGCCTTTGTGCCTTGGTGTGAGAATTTTCGAATAATTGAGAGAGAGGTGAGAAGATGAAGGAAAAGCTGATCATTTTGGGGGCGGGCGTAATGCAAGGCCCGGTAATCTCGATTGCTAAGGAACTTGGGTTCTTTGCTATCGCTCTGGACGTGGACCCGGCTGCTCCCTCGGTCGGCATGGCAGACCAGTTCGAGCAGATCGACCTAAAGGACAAGGAAGAGATCGAAGCCTTTGCCGCAAAAACACAGCGCGAAGGCGGGCTTTGCGGCATAATGACCGCCGGCACGGATTTTTCCGCAAGCGTGGCCTGGGTCAGCGAAAGACTGGGGCTGCCGGGCATCCCCTACCAAGCCGCCCTGAACGCATCGGACAAGTCGATCATGAGGGGCTGTTTCGAGGCCGCCGGCCTCCCCTCTCCCCGGTATGCCGAAATTAACGCGGCGGACAAAAGCATCCCCTTTGCCGATGCCGACTTCCCCCTGGTGATAAAGCCCGTTGACAACATGGGCAGCCGGGGCTGTCGCCGCTTGGACAATATGGACGAGTTCGAAGCCGCCGCCGCCGCCGCCCTGGGCTTTTCCCGCTCCGGCCGCGCGATTGTCGAAGATTTTATGGAAGGGCCAGAGTTTTCCGTGGACGCGATAGTGTATCGCGGGGACATTACAATTTGCGGCCTTGCCGACAGGCACATCTTCTTCCCCCCGTATTTTATCGAAATGGGGCACACCATGCCCACAACGGCTGAGTTGCCCCAGCGGGAGGCGATTCTGCAAACCTTTTGCGCCGGTATACGCTCCCTTGGTTTGGCGGGCAAAGACAGCGTGGGGGCGGCTAAGGGCGACATAAAGCTCACCCCCAAAGGCCCCATGATAGGCGAGATTGCCGCAAGGCTTTCCGGCGGCTATATGTCCGGGTGGACGTATCCATATTCAAGCGGCGTAAGGCCGATTCAAAGCGCGATTCTTATCGCCGCCGGCCGCAAGCCGGAGGATTTTGCCCCGCGTAAAGAATGGACTTGCGCCGAGCGGGCTTTTATTTCGATTCCCGGCACGGTTAAGGCCCTGGTCGGGCACGCGAGTTTGAACGAGCGTCCCTTGGTCAAGGATGTTTTTTTAAGAGTCGGGGCGGGCAACAAGGTTACCTTCCCCGAAAACAATGTTACCAAGTGCGGGAATGTTCTTGCCGCGGCCAGCACCCGCAAGGAGGCTGTCAAAGCCGCCGAAGATGCGGTTCGCTCTGTCCTAATCAGGCTGGAGTGCGGCGACCCGGACACCGACAGCTTTCTTGCCGCCCGCAAAAGCGCCTTCCCGCCGGACGCTTTCCGTTTAAGCGCGGCGCTGGAAGACGAGCTTGCCAAAATCCCCCCGACAAAGGTCGCCGCCGGCGGGGAGCCTTGTCTTGCCCCCTTTCCCGCGCTTGCCGAAAGCGGGCTTAAAGACTATGCCGGGCGCAGTGTCGAAGAATCTCTGCAAGCTGTCCGCATTCTTACCGGCTTTTCCTTGGGTAAAACGCACGAATCTGCCGATAATATAACTGTTCTAGGGCGGACTTTCTGGGAAGCTCTTGTTCGCGGTTCGTATCAGGGCGCGGTTTACTATATTGATTGTTTGGGGTTGCCAGAGGGTGCGAAGGGTGCGAAGGGTGCAGGAGCGAAAGGTGAGAGTGGGGCAAGTGGGGCGAAAGTTGCTAGTGAGTCAAAAGGGGCTAAGGGGTGATGAAGAAAGAGTGTAGGACAGCGGGGGGGGTTGCAAAAAGCGGGTTTCGCCGGCTGGCTCTTTTGGGGTTTTGTTTTTTGACCTTTGCCTTGGCTTTGCCTGCAATGAGTCTTGACGAGGCTTTGAACAGTTTGCGGCAGGTGTCCGGGAGCGCGGGCGCGCCGCCGGAGTTCCGCTGGGACCCGTTTTTTAGGGAAGGGGTTTTCCGCATGGGGGAACACTGGGGGACTTTTTCCACAGCGGTTTCCCAGGGGGAAAGCGGCTTTTTGATGTTTGACAACCGGGAGGTCTTTTCAGTCCTTCTGCCTTACCACAGCCAAGGGGAGCTTGTCTTCCCAGAGGCTTTTGTGGCGACTTTGAGCGGGGCTTTTGCCCGGTACTTTGTTGCGGACGAGCCTACGGGCTACAGGATTGCGGCGATTGTTATCGACGCGGGGCATGGGGGCAGAGACCCCGGGGCGATAAGCCGCCATGTGATTGACGGCAGGACGGTAACCTTTACGGAAAAGGACATTGTTCTTGCCGTGTCGAGGGAAATTGGGAATATGCTTAGCCGGACTTTTCCGGATAAGAGGATTATATTGACAAGGGAAACCGATGTTTTCCTTACTTTGGACGAGAGGGTTGAAGTGGCAAATTCAGTTCCTTTAGAGGAGGACGAAGCGATAATTTATATTTCGATTCACGCCAACTATTCGTTCAATCGGAACGCCAGGGGCTTTGAGGTTTACTATCTAAACCCCAATGTCCGCCGGAGTTTGCTTGACCCGTCGAGTTTTCTGTATCCTTCTTATATAGTTGCGATACTGGATTCGATGTTGCAGCACGAATTTATGACCCAGAGTATCATACTGGCGCAATTGATACTTCGCGGCATGGGGGAGTCTGTGGGGGGCAGTATGCCTTCCAGGGGCTTGAAAAATGCCAACTGGTTTGTTGTAAGAAACAGCCATATGCCGGCGGTGCTTGTCGAGCTTGGTTTTCTTTCCAACCGGGAGGATGCCCTGCTTATGTCAACCGAAGAGGGCTTGCGCAATATGGCCGCCGGGGTGTATAAAGGAATTGTCGATTTTGTTCGAATATTTGAAGGAAACGTGGAGGGTTAAGAGAGAGTCATGAAGTTTGGCTTTAACAGCTTTGGCGGGGGTTTTTCCCGCATCCTTGCCAGAAAAAAGCTGTTGTGTCTTTTGCTGATTGCGGTTATTTGTTTTGCGGCTTTGGCAGACTTTTTTACTTTAGGGCTTGCACGCAGAACTTTTGTGTTTTATAATTTAAATAGCGGGAGAGAGGTCGTGGAAGAGCGTATGTTGCGTATCACGCCCTCGCGGGAAGCTGATGTTGCCCGTTATGTACAGGAAGCCCTGCTGGGGCCTTTTGCGCATGACTTGCTGCCGCTCTTCCCAAGGGAGGCAAGATTGCACACCCTGCTTTTAAGGGACGGGGTGGTGTACGCCGACTTTTCACAAGAGGCGGTTTTTCCGCTGGAAGAAGGCCGGGAGGTTATTTATAACTTTCGGACTTTGCGAGACGGTATTTTCCGGAATTTCCCCTTTGTCCGGGAGGTAAGGTTTTTTATAGGGGGAAGGGCAGTCCACTTAGGTTGACTGCAGGGACGGGAGGCAGAGGCCTTTTAACGGGTTTCTGTGGATTTGGGGGCAATTGTTTTGGAATTTTGGCATTTTGTCGTTGACAAAGCGCCTTAAGTTCGCTAGATTTAAATCTAGCAAAAATATTTTTAACAAACAGTAATTGAAAGGAGCTGTGCATGAAACGAATGCTCATTTTTGTCGTCATTGGTTTATTGTCAATGGGATCATCGCTATTCGCCAATGAAGCTGTTCTTATCGACTTCTCATTGCTTGCGGCGGATATTCATGTTCCGTTAAACGGGGATGATGCGGATCCGAACGGTACGCCAAACCAGAACCATCGCACCATGATGGATTTTGGTACTATCGGAGGCCTTGCGGTGGGTCAGTTTACCCCCCAGCAAATGGCCATTATGAGGACTTCCTTGGCTATTGAGAATTGGGACGTAACCCTTTCCCCTTCTTCAAGGACGGTTCAGGGAAATCAACTGAGCCTTACAAGGGAATCCCCGTCGGTGCAGTTTGGTACCGTAATGGGTGTAAGGGCGCATTTCCCGACAGCAGCCCACAACGCATGGGCAATGATCACCCCGCCTTTTGACATTCCGGCGTTTGATCTGTCGATTGTCGAAGAAGACGGAACCCTTGTTGCCGATCCGGATGCTATCCCTGGCGTAAGCCGCACAAGGTTTGAATCCTTGGGCAACGGCCAGCCGGCGTTTGGCGTTGTGAAAAACGTAGGGGCGATTAGGTCTGTAGCGGTTCGCGTTCACGGTCTTAACTTCCCCCACACCCTCAGCGTAATCCTTATCGACCACAACGGCGATAGAAGGACTGTGCCGATGGGCAGCCTCAACTTTGACGGTTGGAGAACCCTTACTTGGGACAACCCCAACTACATTCAGGATGTAAGGAATCGCGATCTTAGGCTTTTCCCGGTGTATCCTTTTGACACACCCTTTGTAAAGTTCGGCGGTTTCCTTATCCAGCGCGACGCTAACCATACGGGCGGCGATTTTATCGGTTACTTCCGCGATGTAGCTATCATCTACGACCAGGCAGTGCTTGACGCAGAACGCGACATCAACGACGAAGCTATCTGGAACATCATTCGCCACCGCGAAGAAGCTCGCTTGCTTTGGGAAATGCAGCGCTTTGGCCAGCAGCACCTGAACAGGTTCATGGAGCAGCAACGGCAGGCTCAGCCCAGCGTAGGTTTCACTTTTGACCAGCCGGGCGGCATTGGCGGCGGCGCAGACGAATAAGTCTTAGCGGCAAGGCCAAAGTTTTAGGTATCTATGGAATGCTGTTTGGAAATCATCTGGTTTCCAAACAGCATTTTTTTAGTTTAACGGGGGCGAGGGTTTGGCAATGAAGGAAAGCGAAGCGGCTTTTGAGAGCAAGGGGGGCAAGGATGGCAAGGGGGGCAAGGCAGAAGGTTCCGGGGCTTTATCCTTAAACAGGGAAAAGCTCTTGACGGCTTACGAGCGAAACAAAGATATTTACCATAACATAACCGGCGATTTGGTTGTCCGCATAGAAAAAATTTTTTCCGACTTTAATCTTAACCCCATTGTAAAAGGGCGGGTAAAAAGTTTCCCCAGCTACTACAGCAAGTTAAAAAAATACATGACAATGAACAAAAGCAAGGCTATCGTTCCTCCCATAAACGATCTTATGGGTATAAGGGTGGTTTTCCCTTTCCGGGGGGATGTCAGAAAAGCCAAAAAAATCATTGAAAAAAAATTTAGCGTTGACGAGATTAGGCAAAAAGGGCACACGCCCTATCTTAACAATCACGATACCTTCAAAGAATTCGGCTACGAATCGATGCATCTTTTAATACGCATTCCGAATGACATTCTGGAAGAACGCGGCAGTCCGGAAAGTGGCGAAATTGCGGAAATTCAAATACGGACTATCATGCAGGATGCCTGGGCAGAGCTTGAACACGAGTTGTTTTACAAAAAAAAAAATACCCCGCTTTTCGACAAAATGCAGCGTAAGCTGGCGGCTGTTAGCGCGAACTTTTTCCTTGCAGACTCGATCTTTGACGAAGTCCGGCGGCATCAGCGCAAGTTGGTCAAACAGTTGGGCAAACGCCGGGAAACTTTCTTTCAAAAAATCGAAGAATCCACCGACGGGCTTCTTTTTGAATACGAACCGAATGAAAAGCCGAAGGCCGCCCCGCAGGAAAAACTGCCCGCGCCTGTTTCCATTGACGACTCCTCTATGGACACGCTTTTGCTTAGCGCGCTTACGCTCCACAACAAGGGTAGTTACAACGACGCGGTTGCGGTATACGGAAAAATCCTTGACTTTAACCCCACCGACGCAATCTGCAAAATTATCTACAAGCATCGCGGCATGGCTCATTTTGCCTGTTCGCAATACGAGTTGGCCATCGAAGATTTTACAAACGCGCTTAAAAAGGGCGAAGAAGACTATCAATCGGCATATTATCGCGGGGTGGTAAACTCCGTGTTAAAAAACTACGCCCAAGCTATCGACGATTACACTCTGTCGCTGGCCATTTATCCCTACCAGTCCTTTTGCATTTTCCGCCGGGGGCAGGCCTACTACCACATCGGCGACTACCCGCAGGCTCTGGCAGACTGCGAAGCCTCGCTCGCTATGGACTCGCAAAACGAATCCGCCCAAAAGTTCAAAAGCCTGCTCCAAGATAAAATCAAGCTCTAGCCGGCAGCCGGCAACGGAGAGAGGCTCACACGAAAGCACGGATGCACAAAAATTAGGGGGTTAGGCGGGATTATGATAGCTCTGCGTCTTCTTCTTGCCTTATTTATAGAGCATAAAGAGGGGGCAAGGTAGAGATGAAGCGGGGCTTTCTAAACTATCCTTGGTGCCTTTGTGTCTCCGTGCCTTTGTGTGAGTTTCTGTGAGAAAGATCACACTCCGCCGGCTATAGACAAAGGCGGCGGGTTTTGGTATCATCGTTGCAAGATGGCTTTTGTAATTGAATCAGAACAGCTTGGCTTTGGCTTTATTCCCCCGCAGTACATTCCGGACGGAAAAGACGAATACTGGGTACGAAACGTGCAAGCCCCGGCGGGAAAGGCTTGGCGGCCGCTCGACGCGCGCGAGCGGGAAGTTTTAATCGCGAACAACAACTATTGCCCCGACTGGGACAAATTCCTTGTAAGCGACCCCTTTGACCCCTCGTTAATCCGCTCCTCGTATTTTTACGGCCTTAACCGCATAGGCGCGGTAAGAAACGCCCTGCTAAAACGCCACGATTTTTGCGTTCCCGCAGGCATCAGAAACAGCACAATCATCTCTTGCGACATTGGCGACGACACCGCCATTCAGGACTGCGCCTATATTTCCCATTATATCATCGGGGACAACTGCATCCTCTCCCGGATAGACGAAATGCAGGCCACAAACCACGCAAAGTTTGGCAACGGGGTGTTAAAAGATGGCGAAGAAGAGAAGACCCGCATCTGGATCGACGTTATGAACGAAGCAGGCGGCCGCTCAATCCTCCCCTTTCAAGACATAACCCCGGCAGACGCCTTCCTTTGGGCGGCCTACCGCGACGACACCCAGCTTATGGAGCGGCTAAAAGAGATCACCCAAAAAGAATACGGCGGGCAGCGCGGGGCTTACGGGCTTGTCGGCGATCACTCCGTAATAAAAAGCTGCCGCATTATCAAAGATGTTTTTGTCGGGCAGTGGGCCTACATCAAAGGGGCGAACAAGCTAAAAAACATCTCGGTACTTTCCTCCAAAGAAGAGCCTTCCCAAATTGGCGAAGGGGTCGAAATGGTCAACGGCATAGTCGGTTTTGGCTGCAACGCATTTTACGGCATAAAAGCCGTGCGCTTTGTCATGGGGCGTTGTTCCAGCCTGAAGTACGGGGCGCGGCTTATCCACTCCGTCTTGGGCGACAACTCCACGGTTTCCTGTTGCGAGATTTTGAACAACCTCGTTTTCCCGGCGCACGAACAGCACCACAACAACTCCTTTCTTATAGCAAGCCTTGTTCAGGGGATGAGCAACATGGCCGCCGGGGCGACAGTCGGATCGAACCACAACAGCAGAGCCAACGACGGGGAGATTCGGGCGGGGCGCGGCTTTTGGCCGGGGCTTTCCGTAACCCTAAAGCACCCCAGCCGGTTTGCCAGCTTTGTGTTCATTGCCAAAGGCGATTACCCCCACGAGCTTAACATCACCCTGCCCTTTTCCCTTGTGAACAACAACTCGCGGCTTGACCGCTTGGAAATACTGCCGGCGTATTTTTGGATTTACAACCTTTACGCCTTGGAGCGCAACTCGTGGAAAACCCTTGCCCGCGACAGGCGAAAAACCAAAAAACAGCGCATCGAAACCGATTATCTTGCACCGGACACTGCCGAGGAAATTATCGCCGCGCTTTCCCAAATGGAAGGCTGGATGGCGGCCGCCAAAATGGTCATAAAAGAGACCCCCGGCTACGAAACCTTTCCCCGCGTCCACGACAAAAACGACCCGGAACTTAGCCTTACGGCCGAAGACGATTTTTTACCTGCCTTTGATTTGGAGTCGCGTGGCAGGGATACGGTGCTTCTTAAACCGCGCCGCGCGGTTGCCGCCTACAGGGAGATGCTGTTTTACTATTCGCTGAAAACGCTTGTCGATTACCTTATCCAAGGCGGCCTTGCGGCGGGCGAGCTTTCTTACGCGGATTTTGCGGCAAAAATGGAAAGCGCCGGGCAAGAGAAAAGCGGGCGGGTAACCGCGCGAGTAAGCGAATGGGTTAACCTTGGCGGGCAGATTGCGCCGGCCTTTCGTGTCGATGAGCTTAGGGAGCGTATCCGGCGGGGCGAAATCGACAACTGGGGGGGCGTGCACGCTTTTTACGAAGAGATGGCCGCCGCCTATCCCTTGGACAAAGCCCGCCACGCATGGGAGGTTTACCGCTATCTTTGCAAGGATTCGCCGCAATCGGCCGGGCAGAATGCTAGGCAGAATGCCAAGCATCCCTTTTTAAGCCCCGATGTTTTCAAAAAAGAGCTTGCAAACCTTATAATCCTGCGCCGCAAGGTTTCCGAACAGGTTTACCTTAGCCGGGCGAAGGACTACAGTAACCCCTTTAAGGATGTTACCTTTAGGAACAAGGAAGAGAAGGAGCAGGTTCTGGAAAACCCCGACAAAAACCCCTTTGTAAGGCTCATTTACGAGCAAACCGGCGCCTGGCAAGAGGCGGCGCGGAAGCTGTACGAGCGGTTGTAGGGGGTTGACATTTTGCCGGAAAGAAGCTACAATTTTAACCAGAAGCAACCCTTGGCCAAGTGCCAGAGGGGGAACAGCCGGGTGGGCAAATACTAGCAAAGGGGGATTTTATTTATGAAAAATGAAGCAACAAAGCAAAACATCGAAGCCTTTCTGAAAGGCTTCGCTTCTGTTTTTGACCTTTCCGGCCGGACATTTGAATTTCCGGATTTTTCCGGCGGTTTTGAGCGCGACGCGAAAGCCCTTGCCGGGGACTGGCAGAAGGTAGGCGGCGACCTACGCAAAGCGATGAACCAAATCCAGAATGAGCGATAAAAGTCCGCAAATCGATTTTTGCGGGGAAAAAATCGGGGTAATGCGTCCCGGCCTATTGACTTTTTCTCGAAAAAAAGCTATAATTTTAACCATGTGCCCCTTGCTAGCCTTGGCCGGGGGCGAATTACGGCTGTAGTTTGCGGCCAAAGACTGCCGGGGGGTGGCTTTTCGGCAGAAAAAAGGGGAAGGAGGTAGAACAGTGCGTTTTGCGCAAAAGACAATTGAAAAACTCGTATGTCGTTGTGCATCAATGACTTACCCCCCCC
>WRKI01000287.1 GCA_009778155.1 Spirochaetota bacterium
GCAATACGCAATACGCAATACGCAATACGCAATACGCAATACGCAATACGCAATACGCAATACGCAATACGCAATACGCAATACGCAATACGCAATAAAATTATGGGCGCTTGTTTCACTTTGTCAAGTACCTGACAGCGTAAATTCACAAATTTTTACATTTTTTCTCACGTTTAACCGCATTGCTCTTTCTAGGGCAATGCCGGGTTTTTTATACCCCAGCTCTTGCGGGCGGGTACAATTTGAAAGGAGTTTGAATTATGGCAAGTTTTAGTTACAGTTTTTCATTACACTGCAATGGAGGGGAAGAAGCTATTGACGCCTTCCGTGGGCGCGTTGTTCAGGAATTATCAGCAGACTATGTTGAGTGCAGGACTGATGAATTGCCTATGTTCTTTTATATAGAAGAAACAAGGGATGTTTATTATAAGCCTTTTTTGTCCTTAACAAAAGAATTTAACGAAGCCTCTGGAAAACCAATAAAATTCTTTTTTGAGTTAAAACGGGGAGTGAGTTCTTTTGATAATTCAAATCACTGCGGCTACACTATTGTGGAAAATGGCAGGGTTGCTGAAAATGCAGAATATTCAATGGGGGATGGAAAAAATATCCATGACCGCCTTAATGATTGGCTTGGCATAGAGCATGCTGCAGATGATGATTACATAGACGAAGAATGGGCATATCAGGTTGGCTTAATGTGTGAGGATGTAACAATGGGACACCTTCTTAGCAGAGCTGACGAAGAGTACAGAACAATAGCGGTTTGTTTAGGCGCTATGAAATTCGATAAAGAGGCAGCACTTGAATATGTTCCCTTATCCCTTGTAGAGGCGGTCAATAAGCTGCTTGCTACTGATGTGAATCCATTCAATTTATTGCCGGAAAAAGAAGGCAATAAAGCAATCCTTGCGCGTTATGGAATAGTCATGGAAGAAGGGCGCGGCCTAACCAGTCCGCCTATAACTAATGATGAATGGGAGCGAGATATGAAGAAAAATGATGATGATGAAATAAAAACGGAAGAAGAAGCTCTTACTGCAATAAAGGAACACGGTGGCAGGATGCTTGAATTCGTGCCCGACAATCTGAAAACCGAGGAAATGTGCCTTTTGGCGGTACAAGAGGCTGGGTATGTACTTGAATTCGTGCCTGAAGATTTAAAAACAGAAGAAATCTGCCTTGCTGCAGTTCAGCTTAGTAGCTCTGCGCTTGAATATGTGCCTGGGCATATGCAAACAGAAGAAATCCTCCTTGCTGTAGTTCAGGATGATGGTTGTTCACTTGAATATGTGCCTAAGCATTTGAAAACTGAAGCAATCTGTCTTGCTGCAGTTCAGAATGATGGTTATGCACTTGAATATGTGCCTAAGCATTTGAGAACTGAAGCAATTTGCCTTGCCGCAGTTCAGAAAAGCCCTATGCTTGACTACGTGCCTAATGATATGAAAACAATGGAAGTCTGCCTTGCAGCGGTTAAAAATGATAAATATGCAATGGATCATGTACCTGATGTACTTAAACGCAAGGTGGAGAAAGCACTGCAAGGCGGCAGTGACGGCGATGACGACGGTGAAATCAAATCCGAAGAAGATGCCATGAATTTTGTGCGTAAAAATCCGTCTGATTTCTTGCAAATTCCTGAACAATGGAGAACTACAGAATTCTGCTTTGCGGTAATTAAGGAAAATTACAGAGCGCTCGAATACATACCTGACAATCTTAAAACCGAAGAAATGTGCCTTGCGGTGATGCATAAGTGGGGTATGTTGCTCCAATATGTGCCTGACAACCTTAAAACCGAAGAAATCTGTCTTGCGGCGATTAAGCAGTCAGGCGCTGCGCTTCAATACGTGCCTGACAATCTGAAAACATCAGGATTTTATCTTGCGGCGGTTAAGCTGTCAGGCAATGCGCTTCAATATGTGCCTGACAATCTAAAAACCAGGGATACCTGCCTTGCGGCAATTCAACAAGATGCGGGTGCGCTAAAACACATACCTGACAATAAGAAAACTGTGGAAATGTGCCTTGCGGCGATTCAGAAAGATGGTCTTACGCTTGAAATTGTGCCTGACAATATGAAAACAGCGGATGTCTGCCGTGCGGCGGTTCAACAGAATGGATATGCACTAAATTACACACCCGATAATCTAAAAACGGCGGAAATGTACCTTGCGGCGGTGCAGAATGTTGGCAGGGCATTGAAATTTGTGCCTGATCATCTGAAAACCGTGGAAATGTGCCTTGCAGCGGTTCAGCAGAATAGCAAGGCAATTGAATACGTGCCGGACAATCTTAAAACGGCAGTAGAAGCCGCCCTGCAAAACGCCCAAAGCGGCTCCGCCGCAAACGCCGCGCCCCAATCCCAACTCCCACTGTCCAACAAAGTTATCGGCATAGACCTGGGAACCACAAATTCATGCGTGGCCGTGCTGGAAGACGGCGAGGCCGTCGTCATCCCCAGCTTTGAAGGCACGCGCACAACGCCGTCAATCGTGGGCTTTACCGCAAAAGGCGAGCGGCTCGTCGGCGCGCCGGCCAAAAACCAAATGATCACCAACCCAGAAAACACCGTTTTCTCCATAAAACGCTTCATGGGGCGGCGTTACGGCGAAGTTACCGGCGAGATGACCCGCGTGCCGTATCGCGTAACGGAACGCTCAGGCGGCGTCGGCGTGGAAATCGGCGGCAAGGCTTACACTCCCCAGGAGCTTTCCGCCTTCATCCTCCAAAAAATGAAACAGGCCGCCGAAGATTATCTGGGCGAAACCGTAACAAAGGCCGTCATCACCGTTCCCGCCTACTTCAACGACGCGCAACGCCAGGCCACCAAAGACGCAGGCGCAATCGCCGGGCTGGACGTTATGCGCATTATCAACGAACCTACGGCCGCTTCGCTGGCTTTCGGCTTTAAAGACAAAGACAAGGAGAAAATCGTCGCCGTTTACGATCTGGGCGGCGGCACTTTCGACATTTCAATTCTGGAACTGGGCAACGGGGTTTTTGAAGTAAAATCCACCAACGGCGACACGCATCTGGGCGGCGACAGCTTCGATCTTAAAATCCTGGAGTGGCTCATCGAGGGCTTCAAAGCGGAAACGGGCATAGACCTGGGGCAAGACCGCATGGCCCTGCAACGCCTGCGCGAAGCCGCCGAAAAAGCCAAGCTGGAACTTTCCTCCATGCAAAGCACCGACATAAATTTGCCCTTCATAACGGCGGATCACAGCGGCCCCAAACATTTACAGCGAAGCATCGACCGCCCGACCTTCGAGTCGCTCATCGCCGACCTGTTAAAACGCTCAGGCGATTCCTGCAAGCAGGCCCTTGCCGACGCGCAGCTTAAGCCCGAACAAATAGACGAAGTGATCCTTGCCGGCGGCTCCACACGCATCCCCGCCGTCCGCCGGCACGTCAAGGAGATTTTCAAAAAAGAACCCAACAAGGGCGTAAACCCCGACGAAGCCATCGCGCTGGGCGCGGCCATTCAGGGCGGCATATTGGGCGGCGGCGTTAAGGACGTGCTTCTTTTGGACGTAACGCCCTTTTCGCTTGGCATAGAAACCCTCGGCGGCGTGATGACCCCTCTTGTCAAAAAAAACACGACAATCCCCACAAGGCCCAGCATGATTTTTTCCACCGCGGCGGACAACCAGTCGGCGGTATCGATTCAAGTTTATCAGGGCGAAAAAGAAAAGGCGGCGGAAAACCGTTTGCTTGGCCGCTTCGAACTTGTCGGCATCCCGGCCGCTCCCAAAGGCGCGCCCCAAATCGAGGTAACTTTCGACATTGATGCCAACGGTATTGTCCACGTATCGGCGAAAGACTTGGGCACGGGCAAGGAGCAGAAAATCCGCATAGAAAATTCGTCTGGTTTGTCGGAAGCGGATATTACCCGCATGACGAAGGAAACAGCAACGCTTGCGATAGAAGACAAGAAGGACCGGGAGAAGATCGAAGCGCCCAAGCCCGCACCGGCAAAGCCCGCGCCAAACCAAGCGAGCGCGGCGAAGGCCGAGGGTGCGGCGGGGGCTGGGCGAGCTTGCGCCAGTTGCGGCCACGCATTGTCGGCCACTGCCAAATTTTGCCCCGGCTGCGGGCAGAAGCAAGAGGCGGCCTGCCCCGATTGCGGCGCGGTTCTGGCAAGCGGGGCGAAATTCTGCGCGGAATGCGGAACGAAGGTGTAAAGAAAATGTTCGTTGAACATTGTTTTATCATTGAACAAGGAGCTTGCAAGTTTTATGAGTTAAAGTCTAACAATAACTATCCTCATAATTGCACGGACAACGGGGCTTTTACAAACAATTCAAAACTTGGAAAAGAGCCACCGGCCGGGTCATGCAAAGCGTACAAACCCAAGTAACAAAAGCCTCCGCTTTGGTGTTGTTTTTCGCAACATCAAAGCGGAGTGGAAATTTAACGGCCGCCCTGAACGGCGGCAATACGGAATAAAACTATAGGAGCAAACATGAGCACAGTTTCTGAAAGAGAAGAATTGGCGGAAGTTATTTATTTTTTAACCCGCCGCAACCCCGAATTCAAGTTTTCCCATACGGGCGCAAGGCACACGTTGAGAGGTTTCGACAACATCAATCTTCCCAAAAGAGCGTCGGAGGAAGCCGTCAAAAAAGCTAAGGAAGAAATGGGGATCGATTTAACAAAAATGACATGGTCAAATCAAAAGAAATTTGATAAAGACAGAAAAACATTCATTTTGGAGCATATATGGCCAGTAACCGATTTGCTTAACGAATGCAGAAAAGCAAAGTCAAAAGACGAGGTTTCCAAAATACTGGAAAAACTGGAAACGGTATGGATATTAAGGACGGAAGACATCAAACTGCAAAAAAACAACCGAGCCGATCCCGAAAAAATGTATGAAGATATGGGCATTAAGTTGGTTGCCCTTAAAGACCATTTTTGATCGCAATGTTAGGCGCAATCATCGGCGACATTTGCGGCAGCATCTACGAATTCGATAACCGCAAAACAGACCGCCCCGAAACCATAGACTTGGCAAACCCCGCCTGTTTCTACACCGACGACACCGTCCTTACAGTAGCCGTTGCGGAAGCGGCCTTTGGCGACCGGGACTACGAAAAAGCCATACTCAAATGGGCGCGCGCCTACCCCAAAGAAAGCTACGGCGCAAGTTTCCGCGTTTGGTTTTCATCGGACAATCCCCGGCCTTACAACAGTTTCGGCAACGGCGCGGCGATGCGCGTAAGCCCCGTGGGGTGGGCTTTCGACAGCCTCGAAGAAACCCTATCCGAGGCGGAAAAATCGGCGGCCTGCACCCACAACCACCCGGAAGGCATCAAAGGCGCAAAGGCCACGGCGGCGGCGATTTTCCTTGCGCGTAACGGCGACGAAAAAGAAGAAATCAAGGCGCACATCGAAAAAGAATTCGGCTACGATCTGAGCCGCAGTCTTGCGGACATACGGCCTGCCTACCAGTTTGACGAAACTTGCCAAGGGACGGTTCCCCAAGCCATAACCGCTTTTTTGGAAAGCCGCGATTTTAGCCACGCCGTACAATGCGCCATCTCCATCGGCGGCGACAGCGACACCCTAGCCGCAATCACAGGGAGCATTGCCGAGGCGTATTACGCGCAACGCGAAGACTATATCAGGCTGTATCCGGGAATGCCAAAAGAGCTGGTAACATTTGCCAAGCGAAAAATAAACGCCGATATGGTTTCCGTCATTTGCGGCTATTACCGCCATGAGTTAAAAGAAGCAGTGCGGATGTTTACCGCGATACAAAAAGCGAAAGCGGGAGAGAGGAGACAAACCGATGAGTGAAAATGTTATTGAAAACACCGGGCGTTTATGTTCGATTTACTGCCCAGCTTGCCGAAAAGTTACCAACAAAATCTCTTTCAATTTGCTTAGGGAAGCGGCCACGGTCGAGGTTCTTTGCCCCGTTTGCCTGCGCCGCACCGTTCTTGAATACGACGGAAAAAAGGTTGTAGTTTACAATAATTAGCATCGTTTGTTTCCCTACGGATGCTAACGCCTTGGCTTATAGCTTCGTCAAATTCTTCGCGCAAAGGTTCAGCGGATGAAACAGTTTGAAAAAATTCATCAAAAGCTTCCTGCTGTTGCTTGACTTTAGCTTGCATAAAAGCTTCTTCGTTTGCAAGTGGCGCATCTTGTTTTTTTGCCCTTTTGTTTTGAGTTTTCAAAAAAACAATATGGTCATACACCTGCGAAACAATGTCATCGGGCAGGCTTTTTATTTCCTCTATTAGCATATTTTGGTTTATCATGCGATTATCTCCTATATATTACTTGCACTAAACAAATATTTTTTGCAAGCATGGGATTTTTAATGGTCAGCATGAATGCTGGCTATAGAAACACCCACTTTAAGCATACTTCCTCTCCGCGAACCTTGTCAAGGGGCTAATTCTCGCATAACTTCGCCCCGTGAAGCTTCATCCCGCGCATTTCGGCCTGTTGCGCCAAAACCTCTTCAAGGGGTAAAAATCCGTGGAGGTTGGACTGGCATGGTTTCCCGTGTTCGTCCTGTATCGAAAGGCTTGTGTTACCAAGCTTGCCGGCGGTTTCGGTTACAGGGAATTTTCCCGACTGAAAATATTCGCTTATACATGGGGCAAGAATGTTTATCGCCGCTTCAAGCGCTTCGTTGTAGATTTCCATGAAAGAGCGACAATCGTCTTTGGGAGCTTGATCAAGCGCGGGGGGAAGATAGGGATAACGCCAGGGGGTTTTCTGTTGGTTCAAAAAATCGATGTCTCCGGGAAGGTTTTCGGGGAAGACATACATCAAGGCGCGGGTGCTTAACGCATTTGTTTGTTTGGCCGTGGTTTTTGCCGGAGCCGACATTCGGTAAAACCTTGCGGCATCGGCAAAGGCGTTTTCGATTCGCCGCAACAGTTTAGGGTCTGCATTGACTTTTTCCGGGAAAGCCCGCGCCATTGTTTCTACCAAAAGTTCTTTTAGGCCGGCAGGCGGGTTTTCGCATACTTCGCCAAGTATTCCCTCTTGATCCCAGGATTGTACTTCCTGAAGTTCCAGCTTTTTTAACATAAATACATCGATTATGCGCTCAAAAAAGGCGTGATATTTTTTGCCGGCTTTGTAAATAATATACGGATGGCAATGCCGGTCTAAAATTGCATGGCTTGCAAACCCCAAGGCATAGGCCGCAAGCGGCGGGTAAGGCAGAGCTGTTTCGAGTAACGCTGCGGCAAAGTTGCCGAAATCTCTACGGTGCAAAAGCGATCCGTAACTGATTGCTACCGGCCTTTGTCGCTGGCTGTGGTAAAAAATATCCGCCCCCTGGCATCCAAGCGCGAGGATTTTTCCATGCTCGCAAGTTATGTTTTCAAGAGTTTTTTGCGCCGGCGGCACTTTGTCTTTTTCCAGCCGTTTTTGCAATCCAGCAATTAAATTCTTGCCAAAAATTGTGTGCAAAATTTGTGAAGGCATAAAGTCTAATCCTTTGTCCTATTCAAAATCCCAATTCCCGGCATGGGTTTCTTGTCGCTTAAAATTTGTGCGGAAGTTATTTCCCCGTTATCATCGGCAAAAATTATTTTGTCTAAATTTATTGAAACAAACAGCAAATACGGGCTTATGCAATACCAGTCGTCATAGGTTTTCGCTAGGTTTTCCAGTTTGCCTTTTGTGTAAAGGTTTATTGTAATTTCACCGCCGGTTAAACACACGCAAAAGAAAATCTCGCTTTGGCAAGGCAGGTCTGTTAGCATTGCGTAGCTTGATTTTTCAGCGAAACATGACATATCGATACGCCCCGGCGCGGCAAACGGCAGGCTGTTTACAAAGTTATCTATCTTTTCGCATTCGATCTCGCTAACAAATTCAAAATACAGGTCAAAGTTAGCGATTTCATCGATAAAACGCCGGCGGACGGCTTGCACTTCTTCTTGCCACAACTTTTGCTTTAGTTTGCTTTTAAGGAATTCCAATCGCTGTTTGTTTTCAATCTTCATGATTGCCGCCTATATGTCCAATTCTGCTACAGCTTCCAGCATGGTGTCAATCTGCGCTTCCGTTGTTCCGCCGCCAAAGCTAAAACGCACGGTTCCCCCCGGAAATGTTCCCGCAGTTTTGTGCGCCAGCGGCGAGCAATGCAGGCCGCTCCGGGTAACAATGCCGTGTTTCTCGAACAAGCGCTTAGAAACATCTGCGGCATCGTACCCATGCACGGCAATTGAAACAAGTGCAACCCGGCGTGTAGGTTCGGAGACTCCGTAGGCCGTAACATTTTTTATGTTAGCAAGCCCTGCCATAAAATGTTCTGTGCATGAAATATCTTTCGCTCGTTTGTTTTCAATCCCTGCAAGTAGAATTTCTTCTACCGATGTTGCAAGGCTTAACATCCCCAAAGAGTTCCCGGTGCCGGGTTCAAATTTGTCTGGCAGAAAGTCCGGCATATCAAGGGAGTGCGATGCGCTGCCGGTTCCCCCCATTGCCCACGGGCGCATTTCGCCGGCGGCACGTTCATTAAGAACAAAGCCGCCGGTGCCAGCAAGTGCGCCAAGCCCTTTGTGGCCTGTAAACACAATAACATCGCATAAATCCCCGGTTGTCCAAGGCAATACGCCTGCTGTTTGTGCTGTGTCAACAATTGTCATTATGTCGTGTTCGCGGGCAATTTTCATACATTCTTCTACGGGCAGTATTGTTCCCAACACGTTAGACGCATGGGACATAACAAGCAGTCTTGTGTTTTTTTTAATTGCCCGGCGAACTTCTTGCGGGTCAAGCGATCCGTCGCTATTGCATTTTAGCCATTGAAGTTCGATAACTTTGTTTTGATGAAGCGCATGGAGTGGCCGGGCGACGGCGTTATGTTCTATGCTTGTAGCAAGAACATGGCACCCCTGCCTTACAAGGCCGTTTATCGCCATGTTCATTGAAGCGGTCGCCCCGCTGGTGAGTATCACTCTTAATGGGTCGCCTGCATTAAAAAGTTTCGCGACAGCCCGGCGTGCCCGCAGTGCGATTGCCCCTGCTTGCAAGCCTTCAAAGTTTCGCCCGGCGTTAAGGTGCACTCCTTCCAAATAGATGCGAATCTGTTCGATAACAGCCTTTGACAGTGCCGGTGTTGTTGCGGCGTAATTTGCATATATCATACACGCGTCCTTTTTAACAACAACCTCGCCGGCTGGCGGGGCTGTTGTTCTGGTAAGGTCTGGCCGCCCTTTTTAGGGTCGCCCTCTGTTCAGTATAGCATTCTCTACGGCTTGTAGAAAGCCCATGCTCGATACGGTTGCGCCGGCAACTGCATCAAGGTTTGTGGTGTTGTATGCGACAACCAAGTCCAAAAGCTCTTCTATCGCCTCGCCGCCCATGAAAGGGTCTTCGTCGCTGGAAACTAGTTCGATTTCCGCAATGCGCCCCCCTTCCATGCGAACCTGCACATGGATAAAGCCCCTGTAGCCACGGGCGTAGCCTTCGTAAAAGCCGTCTAAAAAGCCAGAATCGCTTGAGCTAAAGGCAAGACAGCCATAAAGCGCAAGAGCCAGAATCGCAACCATTGCGGCCACGGAGATTGTTTGCCGGGCAAATTGCCGAGCAAGTTGCATGGCAAGTTGCCATGCAAATCGAGTTTTTATTTTTTTCATAATGATTATATGGCGCGTAGATGCGGCCTGCTTTAGCGTGGCTGAAAAAAAATTAAATTTTCCGGGAACAACTCTATCTTCAATAGAGTTGTTCCCGGATACACCCTATCTTTCAAAGGCCAGTCTTATGCTGTGCCAGAAGCGTCTAAAAGCGGAGCCGCTATCGTGGGCTTCGGCAGTTACGAGCGGCACTCGGTTTACTTCGCCAATGCTGTCGATTAGGACAAGGTAGCCGGCATGGTATCCAGCGGGAACGGGGGCTACCAAGGGGCCGTTTAGCTCGACATAGTACCAAAGCGAGTTAGAGCGGCTAACTGGCGATGTAAAACTTTTCGAGCCGGCGGCTACAAGCCGTGCATTATCGTCGGAGCCTTTCCAAAGCCGTACAGGTTCAATGTTTTCGATAAAGGGGCGGACTGTTCTAAAATTCTCAAAAGCCCAACCGAAAAGATCGTTGCCGTCGGCCTCTCGAATTCTAGCCCCGCCGGCTACGGCTGGCGCGCCCAAAATGACGGTAACAAAGCGCGTGTGATCCCGCTCGGCCGTTAGAGCAATGTTAAAGCCAGAGGCACCGATAAAACCTGTTTTAAGGCCGTCTGTGCCGGGGAACAGGCGCAAAAGCGTGTTGTTGTTGTTTTGCACGATAACACGGGGATGATAGCCCGGCAGCATATGGCTTGCCGTGGGAAATGCAAAGTTTCGTATGGAGTGGAAGTCGGTAAGGCTTTGCGGGTGAAGCCTAACGTATTCACGGCTAAAAGCGGCAAAGTCTGCGGCCGTGGTCATGTTGTAAGGCGAAACGCCGGAAGGCTCGACAAAGCGGGTGCTACTAAGCCCCATGCGCTGCGCCTCCAGATTCATTTCGTGAACAAAATCTTCGACGGTGGAGGATACATGAACCGCCGCCGCTACAGCCGCATCGTTGCCGGAGGGAACCGCCAAGCCGATCATTATTTCGCGCATTGTTACGACTTGCCCCGGCCCCAAAAACATTAAACTTGAGCGCGGCGGCTGGTTTTCTGCCCAGCTTTCCTCCCCAAAGGGAACAACATCGTCCAGCGAAAAATGGCCGTCGGCGACAGCCCTTTTTACAAGGTGCATCGTCATGAGCTTGGTAAGAGATGCCGGGGGAATCTCCATGTGCGGGTTTTCTGCAAAAATCACTGTGCCGGTTTCAACGTCGATCATGACAGCGGCTCTAGACCTAAGCTCCGGGGCAGTCTCCATGTAAGGCATCAACAGGGGCGGTATATTAAAATCGAGTACCGGATGCTCGGCAACTTGCCTAGCGGGTTCCCCCGTAAGCCCGGCTTCGGGTTGGGTTACGGGTTGCGACGACATAAAAAGCGGAAACAGCAGAAAGGTTACCGCAAAAACAGCAGATAAAAACAAGTATTTTTTGTACATTTTTCTCCCCTATTGTTTGACCGGCTTGCGCCAATCATTAACTCCTTAAAAAAATTGTGCAACCTGAATGCTTCCCCTTATGGAAAGCATTAACGATATGCTGAACGGGCGATTCAAATCGCCAACATCTATCGGGTTCCTATAGTAATGGCCGTCCCTGCGGCCAAGAGCCATAGGCAATGCAAAAATCAGCTCGGCATGAGGAAAAGGGTTCAAGATAAAGCCCGGAACAAGCTGGGCTGTATTTTGCAGTGGCGCATAGAACATTTGCAGAAAAACACGCGGATTCCCCCTACCACCTAAACTATACAATATATTCGCCGCCGTATTCAAGCCTTCCACAAAGGGAGCAACCTCCGCATCGCGGATAGCGGTCTCTTCGCGGAACCAATAGGCGTTTGATTCGGCATTGTAAAACAGTTCCCCGTTCAGAAACAGCCGATTGTCAAACAGGCCCCGGACAAAGCCAATGTTAAAGGCCATGCTTGTTTCCCAACTGCTATCGGGGTCTACGGCAAGCAACCATTCACTATAAAATTCGGTATTTAGAATCGTTGTATTTATAGAAAAGATGCCCCGGACGGGCATTCCCTCTTGGTGAAAAGCCCCCAACTCAAAGTCGGCCAAAGGGAGTGCCAGATTATACCTGCCCCCGTAGGCAATATCGCGCCGCCCCGGGTAAATGCCGTCAAGCAAATTGACTCTTGTCAAGGCCAAAAGCTGAATGCCGCCAACGCCGATTGGAATGTCGGCTCTCATGATATAGGGGCTGCCCGCATGGCGGAAAGGGTCGTCGTATCTTGGGGCGGGAACCCTTGCGACAAGGTTGGAAAAAGCAAAGTTAGGCGAAATGCCCCATGCGATGTCGGATTTCCCGGCGCGGAAAAAAACCTGATCTTGCAGGTTGTAGTCTAAGAAAAATTCGTTCAAGGAAAGGCTGAAGTGCGGGACTGTGAAATAAAAGGAAGTCCTTACACGGAACCATTCGGACAACTGCGCGTCCAAAGCAAAGTCGCTCCTCATTCGGAAGCCGGGCGCCCAAGTGAACGACCTGTCTTCCGAGCTGAACCAAGGGGCTTCGCTCCAACCGGGGGCTGTGCCTAGTCGAAAATCAAAGGCTGCTTCAAAGGTTACGCCGGGTCGCCGTATCAAGGCCAACACGGGGGAAACATCGGCATCTTCTATTTCGATGTAGATGGGGGCATCGGCATCCCCGCCAAAAATAGCGTCAATATCCCAATCGAAAAAATCATCCCAAGAATCCGCCGCACCCGGCTCTGCATCTTGTGCCGCAATTGCAGGCACAAAAAACAGAGAAGCAAGCGCAAGCGATAGCGAGAAAATAACGCTTAACAGAAGCCTCATCTATTAACGTTCTCCAAAAAGGCCCTGGAAAAAACAGAATCGGCAAGGTTTGCAAAAGAAGGTCTTGCAACCGTAACAAGGGTTCTTTCGTTGACAAAGTTTCCGCCAACAACAGCCCCTCTAAGCGCATCGATGAACATCAATTGTCTTGGAACAAAGCGGCCGCCAATGTTGTAGTAGTCCGGGATTAGGGTTGTCCGCAAAAGCTGGCCGGAAAGGCTCATCTCTTCGGTTTTTAACAAAAGCCCCTGTTCGTTAATCCACACCCTCATTCTGGGGTAGGTTACATTGTTGTGCACGGCTTCGAGTGTTAAAAGTCTTGCCCTAAAACGCCCCAGCATTACATATTCGCCGGAAACAACCCGGTAGTCCTGCGCCAAAGTGGAGCGCGTAAAGTCCGAGTTTCGGATGTTTGTATTCTGAAAAACATCCGCGCTGGAGGTGCTGTTAAAACGATTGCTCTGCGGATCGAAAAACCACAGAGTGCCGCTCTCTTTTAGGTAGCCCTGCCCCCTGCTTGCCAGCGGCTGCATGACGACAACGACATAGGTATCCAAGGCATCGCGGCGGAAGACACCTGCAACGGTTGTTACGCGAGCTTGCCCCGGACGTTCCTGAATGATTGTGTATTCGGCAGAAAAATCAGTGTCGGGAAAGCTAACAAGGGAATCGACCCTGGCCAGTAATTCCTGATCCGTCATTGCCGATAAGCCGTTGGCAACGATCATCATTATAAAAGCAAACGTTGCCACTTTTGAAATACGATTTTTTCCTGTCATAAAGGTTCTCCTGATAATAGTCCTGTTAGTTTTTTTGTCGATACCCGGAAAGACGGAACCAGTGTTGCAAGCACAAGAACGGCAAACGCCAAACCTGAGTTGAATAACAGCCTGCCCGCAGTATACAAAGGCAACAGCCGGCCGTCTCTCATAAATATTTCAAAGCTGGGAAACCATGCAAAAGAAATGCGCGAAACTATCCCGCTTAAAATCAGTGATACTAAAAATCCGACAATTAGCGAAATTAAGGCTAAAACAATAATTTCCACCCATAAAACCATGCGTAAATCCCCGCCGTAAAAACCGACCGCCCGCATGATTCCCATTTCCATTGTCCGCTCGTGCAGGATCAGCTTGTAAGTAACTGCCGCGCTGGCAAAAATTATCACAAGCATCATTGCATAAAGAAAATATGTTATTGCATCCATTGCGCCCAAAAGCTCGGAGATTTCTGACAAATATACGGGCAATGTATACAGCATTAATTTTATGCCGTTCCACGATCGATTTATTTCTGTTTCCAATTCATACCGGTTGTGAACCAAGGGGCCTAACAACAGGTTTCCTGCCTCTGCTTCTTGCAAAAGCGCGTTTTGAAGAAGCTGGCGGTTTCTTTCGGCATTGGCAGGTGTGGGATTGTCAAGGAAAAAACCGATGGTGGAGCTATCGTTGTCGTCCAACAGAAGCAGCCGGTTAAGGGTTACTCTGGGAACATACACTTTGTGATACGCAAAAAAAGAAGCGTTGTCGATAAGGCCATGAACGACAAATACGCCCGTGTTTCGTTGCCCCCAAACTGTATCAACTTCCAAAACAAGACTGTCCCCAACTTGCAGTCCCATGTGCCGGGCTACAGGCGCGGAAACAAAAATACTGTTGTCGCTGGCGGGGAATACCGGCTCCCCGTAAAAAGCCATTCTGTCGAATAAAAATGCCTGGCTGTCCCAATCGCTGCCGACAACGTGTCTTAAACTTACGGCAATGCCGTTAAAATGTATCACGCTCCATTCAAAGCCTAAAAGCGTCCGCTTAACGATATGTTCGGGGTTGATCCCGGCAACTTCCGCCGCTCTTAGTATTGCGTCTATTTCATTTTGTTGCAAAAGGTGGCTTATATTCATGCCGGAGCCGGACTCGTGGCCAACCGCTACGATGTCCCCCGCATAATGCGCTTGCGCGGCAAAGTAAACGCTGTCATACATTCCGTCTTTTGTGGTGGTAATAAAAGTGATAACAGCAAAGCCAAAAACCAAAGCGGCAAAGAGAAAGCCGTAACGCCGGCGGTAGCGTAAGAGGTATTTTATTCCAAGCTTAAAGAGCGCAAACTGTTTTTCCATAAAAACCTATTCCCATTCCCCTTGCAATTTTGTTTAAGGCAACATCTAAAAACTTCAGTTTTTAGATGTTTTCGTACCCTTTAGAGAAAACCGCAAACTCCTAACTGCCTGCAGTATAAGGAGTTAGCGGTTTTCTCTGAGCAACCTCCAAAAACCCCATCTGG
>WRKI01000288.1 GCA_009778155.1 Spirochaetota bacterium
GGGGGCAGGGGGGGGGGTCGTTGGGTTGCACGCAAGGTTGCGGCTCGTCAAGAGTTCCAAAAATGTGCCACTTTGACGCGCCCTTTCCCTTGGGGGATTCGGGGGTTAACAGCGGGATGTTTTTTTCCAGTGCCTCGGCCGGCAGGCTGTCAAAAACGCGAAAGCCGTAGTTGCCCCCCGCCTCAAGACCCCGCAGGGGCAGCCGGGCAATGTCGCCGCAGGCTCTGAACTTTCCCGCCTGCCAGATAAGCCGGCGGCAGATCACCGTAAACAAAAGCCCAGGCGGTATTACTGGCAAAAGCGGCACGAAAACGGCAAAGAGCGAAAAAACCACAGTCGGGTGAAAAGCCGGGCTGTCAAGAAACGAAAAGGCAAAATAGATCAAAGCCAAAGCCCCTATCGTTATGGAAACCGGCGTTGCGGCGTTCCAGTAACCGCTGCGGCTTTGCCAGGCGGACATTACCCTTGCCGGCAGTTCCTTGTCCGGGCAGTCGTAAAAAATCACAATGAGCGGGTCTTCTTTGGAAGAGACAAAACGCCACCTGTTGTCGGCAAACCTTACGGAGCCGCCGACAAAAACCTTCGCCCCGTCGGCCAGCGTCGAGGCATGATCCCATCTTATAAGCTGGGGGGCTTCTTCGTCCGGGGAAAACCCCTCTTCCATGACGCTTTTTTTCGCGGGCAAAAGCCAGCACCTTGTGTTCTCAAGCGACACCGGCATAATCAGATTTTCAGCCTGAATCCAGAGCGTGTCGCCCTCGCTTATCGATTCAAAGCCCCCGGTAAAACGGAAACTGCCGCCCTCTTTTTCCAGCCGCCTGTAAAGACCGTAGTCAAGCTGGGGCGCAAGGCGCAGTCTGTCAAAACCCTGCCTAAAACGGTTCCATTTTTTGCGGCTGTAGATTGCCCCCAAAAGCGGGACTATGGCGTACCACAGCAAAACCAGCGTAAGTATGATTGTAAATTCCAGCAACCTCAGTGTATAATTCCCCTATGAGCGAAAAAAAAGTTACCAGCATTTCCGTCGGCGAAATCGCCACAAACTGCTGGATTTACCAAATGGGCGACGGCTGCGCGATCATCGATCCCGGCAGCGACGCGCCCAAAATCATATCCGCCGTAAAGCGTCTGGGTCTTGCCCCACGATACATTTTACTCACCCACGGGCACTTTGACCATATAGCCGCACTGCCCGATCTTTTCCAAGAGTACTGCGCCGGGAAAGGCGACGGCAGGCCGCAAATTGCCATAGGCTCAGGCGACGCCCAATACCTTGGCGGCTCCTCATACGAGCGACACAGGGAAGCCTTCAAAATCGCCGCCGGGAACGCCAGCTACATCGACAAATACTGGAAGGATATGCCAGAGGCCGACATTCTGCTGAACGAGGGCGACACACTCGGCGATTTTACCGTATTGAACCTGCCGGGGCACACGCCTGGCAGTCTTGCCTTTTGGGACAAAGAAGCAGCGGTTCTTTTTACGGGGGACACGCTTTTCCATTGCGGCTGGGGGCGCACCGACCTGCCCGGCGGGAACGAGGGCGAGCTGAAAAAAAGCCTGATCCGCATTTTTAAGATGGACGGCGGCACTGCCGTTTTTCCGGGGCACGGCTCTTCCACGACCGTCGCCGACGAAGCGAAGCGATACTAGGGGGAAAGATGAAAGCGGGATTGAGAAAGATAGCCGCGCTTGCGGCATTAGGCCTTATTTTCGGCGGCGGCCTGCACGCCAGGGGGAGGGGGGAGCCGGGGATAAGCGATTTGACCGTTTACAGCGTGCGGGGGCCGTCCGGCGTGGGCTTGGCGCGGCTTTTTGAAGAGCCGCCTGAAATCGACGGGTTCAATGTCAGAATGGAAGCTTTGGCGCATTTCGAC
Source organism: Spirochaetota bacterium (assembly GCA_009778155.1). Taxonomy (GTDB): domain Bacteria; phylum Spirochaetota; class Spirochaetia; order Treponematales; family Breznakiellaceae; genus WQXQ01. The sequence continues at coordinate 1,878 of WRKI01000288.1, forward strand.
CTTATCGCCGTGCGCTTTATCGCAGGCGGCGCAAACTTCGGGGTTCTGCCCCCGAATGTGGCCGCCAGGATTGCCGCATCCGGCAGGGATATACGAGTTGCCGCCGTCATAGGGACGGGAATGTTGAGCCTTCTTACATCCGACCCCGATGTCGCCTCCGTTGCCGACCTGCGCGGCAGAACCGTGGAGGTTGCCGGGCAGGGTTCCACCCCGGACTTTGTCTTTAGGCGCATTTTAAGCTACCACGGCCTTGAGGCCGGCACGGATGTTACGTTGGGCTTTGCGTTAGCCTTGCCGGAGCTTGCCCAAACCTTAATCGCCGGTCTTACCCCGACGGCGCTGTTGCCGGAGCCTTTTGCCAGCATGGCTCTTGCCGGCCGCCCCGATTTAAGGCAGGTTGCCGACATTCAAGAGTTGTGGGCGGCGGCCGGCGGCCAGCGGGACTACCCCATGACGCTGTTGGTTGTGGACGGAGCCTTTGCCGACGCGAACCCGGCGGCAGTGGCGGCGGTTCTTTCTGCGGCAAGGGCTTCTATCGAATGGGTCAACTCCGATCCTGCCGCCGCCGGGGCCTTGGTGGAAAGGCACGGGCTGGGTCTTAGCGCGCCGGTTGTAAGCGCGTCAGTCCCAAGGAGCAACTTTGTGTTTATCCCCGCCACGGATGCCCGCCCCTCGCTGGAGGCGCTCTTGCAGGTGTTTTACGATTACGCACCCTCGGCAATCGGCGGGGCGATGCCGGCAGACAGCTTTTTCCTGCGCTGGGAGTAGCTACGACAAACGCATGAACGGCACGAACCGGGGAAGTATCTCACACAAAGGCACAAAGGCACGAAGGTTAAGAGGGATTATGATAGCTGGGCATCTTCTTCCTGAATCATTATAGGCTCACAAAGGGGATAAGGTAGAGGTACGCGGAGCTTTCTAGCCTGTGCTTTGTGCCTTCGTGCCTTGGTGTGATTAAAATGGGAGTAAATTCCGAAGCTCGAGCATTCATGCGTTTGTCGCGGACTGGACGGGGAGGGGCAAATCGGGTATTATAAAACCGTGAGTCAAAAAGCGAACAGAAAACACAAGGACAGCCTTTTCTCTTTAGTCTTCGGCAATGTGGCCGCATTGCGGGAACTGTACGGCGCGGTCAGCCGCAAGCCTCTGCCTAAGGCGGCAAAGATAAGGTTGACCACGCTGAAAAAAGCCCTTTACATGGACCGGCTGAACGACCTCTCTTTTGCCGTGGACGAAGAGCTTATAGTCCTTATCGAGCACCAGAGCACGGTAAACGAAACCATACCCATGCGTATGCTGTACTACGTCGTGCGCCTGTACGAAAAGGCCTTAAAACGCGAAGACTACTACCGCCGGGGCGCGATAACGATCCCCGCGCCGGTTTTCATCGTCCTGTACAACGGGAAGGAGCCGTACCCAGATTCGCAGCGAAGGTTTAATACCCTGAAGGGTATTAAACCTGAGACTAATTACCTTACTAGAACAACATATCTCGCCTCTTTAGGGGCGAGATATGTTGATTATAAAGAGTTGAGCTTGTCAAGCCTCTTCGCGAAGTCGCCGGAGCTTTTGCCTTGGGCAAATTCCTTCCCGGCGCTAGAGCTTAAAGTCCATGTGTACAACATCAACGACGGACGCAATCCAGAGATGATGGCTAAAAGCAAATTGCTTCGCGGCTACAGCACAATCATTGGGAAAATCCGCGAGTACGAAAAAACCCTGCCCTTGAAAGAGGCGATAGACGCGGCGGTAGACTATTGCATAGAAAATGACGTATTGAAAGAGCTACTGGAAAAACAAAGTTCGGAGGTAAGAAGTATGCTGTTCACGGAATGGAACCAAGAAGAAGCGCTTAACGTGATGAAAGCCGAAGGCATGGAAATCGGCGAAGCCAGAGGCATAGAAATCGGCGAAGCCAGAGGCATAGAAATCGGCAGGAGCGAAGGCAGGAGCGAAGCTATGGAAAACGTCGCTAGAATAGCCCTTGCTGAAGGGCTTCCCTTGGAGGCTATAAGCAAGCTTACCGGCTTTGACATTGAAACCATTCTTAACCTGCCGGCAGATGGGCATCAAAGTAAATAAACATGATATACACCGAATGGGAAATCGAAAGAACGCTGGGCGCGGCCAAATCCGAAGGCGTTGAAGCCGGCAGGAACCATGCCAAAAAAAGGCTCGCTATGGAAGACCTCGCCAGAAAAGCTCTTGCAAAAGGCCTTCCCGCAGAGACGGCAAGCGAAATTTCCGGCCTTGACATTGAAACAATTCTTAACCTGCCAAGGCCTGGCCTATAAAGGCCTTAGCGAATGTTTCTTTTTCCATACTTGCAAAAACAGCAGCGGCAGGCCTTAAACAAGGTGCCCGTCTTAATAGAAAAAACCTTCCCCTTGCCGGGGCGTTTCCGCTCCTCGCTGGCCTTCGACATAAAGGAGCTTTCGCGGCTTTTGACAAGCGCAAGGGGCGAGCGCAGTCTTTCCTACCTTAGCCGCCCCAACCTGCTTTCGGCATACCTCCGTTACTTTTTGCCTTGGAACATTTATCGCCTGTGCCGGCTCCTTGGCGGCATCGAGCTTTCGCTTAAAGCGGGCGACACGGTAATCGATTTAGGCTGCGGCCCCTTTACAATGGCCGCCGCCCTGTGGATCGCCAAGCCGGAACTAAGGGGGCTTCCCCTTGAGTTCCGCTGTGTTGACTCTTGCGCCCCCGCGCTGGAAGCCGGGAAAAAGTTTTTCGCCGCGCTTTGCTCCGAAGACGGCGGCGCGGGAAGCTGGAAAATCAAAACCGTAAAAAGCGGCATTGAAAACTATTCCGCCGGGGGGCAGGGGGCGGCCTTGGTCTGCGCGGTAAATGTTTTTAACGAGGTTCAGGGCAAGACCCCTCACTTTGACGCGGCGGGGCAGAAAAGAAAAGCGGCCAATGCCGCCCGCATACTTTGCGGCCTTGCGGCTCCCGGCGCGTCAATTCTGGCGGTGGAGCCTGGCATACCTAACAGCGGGCAGTTTGTCAGCTTGCTTAGGGAGGAGCTTTTGGCGAGGGATTTCCTGCCGGCATCGCCGTGCCCCCATGAGCAGGCCTGCCCCATGCCCGGCGGCTTTTCGCAGTCCGGCGAAAAGACGCGCTGGTGTCATTTCGCCTTCGACACTGCCGACGCTCCAAAGGCACTGCACGGTCTGTCGGCTATGGCGCGGCTTCCCAAGGAAAGGGCTGTTTTAAGTTTCCTTTTGGCAAAGGCCCCCGGCGGCGTGCGCGGCGAAGTAGGCGCAAGGGTTGTTTCCGACAGTTTCCCGCTTGGGGACGGCCTGCACGGCCGCTACGCCTGCAGCTCTTGGGGCTTGCTCTTGCTGAAAGGGGAAAAACACAAAACCGACAGAATTCCCGCCGGAGCCTTTGTCCCGCTGAACCCCTCCGCCAAGGGTCAGCGGGATGCAAAAAGCGGCGCGTTGGCGATAAGGCTTTAGGCAGCCTCCAAAAACCCAGATGGGGTTTTTGGAGGTTGCTCAGAGAAAACCGCTAAGGAAACACTGATTAGCCTCGAGTTAATCAGCGGTTCCACAGCCAGGCTTCAAAAAAGCAAGACCGCCGCCGGCCGGGGAAGGAACCCCAGCCGGCGGCCGCCAGGCTAAACCCTAAAAAGTTACAGCCTCCAGCTTTTCCGTTTTCTTTGCGGCCTTTTGCGCGTGAATCGCTTCAAGCCCTTCGGACTTTTTGAAATCAGGGCGGAATTCGACGTGCTCGGCTACAATAGTAACCCTGGAGTGCGGCTTGCCTTCGCTGTCGTTCCAGCGGTCTTGCTTCAGCCTGCCGACCACGCGGATACCCCTGCCCTTGCGGCCGTTGTTAAAGCAAGTTTCGGCAAGCTTTGCCCAAGTTTCCACATCAAAAAAGGAAACCTCTTGTTCAAAACCTTCCCCCTGCTTGTAAAAACGGTTGGAAGCCAGGCTTAAAGTGCAAACCTGCGTGCCTTTGGGAGTGCTGCGAATCTGGGGGTCTCGCACCAGATTGCCTTCGATAAGAATAGAGTTGAGGTTGTTCATAAACCCTCCTGAAAAATAGATTGGCATTGCCGTCCACGGGCTGCCCGACGGAAAGCCCGTAGATAACCTATGTTATGGCGCTCATATACAGGACGCTTTAGCCGGGGAGAAAAAAAAATAAAAAAAAATCGATTTTTGGCAAGCTCCAAAAACCTCAGATGGGGTTTTTGGAGATTGCCCCTATTTGAAAAAAACGTCGGCGGCATAGCGGCAGACCAAAGCCCGCATTGTCATGCCTTTTTTATCGGATGTCGAAGCACGGTTTTTAGCTTGGCCGCCACCGTCTTGCGGGGGTCGCTAAGATAAATCTCGTGGTGTCGGCGGATCGGGCTAAAGTCAACCGAGAAACCCTTTTCGCTTGCGTGCCCCTCCATAAGAGCAATCGTCGCGCCTTCATCGTCGTAAGAACCCGTGTGCATAGCCTGGACACACAAACCTTCGGTAATTTTTTCCAGACGAGCTTTCGCGGTGTCCATTGCGGGCTTTTTCCGGGCGAGCGCGATTTTTGCCGCTTCAAAAAAATCATTCGTTACAAAGTCCGGCTGGCGAATCAGCATAGTCCACTCGAACTTGCTTTTATCGATTTTTGCCCCCCCAGTGCCGCCCCAAAAACCTTCCAGCGGAGGAACGACATATTCCAAAACAGCCTTGTTGCCCATTTTTATACTGTAAGCCAGAGCGTACAAAGTTTCGACAGCGGCGGCATACTCCCCGCTTGAGTTCGGGTCGCCCTTGCCGTCAATAGCGATAAAAAGCATCTGCGGCACATCTATAATTGCCGGGACAGCCTTGGGCAAATAAAACTCTTTCTCCGTCTTCTTAAAATCAAGCGGCATCCGCTCCTCCTGTGTGCTTACCCTAACTATAACCCGAACAAACAGCCCGTGCATAGATACCGCCGCAGTGCGGCGCTAATTTTCATATTCAGTTTTGCAACCCTGCAAGAACCTCGCCTTGCAAAGCCGAAAGCGGCCTTATTGATGTTAGCGGCTCGTTAGGCGAAAACGGGGAACTTGGGGAGAAAAAACTCCAGCCTTGCCAGAACCGCTGGAACTCTTCCGACAGCCGCTCGAATTCGTCGTCCGATACCGCGCCCCAAAGCGGCCAGGGGTGCGAGATAACCGGCTCCCAAGTTGCGCCGCCGGTTTCAACCGACAGCAGACGCACTTCAGCCCAGCCGTCATGGTGGCTCCCCTCGAAAGAAAACACCCTGCCCTGGGCATCGCGGAAAAACTCGCCCCACATGGAAACAGTGCCGCCGCGCACATACACGCCGTCGACATAAGTGTACAAAACATACCGGTGAAACACCGCCCAAGGCGGCGCGTCATAGTGGACAAGAATGTCGGGAATGCCGGTGCCGTTAAAATCGTGCAGGATAAAACTTACAGGGTAAAGATAACCCGAAGGCCAGTGAGCCATTATGTCCGGCATATATAAGGGCACGCTTGCCGCAAGAACATTTTCATCCCAGTCGCGGGTAAACAGAGTGGCTCTTTCGCTTAAAAAATTTTGCACAGCGACGCGCCCCTGCAAGCTGATGTTCGGCTCGCCGGTGTCTATGCGAATAAGGCCGGCCGCGCCGCCGCGATCGATATTAAACCCCAAAAAGCCGGCCAAGTCTTCCAGGGCAAAATGCACCCCAAGCGGAGTGTCCAGAACGTTGAAACTGCCGGTAAGCCGGTCGGCGACAAGGCCAGTCGATACAAGCCGCACGGCAGGGCTTACCTCGCCGGAGCTTGTGTCCGGCTGTGCCGGGGAAAGAGGCACGCCCCGGTCTATTGTGAAGCCGCCCTGCCCATAGCCGAAGTCAAACTGCGCCTGCGTGCCGGCAAGCGCATTCGCAATGTCGGCTAACAGGAAGTAGTGCCGGCTGTCGGCGGCGTAACCGGACAGGGAAAAGACGGCGTTTTCGTTTACGATAATTTGTACGGTTACCGCGCCGGTTCCGTCCGCTGTCTCGACAGCCGGATCACCGGCAACTGTCTCGACAGCCGCGGCCGAATCTCCCGGCGGCTGTTCCCGCCCGCCGCCGCAAGCGGAAACCAGCGCGGCAAAACAAACCAGCGCAGCGAAATGTTTTTTCAATCTCATCTTCAAGCTCCTTCCGTAAAAATCTAACCGGGTGTGCCCAGCTTTCTTGCGGCCAGCACGAACAGCGCAAGCGAGCCGTCGGTGTCGGCATCCAACAATGCGACATCGTCAAACTCCATGCCCATGTTTTCCCTTGACCAATATGCCCAAGGATACCACAATTTTTTGGGTTCGGGAATATTGTAACAGGCGGTAATTTTGGCGATTTTTGTTTTTTCCCATAAATTTCGCCACCATGCCGCGCTGTGGAGCGAAAACATTTCGCCGCTCCAAAAAGCTTCAAGCGCCGGCGGGCATCCGTTTTCGTATTCGCGTGTAAGCCCTGGGCTTACAATTCCGAACTGGCCGCCGGGTTTTACCAACTTGGAAAAGGTGCAGGGAAAATACATTTCATCCGCGCCGTAATAATGGTAGCTGTCAATCGAAATTGCCGCATCGAAAAAACCGTTCGCGTAGGGCAGCGCGTGTGCCTCGGCGCGTAAGGGGAAAACACTGCCTGCCACGCCGGCGGCCTCAAAACGTTTTAGGTTTTCCGCAGGGTCTATCCACAAATCGTTTGCAAAGACCGTTACGCCAAACTCTTTCGCAAGAAAAACCGATGTAAGGCCTTTTCCACAGCCCATGTCCAAAACCTTCATGCCCGGCGACAGTTCCATGTTGCCGCACAATTCCTCCAAAAGCTGCAAGGGGTTAGGCCCCATCCAGTTTTCCTCGATCCATTTTTGATCGTACTTCCCGGTTCTGGTGTATTTGCACATAACGCCCCTCCTGTTATTTTTTTGCGAGAACGCGCTTGTCGCCGTCCCGTTGCGTCAAACCCTGCGAGTCGAAAAACTCCAGCATGGGCAGGGTGTATTTTCTTGAAAGGCCAAGGGAGTCGCGCAAGCTTGCCACCGTTATCTCTTCTTTCATGTCGGCTAACACGGCAAGCAGTTTGTCCCTCATTTGGCGGGAAAACAACAGGCCTTCTTTTATCACCCTTAAATCGTCCTGCTCCCGCAGATAGGCAAGCACGCGCTTTGTGTCGGCGGCGGCAATGCCGGCTTTCGCTTCAAGTTCGGCCTCGGTCAAAAGGCTGAAGCCGGCGGCCTCTATCGCGTCCCTTGCGCCTGCGACAAGGCCTGCGAACTTTGTGTCTGCCGATTGGCTAAAGCCGGCGGCCTTGTAAAAGGTTTTTCCCTGCACTGTCGCCGCCCCGATAAGTTTTTTCGCCGCCATTATTCCCAGCAGTTCTTTGAAGTCGCCTGCGGAAACCTTGCCGGCGGCGTTTACCGCGTCCAGCGACACATGAAGTTTTTCCCCGTCAAGGCCGGCAAGCTCCGGATGCTGGGCGTGGAATTTCTGCAAGGTTTTTTGCGCGGAGGCCGCCACCGCGCCAAGGGCGGCCGCCGACATAAAGTTACGCGATTTGCCGAACTCTAAAATTTCGCGCTTTTCCGCTTCGCCGGCCAACGTCTCTAAGGTTTCGGCAAAGTCGTTTTTCTGCATCTGCGAAAGCTCAAAAAGCCCGGCCGCGTTCAGTACGCCGCGATCTCGCACCAGCGCGGCAAGAAAGGCCGCCGGGTTAAAATCGCTGTTCAGAGCGGCGGCAGCTTCGGACTTGCCGGCGCGGTCTGTTTTGTTACGCGCAAGGACGGCGTTGGGAAGCAGAACCCTCCCCCCCCCAATCGTTACAAGGGGGCTGTAAAAACGAATGATAAAGTGCTGGCCGGCCATTGCCGTTATTTTGGATTCTGGCAGAATCTGGATCGCCCCGCCTGTGCCGGCTGGATAGCCCTTGCTTTTTTCCGCCGCCCCCAGTCGCAAAAGCGAAACACGGGCGGCGACATCGGCCGTGCCTATGTGCAGGCGCACTCTCTGCCAGTGCTCAAGCCCCCCGCGCGCGCCCGGCAGCATCTCGACCCAGGCACTCATGCAATCGCTGGGGATAAACGCGCCCTTGGCGCAGGCGACATCCCCCCGCTCAATTTTGTCATGGGTGATGGACGAAAGGTTTACGGCCGCGCGTTGCCCGCTTTTTACCGCCGGAACCTTCGCTCCGTGTGCCTGCAAAAAACGCGCCTTGCCGGTAAGCCCCGACGGTAAAAGTTCGATCTCCTCCCCCTCCGCTAGGCTTCCCTGAAAAATCGTTCCCGTTATGACGCTTCCGAATCCTTTTTTGCTGAAGACCCGATCTATAGGAAGAAAAAACGCGCCCAGGCCTTTGCGCGGCGGGGTGCGGCCGAGAAGGTTTTCAATCTCGGCCAAAACTTCGCCCAGCCCTTCGCCGGTTGCCGCCGACACGGGGATTACGGCCGCGCCGGCAAGACAGCTTCCCTGTATCAGTTCCAAGGCTTCGGCCTTTGCCATTTCCAGCGTCTCTTCGTCTACCAAGTCCTTCTTGGTAAGGGCGACCAGCCCGCATCGCACGCCCAGCAGGTTCAGTATGTCAAGGTGCTCGCGGGTTTGGGGCATGACCCCTTCGCTTGCCGCGATTATGAGCATTGCCGCGTCCATGCCGGCGGCTCCTGCCGCCATCTGTCGTATAAAACGCTCGTGGCCGGGGACATCGACTATGCTTACGGTTTTGCCGCTTGCCAGATTGAGGGGGGCGAAGCCAAGTTCGATTGTGATGCCCCGCCGTTTTTCTTCTTCCAAGCGGTCGCAGTCCACGCCCGTCATGGCTTTTACTAACGAGGTTTTTCCGTGGTCTATGTGCCCGGCTGTCCCGACGATAAAGGGATATTCCATTACAGCCCGCCTTTTGTGTTGCGCATCTAAACAATTGTATTACGCAAATCCCCGGCTTTACAAGGGGAGTTTGGAGAAGGTTTCACGACGGCGGCGCAATTCGGAAGAAGCTCACACAAAGGCACAATTCGGAAAAACTCACACGAAGGCGCAAGAGCCTGTAGAACCCCCCCTATGCAAACCCCAAAGCGAGCAGTAGAATGAAAAAAGAGGAAAACCAATGGCAAAATACCGCGCCGCCGCCGCCGAAGCGACAGATTTTTCTTGTTTAAGCGCGGTATTTTCGCTATATTGTATAGAAGGGGGCTTAGGGGACTTATGGAAACAGCAAGATTTTTAAATGATTCGGGGATCGCCTTGACAGAGGCGAACCGGCCTTACGAGGCCATACCCTTGTTCAGAAAGGCGCTTGTCATGGAGCCGGAAAACCCTCTTCTCTGGCTTAATCTGGGCATCGCCCAATCCAAAACCGGCAGTTACAACGAGGCTCTGGAAAGTTTTCTGCAAACGGTCGCCATAGAGCCGGACATCGCCGACGCCTGGTTTTCTATGGGGCTTATCTATTACGAGGTCGAAGACCTTGAAATGGCCGAGGAATGCTACCAGAACGCCCTTATGCGAAACGATCTTGACCCGAAAATCTGGAACAATCTGGGGGTTCTGTATTTTACCGAAGGCAACTTTGAAAGCGCGCGAAGCTGTTTCGAGGAAGCGGTTAGCCTGTCCCCCCACTATTACAACGCGATTTACAATTTGAGGGATGCTTGCAGGGAGCTTAAGGATTTCCGGGCGGCCGCCGAATTCGAGCGCGTTCTTTCCGGGTTAAAGCCGTCGGCGCAGCGGCTGCCGGAACTGTAAAATGAAGATTCTCTATGTTGCCGAGCTTGTCGGAAAAGCGGGGATTTACGCTTACAAAAAAGCTTTGGGGGGGGTGAGAAAACGCCGCCCCTGGGATTTTATGATTGTCTGTGCCGACGGTGCTACCGGCGGGGGCGGCCTGGGGTTGAACCACGCCGGCTACATTCACAAGCTTGGCGCGAATGTTATAACCCTTGGCGATTTTTGCTTTTACAAAAAGGACTTGACGGCCAACATCGAAAAGATGCCCTTTGTGTTGCGCCCGGACAACCTTAACCCCGACGCTCCCGGTTTCGGGGCGCGGGTTTTCCGAGCCGGCTCGCAAAAAGTGGCCGTTGCGGTTTTACTGGGGCAAAGCGGCTTCAATCGAATTCACGCGACAAGCCCCTTCGCTGCGCTGCCGGCCTTGATGGAACGACTGGGGCGGGAAACGCCGCACATAATCGTGGATTTTCACGCCCAGGCCAACGGCGAAAAAAAAACGCTTTTTTATGCCGCCCGCGGCCTTTGCTCGGCCGTGATCGGCTCGCACACGAAGGTGCAGACGGCCGACGAGGCGGTTTTGCCCGGCGGAACTGCGGTGATAAGCGACGCAGGGCGCACGGGGTCGATTGAATCGGTGGGCGGCTGCGAAATTGAGTCGCGAATAAACGAATACAAAAGCGGCATCCCGGACTGGACAAAGGACGCATGGGAAAGGCCGGAACTCCAAGGGGTGTATCTTGAGCTTGACGACAGCGGCAAAGCTCTCTCGATTGAACGCCTGCGTGTTCCGGTAGACCCCGCGCCGGAGACTGCCGGCGAGTGAAAGAGAAGAAGGCACTACAGCAATTTTCATGTGAGCGTTTCCCTAAGGAAACGATGATTAAATCCCATCGAGGATGCGGATTGAAATCCGAATCATCGTTCTTACCCGCATTTTGCGCAGTGAAACGAGCAAATGCAGAGGGAAGCACTGATTAGCTTCGAGTTAATCAGTGCTTCCCTAGACCCCCGGCAGAATTGTAACAAGGTGGCGTTCCTCGTCGAGAAAGGGGACAGGGCATGGAGTCGCTTGCCATGAGGCGCAGAGCTTTTCCAGCGGCTGCATTTCCTCCGTTATTTTTTGGGCCTTCCCCTTGTAGGCGGCAAGACAGCCGCCGGGGGAGCAAATGCGGAAAAGCGCCTTCAGCAGCTTCGGCTCCAAAGGCTGGAAGGCGCGGAAAGTAACAAGGTCGAAACGCAAGGCGGTTTTTTCCACCTCTTTTTCTTCTATAGAAACGTTGGAAAGCCCAAGAGCCGCCTTCGTGTTCCATAAAAAACCCGCCCGCCGCCCCATGCGCTCCACAAGCGTAAACTCGCACCCAGGCAAGGCAATCGCAAGGGGAACCCCCGGCAAACCAGCCCCCGAACCAACATCGGCAACCTGCCGCCTCCCGGCACCAGAGCCGCCAATCAGCAATCGGTAGATAATCCCCAGCGGGGCAAGGGAATCCAAAATGTGCTTTACAACCAGCTCGCGCCTGTCGCTTGTCCCGACAAGACCGTAAGCCGGGTTAAAAAGCTCGATTTGGGAAATGTAAGCTTCCAAGAGCGGAATAAAATCATCGCGGCCGGCGGCCAGCCTGTCAATGTCGCTGTCGCCGCGCCTTAGCGCCAGCACGCCTTCTTTAAGTGTGTCGTTCATGTTATAATCAGCTTGAGAGCCGATTTGGCCACTCGCTTCATACTACAAAAACCGGCGGATTTTGACAACCGCTTTCTAGGAGGGATGATGATAACTGTACACGGCACGGGCTGCTGTCTTGTCGATAACTTGTACGCAGACTGCGATTTTTCTTCGCAGGCATTCAGGCGGGCTTTAAGCCAGAAAGAGGGGGACGGGGGGCTTGCGCCCGGCAAACTGGTTTTTGTGCAGGACTTTGAACGCTTTTTAGGCAAGCCCTACCAAGAGGCTCTGGCCGAGCTAGCCCCCGCCCCCGGCTCGCGGGGTTTGGGCGGGCCTTCGGTGGTTTCGCTGGCGCACGCCGCCCAAGTTTTGGGAAAGAGGGCGGAGATCAGCTTTTTCGGCGTTAAGGGAAACGATGAGAGCGCGGATTTTATCGAAAGCTCGATCAAACGCATTCCTTTTTCGGCCTGCCGTCTTGTTCAAAAAGAGCATCCCTCGCCGTTCACAGATGTTCTGTCCGACAGGCGCTACGACGGCGGCCGGGGGGAGCGCACGTTTATCAATATGCTGGGCGCGGCGGCGCACTTCAGCCCAGAGGATTTGCCGGGGGACTTTTTCTCCGCCAGCATTGTCGCATTTGGCGGGACGGCGATTCTCCCGAAAATCCACGAAAACCTTGCAGGGCTGCTGAAGCAGGCGCGGGAAAAAGGGGCGATTACCTTTGTAAACTTGGTTCACGACTTTCCCAGCGAGCTTGCCGCCCCGGGCAGAAAATGGAAACTGGGCGCGAAAGACGACGCTTACCCCTTTATCGACGTTCTGGTTGCCTCTAAAAACGAGGCCTTAAAAACCACGGGGGCGGCCAGCGTCAAAGACGCAATCCATTGGTTTATCAGCCGGGGGACGCAGGCGGTGGTTATAACGGACGGGGCGCAGACGGTTTCTTTTGCGGCAGAGAAGGGCGTTTTTTCCGGGACGAAAATCTCGTACCTGCCCGTCTGCCATGAGGTGGAGCGCGAGCTTGTATACCACCCTGAGCGGGCCGGCGACACGACGGGCTGCGGCGACAACTTTGCCGGGGGCGTTCTGGCCGATATTGCCGAACAGTTGGCCGTTGTGGAAAAGGGCAAGCTCGACATTCGGGAAAGCGTTATTCAGGGGATCGCCGCCGGGGGCTTTGCGCGTTTCACAGTCGGCGGCATTTTCTACGAAGCCAGCATCGGCGAAAAGCGCAACCGTCTGACGCAGTATCTGGAGGCTTATTGCAGGCAGCTTGTAAACAGGGTATAGTGGAAGATAGGAGGATTCAATCTATGGAAAAGAAACGCAAACCCTGGCTTGCCTTGGCCGCCGCGCTGGCCGCAGGGCTTGTGGCCGCCGGCTGCACCCAAGACCAGCCTGCCCCGCAGGGGGCTGCCGCCGCTGCTGCCGGGCAAACAGCGGGATCGCC
>WRKI01000289.1 GCA_009778155.1 Spirochaetota bacterium
TTATCAACTCTGCCCCTATCTTTGCAATTTTTGCCTCTTTACGTGAGAAATTTGAGGGGGAGTGGTAATCAAAAAGAGTAAATGTAGAATTGCTGTTCAAAAAGAGGAAAGCCTTGTCATCGAAGTAAGAGATAACGGCGCGGGCATTCCGGCCGAACAACTAATGCGAATCTTCGAGCGTTTTTATCGAGTGGATCGCTCGCGGCAAAGGGCCGGGGCGAAGCGCGAAGCGGGTACCGGCCTTGGGCTTTCGATTGTCCGCCACATAGCCCTGTTGCACGGCGGCACTGCGGAGGCGGAAAGCCATGCCGGCGAAGGCTCGGTCTTCAGGCTGCGGCTGCCGGGCTGAAAACTGCTGTTCGCAAACATTTTATTGGGAGGGGATTTTATGGAATACATCGCCCGCGCCGCGAAACTGCCAGACGGCCAATGGGACGAACAGCCGCTGGAAGATCACTTGCGCGAAACTGCAAAACTTGCGGAAAAATTCGCGCGCGAATTTAATGCCGGCGAATGGGGATACGCGCTGGGACTACTCCATGATTTTGGCAAGGCTACTTCTCAGTGGCAGGCTTACATACGCGGCAAAACCGGCTACGAGGAAGAAGCGGCATCTGAAACACCGGGAAGGCTTGAGCACTCCGGCCCTGCGGCGAAACTGGCAGAAGAGGTTTTCGGCAAAGGCACGGGGCGTTTTTTGTCATACTGCATCGCGGGGCATCACGCGGGGCTTGCGGATTATACGGGTTCGCAGGCGGCGCTGGCCTTTCGCTTACAAAATGCCAGCACAAAAGACATAGATGGCGAGCTAAAAAATATACTTGGCGACATTCGCCCCAAAAACCCGCCTTGGAAATTCAGCTCGAAAGGGCTTGATATATCGCTTTTTATACGAATGCTCTTTTCATGCTTGCTTGATGCGGATCGCTTAGACACAGAAAGGCACATGAATCCCGAACAAAGCAAAGAACGCGAAGGCTATTCTTCCATAGCGCAGTTACGCGAAAGATTTGATACCCACATGGAAGGCAAAACCCAAAGGCCCCGGAGCAGTTACAATGAAGGTGTATACGATGCCCGGCAGCAGATTCTTGCAGACTGCCTTGAAGCCGCGAAAATGGAAGGCGGCTTCTTTTCACTCACCGTGCCGACTGGCGGCGGCAAGACATTATCCAGCATGGCTTTTTCGCTGGAACACGCGGCACTTCACGGAAAAAGAAGAATCATCTACGTCATGCCATATACCAGCATAATCGAGCAGAATGCCAAAGTGTTTCGTGATATATTCGGCGACGGTGAAATTGTCGAACACCATTCAACCATTGACGATGACGATAGGACAATACGCGCAAGGCTTGCCTGCGAAAACTGGGATGCTCCGATTATAGTAACAACATCGGTGCAGTTTTTTGAATCGCTGTTTTCGGCAAAAACAAACCGCTGCAGAAAGCTCCACAACATTGCTAACAGCGTTGTTGTTTTGGACGAGGCTCAACTTATCCCTTCGGAGTATCTTCAGCCAATTTTAGAAACCATGCGTCTTCTGACCGAACATTACCGTGTCAGTTTTGTTTTTTGTACAGCCACCCAGCCAGCATTTGAAAAGCGCAAAGAATTTCCAGATTTCCCCGGACTGCCGGAAGGTTCAATCAGAGAAATAATACAGGATGTTAGCGGTTTGTACAAAAATTTGCAGCGGGTAAAAGTCGAATTTTTGGACGGTTTATCCGCCGAAGTTACATGGGAAAAATTGGCAGCCGATCTTTCAAATTTTGAGCAGGCGTTATGCGTAGTGTCGGATCGAAAAAGCTGCCGCGAGCTTCACTCACTTATGCCAAAGGGGAGCTATCACCTTTCCGCCCTAATGTGCGCTCAACATCGCAGCGAAGTTATCGATGAAATAAACGCAAAACTTGAAAAAGGCGAAAGCGTTCGCGTAATCAGCACCCAGCTTGTGGAAGCCGGGGTTGACATGGATTTCCCCGTCGTGTACCGGGCCTTGGCGGGGCTTGACTCAATCGCGCAGGCAGCAGGAAGATGCAACCGCGAAGGGAGGCTTAACGCGAAAGGCGAACTTGGCAGAGTTGTAGTGTTCATGGCCCCCCGCCGGGCGCCCGTGGGAATACTCAGAAAGGCAAGCGAAACGGCAGAGGGCATGATCAAAAGCGGCCTTGAGGACCCGATTGACAGAAGCGTGTGCGCTACCGCATTCACGCCCGCTTTGACTATATTCCGCCTGAAAAGCGAAAAAAACGAAGTGAAGAGGCCGCCTTATTCGACAGCGCGGGCGAAAGCCGATACTGGTCTGATGAGTACGAAGAGAAAGCTCTTGGCAAAAGCGATGAATCAGAGGCAAAATACGCGGCCATGTTCGAGCGCCGGGCGAAAAAAGGCCAGTGTTTTCACCGCCCCTACCTTGGCTGCCGGGAGTTTGCCTGCGATTTCCGTCTGATCGAAAGCCCCTCCCCCCTGCCGGTAAAAATCAATCCCGACGACGACTTGGGCTGGATGTTATACGACATGGATTATACCGATCCCGGCAATCCCAAGCCCGAATTCTTCAGGGCGCGGCTCCAGAACAACGCAGTGAACACAGACCGCCGAAGCGTAGAGGTTCGCTCATGATTCTTCAAGCATTAAATGAATACTATGACCGCAAAGCGGCGGATGCGGAAAGTTCAATCGCGCCCCTCGGCTGGGAATGGAAGGAAATTTCCTTTATCATCGTCCTTGACAAAAAAGGCTCGTTCCTGCGCTTTGAAGATACCCGCGAGGGAGAGGGGGCTAAAAAACGGGGAAAATCTTTTTTGGTTCCGCAAGGTGTAAAAAAAACATCTGGGGTTGCGGCAAACTTGCTTTGGGATAACGCCGTTTATATCTTAGGCATTGCAAATACCGATAAACTAAATGCAAGCGAAAAGGAGAAGAAGCTGTCCCGTCTGCCGGAACAGAAGAAAGCCTTTTTGGATCGCATAAAAAACGAACTGCCAGAATCGCCCGGTAAAAAAGCAGTCCTTGCCTTTCTTTCAAGTTTAGATATTTCCGCGCTTGAGAAAGAGCCGCAGTGGGAGGACATCTATCAAACCAATCCTAACATGAGCTTGCGCATTGACGGCGAATACCGGCTTTATTGCCAGAGCGACGAAGTGAAAAAAGCCTTAGCCGATAAAACAGATGCCGATAACGATAGCGGGATTTGCCTTATAACTGGAGAGAAAGAAAGCATTTCTACCCTGCACACAGCAATCAAGGGAGTGTGGGGAGCGCAGACATCAGGGGCGAACATCGTTTCTTTCAATCTTGATGCCTTTCGTTCCTTTGGGAAAAAACAGGGGCAAAATTCCCCTGTCGGCAAAACTGCCATGTTCGCATATACCACAGCCCTTAACGATCTTCTGGATCGAAATTCCTCCCAGCGTATGCAGATCGGAGATGCATCGACTGTTTTCTGGTCGGCACGGCAAACTCAATTTGAACACGATTTGGCTATTATGCTGGCGGAACCGGCACAAGAAGCTCCAGAAGCGAGAGCCGATTGCATTAAAAATCTTTTCGATTCCGCCAATACAGGCGCTTACTTAGAAGACCCAAGCGAGGAAAAATTTTTCGTCTTGGGGCTTTCACCTAACGCCTCGCGTATATCTGTGCGCTTTTGGTTAAAGGGGACAGTCGGCGAATTTGCGGGTAACATCCGAAAGCATTTTAACGATCTTGAAATTGTCAAACCCAAAACCGAACCGCCTTACTACTCTCTATGGCGGCTTCTGGTAAACACGGCAGTACAGGACAAAAGCGAAAACATTGCGCCTAACATTGCCGGGGATTTCATGCGTTCAATTTTGAACGGAACCCCTTATCCTGCAACGCTTTTGCAAGCGGTTCTTAGGCGTATAAAAAGCGATACGGCGAACCGGGTCAAACCTGTACGCGCCGCATTGATCAAGGCATATTTAAACCGGCTCTTACGCAGCCAGGAAATTTACAATGAAAAGGAGGTACTGCAAGTGGGACTTGATACAAACCAAAAGGCTATAGGCTACAATCTGGGACGTTTGTTTGCGGTGCTGGAAAAAATTCAAGAGGATGCTATCCCCGATTTAAAAGCGACAATCAGAGATCGCTACTACGGAGCCGCTTGCAGTTGCCCGAGCTTGGTATTCCCGACTTTAATGAAGCTGGCAACTCATCATCTTACAAAACTGTGGGATAAAAAGGGCTTAAAAATAAACCGTGAAAAGCTGATCGCAAGTATTGTAGCAAACTTTGACAATTTTCCTCCGTTTTTGGATTTGCACGAGCAGGGAAAATTTGCCATCGGTTACTACCATCAGCGACAGATTTTTTACACAAAAAAAGAAAACGCCTCAAGCGATGACTTGGGCGAAGCAAACGAAACAACATGAAAGGAGCATTAAATGAGTTTGGACAAACGATATGACTTTGTTTATTTTTTCGATGTAAAGGACGGCAACCCCAACGGCGATCCCGACGCGGGGAACCTGCCGAGGCTGGATACCGAAACCGGGCGCGGCCTTGTAACGGACGTGTGCCTTAAGCGGAAGGTGCGCAATTATGTGGGGCTTGCGAAAGGCGAAAAACCTCCTTATGAAATTTACATAAAGGAAAAAGCCGTTTTGAACAACCAGCACGAGCGGGCTTACGAAGCGCTAAAAATTGATTTAAGCGGCGATGCCGGCAAGCGCAAGGGCGGGGACAAGGTGGAAGACGCGAGAAAGTGGATGTGTCAAAACTTCTACGACATAAGAACCTTCGGTGCGGTTATGTCAACGGGCGTCAATTGCGGGCAGGTGCGCGGGCCGGCGCAGCTTACCTTCGCCCGCTCGGTGGAGCCTGTTGTCGCATCGGAACACAGCATTACCCGCATGGCTGTTACCACGCAAAAAGAAGCCGAAAGCCAAAGCGGGGACAACCGCACAATGGGGCGCAAATTTACAGTCCCATACGGGCTTTACCGCTGTTACGGTTTTATTTCCGCGCCGCTCGCAAAGCAGACAGGTTTCAGCGAAGACGATCTTGCACTTTTTTGGGAATCGTTGCATAATATGTTTGAGCACGACCGTTCTGCGGCGCGGGGGCTTATGAGCGCCCAGCGGCTGGTTATTTTCGAGCATAGCTCCCTTATGGGAAACGCGCCCGCGCAGGAATTGTTTGACCGGGTGAAAGCGGATCGCGCCGACAAGCAGGGCTTGCCCGCCAGGGATTTCTCCGACTACGCTATAAGCTTGGACGGGAAGGCCTTGGGTGCTTTCAAAACGGTTGTGCACGTCTAGCGGGTTGTAGCGGGGCTGCCCTGCGCTTCTGAATGAGGGGCGCAGGGGGAACCGGCGGAGTTAGTCGCACTTGATTTTTGGACTTTTCCAAGGCAAGCGCATACTTTGAGAGATTTATTCTACGGAGGAAAATATAGAAGAAGATGGGCTTTGGACAGTCAAGCCAGCCCTTGCAGGAAAAATTTATATACAGCAGCTAGGATTAGGTTCGGTGGCGATGAAATTTCGCCCGCAGCTCTCCAAATTCCCCTATCGCCTTGTATTGCCTATCGGCAGACAGGAAATTTGCCGCAAGGCGGCTTTCAGTCGCGGGCGGAAAAAGGCGGCTTGGCGAGGTAAATTTCCCTGCGGCGGCGGGGTGCGGCGGCAAATTTTAATGCCAGCGAACCTAATCTTGGCGGAAGTGTATAAATTTGGGGTTGGCGTATAGCTTTGCAGCAGAAAGTCCATCTTTCTTCTATATAAAGTAGAGGTATGCGCTAGTTCTTTGAATTTTCAGTCGCATCTGCGAGGATGCGTGGATTTAAGCATTATTTAAGAGCTATAATATGCCGAAAAATCACCCCTCTCTATAAAGCCGGTGTCTTTTTAGAGAGGGAATGTTCAAAAAAATATTTTTTTTGAACATTTTTATTGACAATTTTGTTTTTATTAGATATATTTATTATATATAGAACTATATTATAAAGAAGGAGATACATATGCCAATTAAAGCCAGATACAAAGCCAACTCGGAGTCCGAGAGCCAGCTACTAGAGGATCATGCAAAAGAAGTCGCGGATTATGCCGCGCTGTTCGCTGAAAAGATAAAGCTGTCCGAACTAGCCATATTGGTAGCATTGGTTCACGACTTGGGGAAAAATTCGCGCATCTGGCAGGGATATTTGGAAGAAAATCATAAAACAGGCAGGAAAAACAAGAAAGAAGACCACGGGACGGCGGGCGGGCAGTACCTGTACGAGCGGCTGACCCAAAACGGAGAGGCCGGCAGCGAGCTAATCGCGCAAATGATCGCCGCCTGCGCGATGTACCACCACGGGCCGGCCCTGCCGGACGTGATAAGCCCGGACGGGACGGCGCAGTTGTCCCTGCGGCTGGAAAAAAGTGACGGGGAAAGCCACGCCCGGGAAGCGGCGGCAAATCTTGGCGCGCGTACCAAAGAGCGGATCGATGCGATACTGGACGACAAAAATTTCATCGCAAGGACAATGGAAACAGTCGGTGCTTTGGCAAAGGCTGAAGGGGACGATGCCCCACGTTTTTACATGGGCCTTACGGCGCGCTTTCTTTCAAGCTGCCTGATCGACGCGGACAGAAGGTCAAGCGCAATGTTCGACAAGGGCATCCCTGTAAAAATAGAAGATGCGGTCAAGAAAGCCGACTGGAAGGCGTTACTCGATAAGCTGGAAAGGCATCTTGCAAGCCTGCCGGCGGAGGGGTGGCTTAACGAAGTGCGGCGCGAAATTTCCGATCTCTGCGTCGAACTTGCGAAACGCGGCAATGGGATTTACACACTAAGCGCCGCGACAGGCGGCGGCAAAACATTGGCGGCGTTGCGTTACGCGCTTGCGTTAGCCGAATTGTCGGGGAAGGAGCGCATTTTCATTATCGCGCCGTATACATCGATAATCGACCAGACTGCGGACACGATAAGGGGCATTCTCGATCCGGGCGGAAAAAACGGAGAGCTTATTCTGGAGCATCATTCGAATCTTGACGCGGGCGAAAAAACAGAGCGTTTTGACGAGGCGACAGAAACATGGAACGCGCCGATCGTCATTACGACGATGGTGCAATTTCTGGAAGCCCTTTTCGGAGCCGGCACCCGCAAGGTAAGGCGGATGCATCAGCTTGCAAACTCTGTCATCATTATAGACGAAGCGCAAACTTTGCCCGCTTCCTGCACATATCTTTTCAACTGGGCGATTCAGTACCTGTGCCAAAACGCCAACGTGTCGGCGCTTCTTTGCACCGCGACACAGCCGGGATTGGACAAATTAGATGAAGAGTACAAGCTCCCCTTGACTGCCGACAATGAAGTAATTCCCGACATAACGCGACATTTTGAAGCGTTAAGGCGCGTAGATCTTATAAATAAAACCAAGAGCGGCGGGTGGACGCTGGATGAAGTCGCAGAGTTTATCGAAAGCTCGGAAGAAAAAAGCGTGTTGACCGTTGTAAACACAAAGGCCCAAGCGCGAAAGCTTTATGAAAAAGTGGCTAAAAAACATCCCGATTGGAATGTCGTGCATTTAAGCGCCAATATGTGTCCCGCCCATCGTAGAAAAATCATCACTCAGTTAAAAATCGATTTGAAAAATAAAACAAAAAAATGCATTTGCATAAGCACCCGGCTTATAGAAGCCGGCGTTGACCTTGATTTTGACAGCGCCATCCGTTTTCTTGCCGGCTTCGATTCGATTATACAAACCATAGGGAGGTGCAACAGGCACGGAGAGTTAAAAGATGTTAATGGAAACCCGCGAAAGGGGAAAGCTTATATCGTCGACATTGTAAAAAACGAAGAAGAAATAAAATCCCTTCCAGAACTTATTCTTGGGCAGGGTATAATGCGGCGCATCTTACGGGAATTTAACGAAGACAAAGAAGACTTTGGGGGCAATCTTATGCATCCCGACTTGATCGCAAATTATTTTATTTACTATTATAAAGCTCTGCCAGCTTCTCTTTTGAAATACAAAATACCCGGCAGGGATGCCACGGTTTTGGAGTTGCTTTCTGCAAACGGAACGGGCTGGGAAGAATACTATGAGTCGAAGGCTCGGAAAGACCGCAAGGCACAACCGCAAGAACTTTTCGGGCAATCTTTTGAAAGCGCGTGGAGCGCATTTGAAGTGATCGCGCAAAATACAATAGGCGTAATTGTTCCCTTTGAAAGAGGAAGCGAGATTATCGATGAATTATACGGGCTTCCAGATATGGAGCGTTGTTTGGAGCTGCTGAAGGAAGCGCAGCAATATTCGCTCAACGTTTTTCCGCAGGCGAAAGACGAAATGTTAAAAAGCAAAATTTTACACATCGTTCCTTATAAGAACGGTATGGAAATATACACGTTAGACGAGCGGCATTACGATCAAAACATAGGGCTTACAAACACAGACGGAAAAATGACGTTTCTTAACACATAAGGAGGTTTTAGTGGAAAACAGAATAGAGTATTTGCTTTGGGGCAGAAATGCTCTTTTTACAGACCCGGTTACAAAGATAGGCGGCGAGAAAAACAGTTATCATCTGCCGACATATCAGGCGCTGAAGGGGATAACGGAATCGATATACTGGAAGCCGACTTTTATCTGGGTGATTGACAAGGTAAGGGTTATGAAAAAGATTCAAAGCGAGTCGAAAAACGTAAAGCCCCTTCTGATGGACGGGCAGTATGGGTCTAACCGCCACGATCTTTCAATCTACACTTACCTTAGAGATGTCGCGTACCAAGTTCAGGCGCATTTTGAGTGGAACATGAAGCGGGACGACCTTGCCGCTGACCGCAACGAGAACAAGCATTTTCAAAGCGCCATACGAATGCTTGAAAAGGGCGGGCGGCGGGATATTTTCCTTGGAGCAAGAGAGTGTCAGGGTTATGTCGAACCTTGCCGTTTTGGGGAAAGCAAGGGGTATTATGACAGCGAAGGGGCGCTCTCCTACGGGCTTCAGTTTCACAGCTTTGAATATCCGTCGGAAAGCGGGATGGAAAAACTTTCCGCGCGCTTTTGGCAGGCCAATGTCAAGGGCGGCGTTATTGAATTTCCGCGCCCGGAAAGTTGCCCCCACAAGCGGGAAATTAAGCCGATGGCCTGGGAAAAAATCAAAGTAAACACGGAGGAGGTTGTAGAATAATGGGATGGATGTCAGAGCTAAACGCGGTGTATGATCGGGTTGCCAAACACAGCAAATTTGAAAAAAAACCGCTTCCTTTGTATCACATAACAAATAACGCTCCATTGGAGATAACTTTAAACGGAAAAGGCGCTTTTTGTTCTGCCAGACTTTTGGGGAAGGCAGAACGGGAGGAGCTGCAAACCTGTATGCCTTGCACGGAAGAAAGCGCGGCAAGGACAAGCGGTGCCGAGGCTTATCCTTTTTGCGACAAACTTGAATATGTCGCAAGCGACTACGGCGAATATGTAAACGACAAAAAACTGAAGGATAAACACGACAAGTATATTTCTCTTTTGGAAAAATGGGCGAACTCGGAACATTCCAATCCCAAAATACAGAGCGTTTACAACTATGTAAAGAAAGGGACTCTCATAAGGGATATTCTGGACAGTCAAACAATTCCAGAGATGGACAGTCCTGAAAAAATCGCCGATGAAAAAAACAATGTGTTTATTCGTTGGAATGTAGAGATTCGAGGGGACGGCCAAAACAAAACATGGGAAGATCGGGAAATTCAAGACCTGTGGGTAAAGTATTACAGCGAATATTGCGCTAACGCCAAAAGTTTTTGCTATGTATCTGGGGAAGCTGATGTAAAAGTGCGAAAACTGCATCCTCAAAAAATTAGAAACTCTGGCGATAAAGCAAAACTTATTTCTGCTAACGACAATGTAAATTTTACTTTCCGCGGTCGTTTTTCAAATTCAAGCGAAGCCTGCCAGATCAGTATGGAAGCTACGGAAAAAGCGCATAACGCGCTCAGATGGCTCATTGAAAGGCAAGGTGCTATTATCGGGGACGGGCTTACGATAGTAGCTTGGTGCGCCGCCGCATCGGAGGTAAAGCCGCAGCTTCTGGAAAGTACGCAGGATTCGTATCCAGACGAAAGTGATGAGCAGAAAGAATACTACGCTACAGGGGAATCCGCTCAAGCCATAAAAAAAAGGCTGTTGGGATACTACGGCAAAGTGCCGGATAGCGACAAAATTTTGATAATGGCGGTTAACGCGGCAACTCCGGGGCGGATGTCGATTCCGCTATACAGGGAATTTACGAAATCGGATTTTTACGAGGCGCAGGCATACTGGCACGGGCATCTTGCGTGGTTTTTCACCTACTGGAAAGAAAAAAATCCGCGCCGTACAGTTTCCGCCCCATCACCAGAAGAAATAGGAAAGGCAGCTTACGGCGGCCACGCTGGCGCTAAACTCAAAGCAATGACTGTGCAGCGGCTTTTGGCCTGCATCATTGACAAAGCTCCGATACCATCGGATATTGAACAATTGTGCTTCAACAGGGCTTCTAACCTCATTCTTATTGAGGGCTTTGAGCGTGAAAAAACTTTGGAGACCGCTTGTGCGGTTATAAAATACAATCTGTATGCAAAACGCAAGGAGGAATACGCTGTGGGATTAGAAGAAGATCGAAATGATCGTGATTACCTTTACGGCAGACTTTTGGCGGTGGCGGATAAAATTGAAAGCACCGTTTTGGATGACAGGGGGGAGAACAGGCAGACTAACGCGTTGCGTTATATGTCGCGTTTTGCAAAATACCCCTGCTCGACATGGGATATACTTTACAGGGATAAACTGCATCCCTACTTAAAGTACTTAAAACTGATGCATCCGGGGCGTTACGGCTGGTACGAGGGCATCATACAAAACATTTGCGATAAATTCGTCTACGAAGATTTTTCATCTGACAAAGCGTTATCGGGAGTTTTTTTGCTTGGCTACCATTGTCAGCAAAAAGATTTTTGGCGCAAACGAGAAAAAGATCAAGCAGTAACAGAAAACCAACAGGAGGAATAAAATGGCGACATTGGAGAAAAAAATTGATTTCGCGTTAGTATTCAGCGTGAAAAACGCAAATCCGAACGGCGATCCATTGAGCGGCAATATGCCCAGGATAACAATCGACGGGCTTGGAGAGCTTTCGGATGTTTGCCTGAAGCGGAAACTTCGCGACAGGCTACAGGAAATGGGAGAGGGTATCTTTGTTCAATCCGATGACAACCGGAAAGACGATTGCAAAACTCTTAAAGAGCGCGCCGAGAAGACCTTGACAGAGGCGGTAATGGCGGATGCGAAAAAGCTTGCGGAAAAGGCCTGTAAAACATGGATCGACGTACGCGCTTTCGGACAACTTTTCGCGTACAAAAGCGCTTCCGAAAAAAAAGGAACAGGCGTGTCGGTGGGAATCCGCGGGCCTGTAAGCATTCAGTCCGCGTTCAGCCGGGACCCCGTGAACTTGACGAGCATCCAGATTACGAAAAGCGTAAGCGGCGAAGGGGACGGCTCGAAGAAAGCATCCGATACTATGGGCATGAAGCACCGTGTCGATTTTGGCTTGTACGCGACTTGCGGTAGCATGAACCCGCAGCTTGCGACAAAAACGGGCTTTTCTTACGAGGACGCCCAAAAACTCAAGCAGGCCCTGTTGCATATTTTCGACAACGACGCATCCTCGGCAAGGCCGGAAGGCAGCATGGAAGTTGTCTGCCTTTACTGGTGGGAGCATTCCAGCAAGTCGGGGCAGTATTCGTCGGCAAAGGTTCACGGAAGTTTGCGGATCGAGCTTAAAGACAAGGATAAAAAACCGCAATCGGCAGACGACTACGAGCTTTCTATAGCCGCGCTTGACGGGTTAAGCCCTGAAATTTTGACGTACTGATACGGGCGGCGGCTATGCCCGCTTGGGCGGAGCGCGGGAAATTATCCTGCGCCCCACCCTGCGGGAAACTGCTAAAGGACGGGGGAGAAGTAAAATCTAAAGCCGCCCGTAAATTTTGCCGATCAAGAGGTATTCGCGCCCCCACGTGGGCGCGTGGTTTGAAGCAAGCGCCCTGACGCTAGGCATCGGGGGGTCTGTGGAATCGTACCCCTGCGGGTATGTGGATTGAAACACGGTTTAAGGAATGCAGCAGCTAGATTTTGTCCAATGAATGGTTTTTGGGGGCGATTTCGCCCTGATTCTATATGGACAAAATGCTTGAAATTTGTTATTCTTGACGGTATATGGAATGCCATTTTATGGAAGATGTATGGAGGATGTTATGAATTTTAAGCTGCAGCTAGGCAACGAGAATATCGAATTTGCGCTTTCTATGAGCGTGAAGAATCTAAACCCCGGCGGCCAGCCCCTGGATGTGGCTATGCCGCAGGTCGCCGCCGATATAAAATGTGATGGCGTAAAACAGGAGTTGGAATGGAAGGGCAAATTTGCAGAGAAGACGACTTGCTCCAAATCTCCGCGTTGCAGCACGCGCTGTTCTGCGAGAGGCAGTTCATGCTCGCTTACACGGAACAAGAGTGGGAAGAAAACCTCTACACCGCAGAAGGGAGGGTGCTGCACGAAAGGGTAGATGCGGAGCGCAGCGAGTCGCGGCGGCTGTTCAAACAAGAGTATGGAATGGGAGTGCGCTCGCTAAAATGGGGGCTTACCGGGAAGTGCGACTTGGTAGAGATTTGGTACAACCAAGACGGAAGCGTAAAGAAAGCGCAGCCTGTGGAGTTCAAGCGGGGCAGAAAAAAGCCCGATGATATTGACAGGGTTCAGTTATGCGCTCAAGTTTTGTGTCTTGAGGAAATGCTGGGCATCGACATAGAAAGCGGGCAGTTTTACTATGGCAAAGAGCATCGAAGGACGAATCAGGCGATAGACGCGGCGCTTAGGGAAAAGACTGTCGCATTGATTGAGCGCGTAATGTATATACGGGATAAAGGAGAGAGTGTGCCGGCGAAGTACGAAAAAAGGAAGTGCGATAATTGTTCGTTAGTTGATCTGTGTATGCCCAAGGTTACAGGGGCAGGATATAAAAAAGTGGATCGTTTTGTAAAAACACAGCTTAGACTTTTGGAGGAATCTGATGCGTAAATTGCTTAACACTTTATATGTAAGCACACAAGGCTCTTACCTTCGCCGGGAGGGGGAGACGGTGCTGATCGAACAGGAAAAACAAAAGGCGGGGCAGTATCCCATTCACATGATAGGCGACATTGTGTGTTTTGGCAACGTACTTTGTTCTCCCTTTCTTCTTGGCTTTTGCGCGGAAAAAGGCGTGTCGGTTTCGTTCCTTAGCGAGCACGGGCGTTTTATGGCCGCCGTGCGTGGGCCTGTAAGCGGGAACGTGCTTTTGCGGCGGCGGCAGTATCGAATGGCGGATGACGAAAAAACGACTTGCGAAATTGCGGCCAAGGTTGTCAGCGGAAAGCTTGCGAACTGCCGGGTTGTGATAAACCGCACGGTTCGCGATCATGGCGATAAAATAAATGTCGATGCTTTAAAAAGCGCGTCTCAAAAAATCAGCAGTATTATTGATCGTATTCCCGGTATGTCAAGCGCGGATGAAATACGCGGGCTTGAGGGGCAGGCGGCGGCGGAGTACTTCAGGGTTTTCGATCATCTTATCATCGAAAAAAAAGAAGGCTTCGCGTTTGCCGAAAGGAGCAGGCGGCCGCCTCTTGACGAGGTGAACGCTCTGCTTTCTTTTATTTATACGCTACTCGCCCACGATGTGCGCTCGGCTTTGGAAACGGTCGGGCTGGACCCGGCTGTCGGTTTTCTCCACAGAGACCGCCCCGGGCGGCCGGGGCTGGCTTTGGACATCATGGAGGAATTTCGCCCTGCGATTGCCGACAAGCTTGTGCTGTCTATGATCAACTTGCGGCAGTTAAAAAAGAAGGGGTTTACAAAAGCGGCCAGTGGCGCTGTGGTAATGGATGACGAGACAAGGAAAAAGGTGTTAGTTGAATATCAACAGCGCAAACAGGATAAGGTTCATCATCCCTATATCGAAGAAGATGTCCCTATCGGCCTTCTCTTTTTTGTTCAGGCTAATCTTATGGCTCGCTATATTCGCGGCGATATTGACGGCTATCCGCCGTTCTTTTGGAGGTGATCGCATGATGGTTTTGGTAAGCTACGATGTTATGGTTAGCAGTCCCGGTGGCAAGAGGCGGCTGCGGCGTGTTGCAAAGGCTTGCACTAATTACGGGCAGAGGGTTCAGTATTCGGTTTTTGAATGCGTGGTCGATCCTGCCCAGTGGGTGATGTTGAAAAACACTTTGGAGAAAGTTATTGATGACAAAACGGACAGTCTGCGTTATTATTATCTTGGGGCCAACTACAAGCGCCGGGTGGAGCACGTTGGGGCCAAGCCTTCTTACGATGTGGACGGCCCCTTGATTATCTAGGGAGGCGCGTTTTCCTAGCCGCCGGCTGTTTTTCCTTCAAATCCGCCTTTGCGAACCCCAAAGACACAGAAAATGCTGGGGGGTTCGCAAAGGCTCTAAGTCCTTACAGGGTAGTTCTTTGACAAAATAGGGAAGGGTTTTTTATTATGGTTACCATTTATTTCGGCGAGGTTCGCATTTTGGGGCTTGCAAATTGAGGCTGGATAATGGTATAATGAGGGGTAGTCGCACCCCGCGTGGGTGCGTGGATTGAAACTTGTAGGGGGGGGGCAAAAGGGGGCTGTCGGGTTAGTCGCACCCCGCGTGGG
>WRKI01000290.1 GCA_009778155.1 Spirochaetota bacterium
GGGGGGGGGTAAACCTAGTCCCAGACTGCACTTAGGCATAATTTTAACATTTGGAAACATAGCCTTCCCCCTTTGTAAAAAATAAAAAAACCAAACGGTTTTACCGCCAAGCCCGTTAAGGCAAAAACGGCACCTTTAAGATTATAATGGTTTGCCTTGAATTTGTCAAGAGCGTAAAATACTTTTCTGGTAGATTATCGGCTTGCAAGCCAAGAAAATGAAGCTATATCAAGGAAAAGATTCGCCGGCAAAAATTGTATGAAAAATCATACAGGCAGGCCTGCCGGCGGCGCAAACTGCGGGGAAAACCGGGGGAAACCCCAAGCCCGGCCGATACTTTTAACACTGCGATTTTTTTTCTTAAAAAACAGCCGTTTTTCGCCGATGAGGTAAAGACGGTATTGTAATTTCATGCCGACTTAGTTTATTATTGTAATAGACGAGTCTGTCCTCAAATTTGCATTTGGGGCAGTCTTATACAATAGATTCGGGGGGTAAGAGTATGGCAGACAACGACGAAATGGAAGGTCTTGAAAGCGAGACTGGTGGAGAAAGTGGAACTACAAAGAAAAAAGGCGGCGGGTTAAAGGCTATATTGCCGACACTTCTAAAATTCGTAGCAATAGGGCTTGGCGCGTTGATTTTTATCGTTACGATTACGGTGGTTACTTTTAATATAATGAACAGGGGGGGCGCGGTTCAAACGGCAGTTTTCGATCCCACATCGCCTTATGTAGGCAGGCGGCCGGAATTTGCAATGTTTACCCAGATTGGCCCTATTACTGCAAGGACTAGGGATGCCATGCACATATCGGTTACGGCGGAAATGGTGATTGCCTACGATATGGGGGATATGGCGGCTCTTTCCGAGCTTACAAACCGCCAGTACGAGTTGCGCGATTTTGTAAGGCGCTATTTTAGCAACTTATACGCGATGCAGCTTGCTCCGGAGCGGGAGACAGAGATAAGAAGAGAAATCCGTGAGCATCTTAACACAAGAATTTTGCACACTGCACGAGTGCGCGACATTCTTTTTGTCAGATTGGACATCATGGAAATGTGGTAAGAAGGGGTAGGGGTAAAAGATGACAGAAGTTCTGTCCCAGGATGAAATAGACCAGCTATTAACCGCGATAAACAACTCGGGGGGTGCCGAGCCGGAGACTTTTAAGCCGACTGTTGACAGCCGGAAGATTAAAATCTACGACTTTAAGCGCCCCGACAAGTTTTCAAAGGAACAAATTCGCACGGTTTCGATTATGCACGAAACCTTTGCCCGTTTGACCACGACAAGCCTTTCCGCACAGCTTAGGAGCATGGTTCATGTGCACGTTGCATCGGTCGATCAGCTTACCTACGAGGAATTTATCCGCTCGATTCCAACGCCGACAACGCTGGCCATTATCAACATGGACCCGCTTAAAGGGAACGCGATTTTGGAAATTGACCCGGCGATAACTTTCTCTATAATTGACAGGCTTTTCGGGGGAACGGGCGACGGCTCAAAATCGCACCATGAGCTTACCGACATTGAGCAGTCCGTTATGGAAGGCATCATTGTGCGAATTCTTGGGAATATGCGCGAGGCTTGGACGACGGTTATAGACTTGAGGCCCCGGCTGGGGCAGATTGACACAAACCCTCAGTTTGCCCAAATCGTGCCGCCTACGGAAATGGTCGTTTTGGTAACGCTTGAGACAAGAATAGGCGAAATCGAAGGGATGATGAACTTTTGCGTCCCCTATCTTACAATCGAGCCTATAATAGGAAAGCTGTCCGCGCAGTTCTGGTACTCGTCGGTGCGCCGCAATGCCACTACCGAAAACCTGAATGTGCTAAAGGACAAGCTTGCAACTGTCGATGTAAATGTAGTGGCCGAAATCGGAAACATAAACGTGCCTGTGCGGGACGTGCTTTCTTTGCAGGTTGGGGATGTTATCCGGCTTTACAATACCCGTGTGGGAGACCCTTATTCTCTTAACATTGGTAGCAGAAAGAAATTTTTGTGCCGCCCCGGCATTATCGGAAAGAAAATGGCGGTTCAAATAACCCAAAAAATCGCCGAGCTTGGAAAAAATGAATTCGATGAGCTCGAATCTGAAGGAGATGAACTATGATGAGCGATGGCGCCCTTTCGCAGGCTGAAATTGATGCTTTACTTTCAGGCTCAAGCAGCGCAGATTCAGGGGGGGGTGCGGCGACCGCTGTGGCAGGCGGTTCGGAAAAAGACCACGCCGCGCTTGAAGGTTTCTTTTCTTCGGTAACAGCGGGGCTTGCCGGCAACATTTCCTCGCTTACGGGGGCGACGGCAAGTTTAACCGGGCCTACCGCAAGTTTCGATTCGCGGGATAATTTTTTAACCCAGCTTCCCGACACGGTAACCGTAATTACGGCAGATTTTACGTCGGGCTTTCCCGGCGAGCATCTTTTTATAGTTTCAGAAGACACGGCAAAGGCGATTGCCGCTCTTATAACAAAGGAAGACGACATAAGCCTTGGCGACATGGCCATGTCGGTTATAGGGGAACTGGGGGGCAATTTGGTGGGAACGCAAATTACCGCCATGACTGGTAAAACGGGCAACAAGTCAATTGCCAACGCCCCTCCGTCTGCCGTCAATATATCCAAAGCCGCGGCCGCTCTTCCGGCGGGGGATTTTGCCGTAATGGCCTACCAGCTTGACTTGGGCGACGGGGCTTCCCTTCCCTTGTGGGAGGTTCTTGGTCCTGCGGTGGCAAGCGAGCTAGCGCAAAGTTTAACCGGCGGTGAAAAACCAGCCGCCAGCGGACAGGCGCCCGGTATGGGAATGCCAGGTATGGGAATGCAAATGTCGGGGGGAATGGGGATGCAACAAAATTTGGGACCTACCAATATGCAGGCTGTACAGTTCAACAATTTAATGCCGCCAAAGTTAAGCCCGCAGGAGTCGGGAAACATCGGCCTTATTATGGACGTGTCAATGGAAATGACCGTCGAACTTGGACGTACTAGAAAGCTCATCAAAGAAATACTGAGCATGGGCGAAGGCACTATTATAGAGCTTGACAAGCTTGCCGGCGAGCCGGTAGACATTCTTGTCAACCACAAGCTTATCGCCAAGGGCGAAGTTGTCGTTATCGACGAAAACTTCGGCGTGCGTGTAACAGAGATTGTGTCCCCTATGGATCGCTTTAGCGGGTCATTCTAGCGGGGTTTTCCCGCCGGGGGGCGGGGCGACTGGGGCTGGGGTGCTGGGCGGGCATTTGGGAATGTCCCGCCGGGCAAGTGTTTCAAACCCGAATTCAATTTTCTTTGGAAAAACCGCCGCCGGCTTGCGCCTTTACGCACGCTGTGGCGGTTTATCTCTTTCTTTCGCTGCCGGCTCTTATTTCAACAGAAATGGGGATTAGCGAAAAGCCCAAGTCTTTGCGGGCTTTATTCTGCAAATACGAAATGTAAGACGTGCTTACGGCCTCCACCCTTGATGCAAAAAAAATAAACTTTACCGGGTTGGCCGACTGTTGCACGACGTATTTTATCTTAAAGCGGGTGCGCGGCCCGTACGGCGGCGGGTATTCCGCAAGCCAGTTGGCCAAAGCCGCGTTAAGCCGGGAGGTTTCAATGCGGGTGTTAAGCTGGGCGTGCATTTTTACAGCCATGTTCAAAAGCTCGCCGACCCCGTCCCCGTCCTTCGCGCTTAAAG
The DNA here is from genome assembly GCA_009778155.1 of Spirochaetota bacterium. GTDB lineage: Bacteria > Spirochaetota > Spirochaetia > Treponematales > Breznakiellaceae > WQXQ01. Next base: position 3,683 of record WRKI01000290.1, read on the forward strand.
CGACAATCGGGGCGTACTGCATCTGGCCAAACATAAAGCGTATCCGGTCGGACATAGCTTGGAAAATGTTTTTTACCTGCTCAATCTGGTCCCACTTGTTTAACGCCATAATTATCCCGCGCCCCTTTTCGTAGGCAAGCGCGGCGATTTTTTTGTCCTGATCCGTAAGCCCTTCGTTTGCGTCAATCAGCAAAATCACAATGTCCGCTTCGTTTATCGTTTTTATCGCCCGGTTTACCGAATAGTACTCGATGTCTTGGGAAACCTTGGCCTTGCGCCTTATCCCCGCCGTGTCCAAAAGGACAAAGTCGCGGTTCTTCCAGCGGAAACTGCCTTCGACAACATCCCGCGTCGTGCCGGGTATCTCGCTTACAATCGAGGCGTTGGACGACGTAAGCCGGTTGGAAAGCGTCGATTTGCCCGTGTTCGGTTTGCCCAAAAGCGCGATTCGGATCGGCGCGTCCTGTTGCCTCTCCCCTTCGCGCAACTCCCTGGCCTTTGAAAAATCTAGCCGGCTTACGATCTCTAGCTCAAGATCGCCCACATTGTCGCCGTGTTCGGCGGAAATCATAAAAATTTTCTCGAAGCCAAAGGCCATGACATTCCAGGCCTCCCCCTCCAGCCTGCCGCCTTCGGTTTTGTTTACCGCCACGACGAGTTTTTTGTAATGGGGGCGCAAAAGGGCGATAAACTCCTCGTCTTCCGCCGTTATCCGGCCGGCCTCAAGGAGCAGTACGATAAGGTCGGCCTTTTCGATTGTGTACAGGGTTTTTTCCACGGCAAGCGCGTCAATGCTTCCGATGTCTTCCAGTTTGAAGCCGCCCGTGTCGATCAGCTTGAGGGGTTTTCCCGCAATAAAGCAGTCTTGCGCGATAGGGTCGCGGGTAACGCCGGGGGTGGAGTCCGTAATCGCCCGGCGTTTGCGCAACAGGCGGTTAAAAAGCGTGGATTTGCCCACATTCGGCCGGCCGGCCAAAACTACCGATGGCAGGCCTTCGTATTTTATGTCGCTTGTAATTTTCATCGGCGGGTTTTTCCCTGCATGGCTTTTTTCACCAGTGCCTTAATCTCTTTGCCGCTTTCGGCGGCCAGGCATTCGCCGGCAAGGGCTTGGGCGGTTTCAAAGGAAACGCCGCGTATTGCCTGTTTTACATTGTGAATGGCCTGCGCCCCCATGCTGAACTCGTCAAGGCCAAGCCCCAAAAGCAGAACCGCCGCAAGCGGATCGCCTGCAAGCTCCCCGCACATGGCGGCCTTGATTCCCTGCTTGTGCGCCGCTTCGATTGTCATCTTGATCAGACGCAGTGCCGCCGGGTTGTAGGGATCGCAAAGATGGCTTACTTTTTCGTTTTCCCGGTCTGCCGCAAAGGTGTATTGCAAAAGGTCGTTTGTCCCTATCGAGAAAAAATCCGCCTTTTTTGCCAAAAGGTCGGCGATAAGCGCGGCAGAGGGGACTTCTATCATAATTCCCGTTTCTATATTTTCCGTAACCGGCTGGTTTTTCTTCTTGCACTCCGCTCTGGCTTCTTTCAGCAGGGCGATGGCGGCATCAAGCTCTTCGGCGGCGGTTACCATAGGGAACATGAGGCGCAGGTTGCCGTAAACGCCGGCGCGTAAAATCGCCCTAAGCTGGGTTTTGAACTTTTGCGGATCGCTTAACGACAGGCGTATCGCCCGCAAGCCCAAGAGCGGGTTGTTTTCGTTCAGCGGCTGCAGGCCTAAAACCATTACGCCGGAATCTTTGAAGCCGGAAAGCAGTTTGTCCCCGCCTAAATCCGTCGTTCTGATTGTAACGGGCTTGTCCCCGGTAAATTTTAGTATGTCTGTGTAGGCGTTAAACTGCGCTTCTTCGCTGTCGTCTTGCCCCGCGTGCAGGCTGCCGGTGTCTTGCGGGGAGATAAACAGAAACTCCGATCGGTAAAGGCCTATGCCTTCGGCTCCTGCCTCCAGCGCGTATTTGGCCTCTTGGGGATACTCGATGTTCGCCTTTATTGCCACGCGCCGGCCGTCGGTGGTTTCTGCGGGAAGGGCGGCTGTCCGGCTGAAAGCTGGCCGCCCTGTCTGTTTTTTCAGCTTTTTGTGCAATGCGAGTGTTTCTTTGTCGGGGTCTACAAGCACGGTGCCGGCACTGCCGTTTACAAGCAGTAGTTGCCCGCCTTTGGCCTCTTTTGAAAACGCGGAAATCCCCAAAACGGCGGGCGAATTGAAGGTTCTTGCCAAGATTGCCGAATGGCAGTTCCAGCTTCCGCCGTCCATGACAAGCCCCTTGATATACGGTTTTTTCAAAAGCATGGCGTTGGAGGGCATAAGGTAAGGGGTAACAAGGATTGTGTCCTCGCTAAGGCCGTCCAGTCCTTCCCAAGAGGTGCTTATGCCGAGCAGCCGGGCGATGACCCGCCGCGCCACGTCGTGAATGTCCTGCGACCGTTCCTTGAAAAGCGGGTCTGGCGAGGCGGCCAGTTTGTCGCTAACCTCCTTGGCAACCTGATTCACCGTCCATTCGCTGTTTTTGCCGTTTTCGTAAAAGCGTTCTTTTAGGTTTTCCAGAAAGTAAGGGTCTTCGAGCATCATAAGATGGGCTTGAAAGATGTCCGCCTGCTTGCCGTCGGTCTGTTCGCAAAGTGTTTTTACTTCGCCTATGGCCGCACCGACGGCTTTTTCCAAGCGTTTCCACTCTGCCGGCAGTTTGCTCTTGCCAATTTTATATTGAGGGATTTCTGGCAGCCCGTTATCGATATAAAGGAGGGCTTTGCCGATAGCTATGCCAGGTGAAGCCGGAATGCCGGAAAATGTCTTCATTACTATAAGAGCATATCAAAACCGCGCACAAGAATCAAGTGCAAAATTTGCTTAGGGCTTTTTTTATAATTAAGGAGGCAAAGACGATAATAACATTATGGAAGATGGTCAAGCTCAAGTGCAGTATGAAGGAGATTTTGTCCTTAATCGCCGGGGAAGCAAAGATTTTGGGGAAATTTCCCTTGAAATGGCGCGGCAAATACGGCGGCAAACCGGAAAAATCAGGTTAAGGGTAGGGGAACAGCAAGCCAATAGCGAAAAAGGATATGGGGAGAAGCATATCGAGAGGCCAAAACGGAAAAAAGAAATGAGCCTGCTTGGTTTCAACAATGCAAGAGATTTTGTTGCTTACATCGCTGAAAATTTTGACGCAATCTATGAAGGGAGCGCCGGCGCTTTGATTTTATATAAAAAAGGAGGGCATCACTCGGAGATTGTTTCCCGATTAGAACCTTCAGCCGATGGCGATTTTTGGGATGTGAAAACTGCCTACATAACCAGAAAAGACAGCAAAAGAAACAAAAAGCCGCTTTGGGAACGACCCCATAGCGGCTGAAAACCTGAATCGGTAAGGGCGCAGTCCAAACAACGTAAAACGTCCCCTAAGCGCTAATTCTCGGGCAACCCAGATGTTTAAAGTATACATCAAGCCGAAAAAAAATCAAGTGCAAAAGGGAAGATTTTTCACTCCCGGCGGCGGCTAAATCGAAAAGTCTACTAGGAAGCCCATGAAAAAGGCGAAGAGGAAGGCGTAGGCGATGTAGATTGCAAAGGCCTTCCCGCCCATGACTATTTTCAATGCCCCAAGGTTCGTTATCTTCATCGCCGGGCCTGCCAGCATAAAGGCCGTGGCCGAACCGAGCGACATTCCGCTGTGCATCCACGAAATAAGCAGCGGGATCGAGGCCGCCCCGCAAAGATGCAGGGGAACCCCCATGCTCGTCGCCATAAGCAGGCCGAAACCCCTGTGCCGCCCGAAAAACCCGGCGACAAAATCCGGCGGGACATAGCGTTCAAAAAGCGCCGCAATGGTGATTCCGATGACAAAGGCCGGGGCGGTAACCTTTATGTTGCGGAAAAGATTCTTCAAAAAACGCAAAACAAGGCTCGGATCGGTGTCCCGGTCTTCGACATCGCCAAAACTCTTGAAATTAAAAAACTTTTTGCCCCTGTCCTTGTAAAAGATGTGAACCAAAAGCCCCGCCGTAATGCCGCAAAGAAAACCCCCGACAATGCGGATCGTCAGGGCGGCGTTGCCCAGCGCGACGCTGAAAAAAATCAACTGGGGGTTCAGGATGATCGAACTCATCATGAAGGCGGCAAGCCAGTCTTCGCCCATGCCGTTTTTGGCAAAAGAGGCGGTTATGGGGATCGTTCCGAACATACAAAGCGGCGAAGCGATGCCTATAATAGAAGCGGGAATGATGCCCAAAAGCCCCAAATGCTTCTCTTGCAGGGATCGAAACAGGGCGTTAAGCTTTTTTTTGCCAAAGACGGAAATAAGCGAGCCTAGAACCATCCCAAAAATCCAGTAAAAAAAGATTTGCGAAAGCATCGCTTGGAAAGAAAAGACAAAAAAATTGATTTCCCGGACAAGGATTTCCAGCATAAAACACAATAACATTTATCGGCAGGAAAAATCTATAGGGCGGCAGGACAAACGCATGAACAACACGAAGTTCGAAAGAATCTCACACGAAGGCACAAAGACACAAAGGCACTAAGGGGGATTCTGATAAAGCCTGAGCCTTCCTTTTGCCTCACAATAGAGCAAAATAGGGGATAATGTAAGGATGAAGCGGCAATTTCTAAGCTAGGGAAACGCTAATTAGCTTCGAGTTAATCAGCGTTTCCCTAAACTTTGTGCCTTCGTGCCTTTGTGCCTTCGTGTGATTAAAATGGGAGTAAATTCAGAGGCTCGAGCATTCATACGTTTGTCGTGTATAGATAGGGCGACACGCCCCGGCGGGCGAAAATTCAGCGCAAATCAAAGTTTTCTGCCGCCATGTATTGAAATTAAAGCCTGTTTGCATTAGGCTTAAAGAGTGAAGAAGTTGGCCGAGCTGTTTCTTTATTTTTGCCTCAGTTTTGTCATTATCTTTTTGGCAGCGACAGGATTTCGCTTTTTAGCCTCGTGGGTTGAAATTGCGCGTGTTCTGCCGCAAGCCGAAGGGGGCGCACTGCTCGAAGTGCTGGCAGCCGCCGCTTTGTGGGCCTTGCCTGCGGCACTCTACGGTTCGCTTTTGCTGGGGTTGAATTACACGGCGCGAAAACTGCTCCCGCTTCCCGTGGCAGTTCTTTGTATGATTGTCGTCTCGCTGGCCTTTGGTTTTGCGGCCTCCCTGGGCATAGGCCAGTTGAGAATGGCCGCCGCCGGGCAAATGCACGTCGGTTATATCGGGGGAAGCGGCCTTATTTTAAGCAACCGGCTTACCGTGAACGAGACTGCCATTGTGCTTCTTTACGGGGCAAGGGAGCCGCGCGGCCCCCGGGTTGTGGCACTGCCGAACCAGCCCTTGATTTTTCAGGAAGAAGCGCCGCCGATTGCCGTCATTCATATGCCGCCAATCCCCTTTACCGGTGAGTCGCCTTGGTTTTTGCAGAACATCGCACTTGACCTGCATCTTAGCTCGTTGAACATTGAGCGGCAAATCCACGGCAGTTTTGCGCAGTTTTTAATTAACACTGGCGCGCTGGTTTTTTTCATAAGCTCGCTCGGCTTCATTTTTTACTTTAGCGCGTGGCCTTTGGCCAACGTCTTGCTCGGCGCTCTTGCGCTTCGCGGGGTTTTGGCTTTGGAAACTTTTTTAAACACGCCGGATATATATAACATATACGCCGGCTTTATTGGAAATTGGCTGCCTATGGCCTTTGCACTTCCTGCGGTTCTTGTCGGCCTTGGCTCTGTAATGCACATCTTTTCCGTCTTGGTTTTCATCCTAAAAAGGCGGAAAAGCTCAATTTAAGGCAACCTCCAAAAACCCGGATGGGGTTTTGGAGGTTGCTCAGAGAAAACCTCTAAAAACTGAAGTTTTTAGAGGTTACCTTAAGGGGCGGATGCAATGAAAATTAAAGAATTGAAGATTAAAGAGCTGGACATTAAAGGCAAGAGCGAAAAGCTCAAAAGCCCGCTGGCAGTCTTTCTGCTTTGCACGCTTGTAGCCTTCGCTTTGGTAATGTGTTTTCGCTTTATTTTCCCGGCCTCGGTGGCTCCCCTTCCCATTTTTGCCCGCGACTGGCGCGTTGTGCAGAGTGCATTGGAATTTTTGAACCTGTTTCCAGCCGTGGCGCTTTCCGCGCTTGTAATTCCCTTTAGCCTTAATTTTTACAAAAGTTCCGGGGAAAAGTTTTCCGCCGAGCATTTTAAGCGTATAAAGGCCTCTCTTTACACAGCCCTTTGCGCCGCCTTGCTTTATGCCGGGCTTTTCTTTTTTGTCATTCCGTCGCTAAGAAATATGGAAGACGATATGTTTTTTAGGAGCGAGCTTTACAATCTGGCCGTAGACCGTGCCGTGACTCTGGGCAGGGCGGGGCACACCGAAGAGGCTTTGCGCTTTGTGCAGATTGGCCAAAGCATTTGGCCGGAAAGCCAAGAGCTTGAACGTGTCATGATGGACATTGGCTACTACCAAGACCAGCTAATGCTTTACCAAGTCTTCGGCGCGCCGGCCTTTTACGGCGGGACGGGGCAGGCCGCATGGGAGCCGCTGACTTTCACGCAGGCCATAAACGCAAGCGAGGCCGCCTTGGAAGAAGGCCGCTATTTCGACGCCCACTGGCTGGCCACGGCTGCCGGCCGGCTGGCCATTCCGGGAAGCCCGGAGGCGGCGACTGCGGCCAGGGTTGCCAGTCTTGCGTGGAACCAGATCAGCCTGCTTGCCCCAGACCAGTTGGACGTGCTTAGGTTTGAGCTTTTCCACATGAAGCTGGCGGGCTACATGGCGATGAATGCCGGCGATTGGATTCGGGCTTTTTTTATCTTCCAAGAGCTTTTGCCTCTTACCCCGACAGACGCGGATGTGGTAAACTTTCTGGCATTAAGCGAGACCAGGGCAAACGATGTAGCCTTTTTTCTAGATGAGATGCATCAGGCTTTCGGGCAAATTCTTACAGGGGCTGTTTTCTCTTTGCCGGGGCCGGGGGGGACGCGGTCGGTTATGCGTTTTTCCAGCCTTACCCTGTCGCGGGACATTGCCTATGCGATTGATTTTGAATACATTCGTTTTGACGCGCAAATGAACCCTACGATTAGCTTCCGTACGCCTTATGCAAAGCTGTTGCCGGTGGTTATGCAGGGGAATCCTCAAGTAATGGTGCAGACCCGCGCGATTGACCGCAATGATCCATACAGGATACTGACCCCTGAGTTTACCATTGGCGGCGATATTGGCCCTGCTGTGTTTCTTGACATTGCTTTTGACGATTTTATGCTTCTTTCGGCGGTGCGCCGGGGCTTTGAGAATCTTCAAATAAACGAGCTTTTTGCGGCGGCAAATGTTCTTGGGGCAAAGGGTTATGCGCCGGAGGTTTTTCAAGCGGAAATTCTGAATCGTCTTGGGGCTATGTTTTTCCTGCCGGTGTCTATTTTCGTAATTCTTATGGGCTGGCGTTTGCGGCCGCAGTCGCCCAAGTTGCGCTATTTTTTCGTCTTGTTGTTCCCGCTTTTGCCTATTGTTTTTCACGCGCTTGTTTTGACCTACCGGAGCGTTCTTAACAACTTGGGCATTTTTCTTACGGTAAGTTTGGGTTTTACAACAGCGGCGGCGGTTTTTGGCGCGGCCTTTGCCTTCGCGTTCCTGGCCTCCCTGATATTGCTGACCGCCCAGCGCGACTAAGCCGGGGGCGGCCGGCTGGCCGGGGGAAGGCCTCACACAAAGGCACAAAGGACAGATTAGAAAGCCCCGCTATCCTTACCTTGCCCCTTTTTGTACTCTGTTAGGTAAGAATGGAGACGCAGAGTCATACTCCGCCCCAATCTCTTAACCTTTGTGCCTTTGTGTGAGGATAATTCGATGTGCCTTCGTGCCTCCGTGCCTCCGTGCGAGCTTCTTTTTTAAGAACCGGGGTGTTGGAAAAATCTTTTTTTGAGGCCATAATTTATATATGAAACTGGTCATTTTAGGCTCCGGCACTTCGCACGGCGTTCCGGTAATAGGTTGCGCCTGCGCCGTGTGCGCATCGGCAAATCCCAAAGACAACCGGCTGCGAGCATCGCTGTACATTGAAGGCTCAAACGGCGAAACCGCTGTTATCGACACAGGGCCGGAATTCCGTTTGCAGGCGCTCAGGGCGGGAATAAAAAAACTGGATGCCGTGTTTTTAACCCACGAACACGCCGATCATTTGCACGGGTTGGACGACCTGCGACCCCTGTGCGGGGAAACACCCCTGCCCGTTTTTTGCAATTCGCGCACAATGGCCGACATTAGGGAGCGTTTTTCTTACGCCTTTTTCCAGACAGAATACAGAGACAAACCGCGAATAAGCCTTGCCGAGGCCGCCGCGCCGGTAAAAGTCGGCAAACTCGTTTTTACCCCGATCCCCGTAAAACACGGCGCATTGGACATTTTAGGCTGGCGCATAGACGAGGAGGGCAACGACGCCGGGAGTGCCGCCTTTCAAGGCGCGGTTTACCTGACCGACCTTAGCGAAATCCCCGAAAAGTCCCTGCCGGCAATAGGCTCGCCGGAAATCCTTATAATCGGCGGCCTTAGAACCAGACCCCACGGAACGCATTTTACCTTTAGACAAGCCCTAGGGGAGGCGGCAAACATAGGGGCGCGGCAAGTGTTTTTAACCCACGTTTGCCACGACTATTCCCACGAGCAGATACAGCATTACTGCGACGCTTTTATTGAAGAGAAAAAATTGAAGGGAATTTCCATGTCGCCGGCCTGGGACGGCCTAACCCTCACTTGCCAAGCAAGTGCGACTTGCTAACCCGCCCCTCAAACCGCTAGACTTTTTTTACAATGCAATCGCTTTTTAGACAGCGGGCGCAAAGCTTTACCGATTTGGTTGTCCCTTTAATTACAGTCTTAACCTTGATCAAATTGGGCTTCCAAGTCCGGCGAGTGCGGTTTTTCGCATGGCTAACCTTGTTACCGGTAACCGTGTGCTTCCCGCAAATTTCACAAATGCGTGCCATAATATCCTTCCTTAAATATAGTTATAGCGCAAATTAAAAAAAATGTAAAGGGGGGAAATGCCAAAAAAATTAACCCAGCCGCCGCCCCGCGCCCTTACAGCAGAATCGTCTCCACCGCATAGCGAATATCGTGCCCGGTCGCGCTCTGCTGTCTCATCTCGATTACAAAAATGACGGCATTCCGCTGGGGGTTAATCAGCACCTTCCTAAAATTGTAGGAAAGGATAGCCGGCCGCATATAGTGCGGATTGCCAATCGTGCGCCTTTGAACCTGCCCCCCCGGCAAATAAATGTCAAGATCGATTAAAAACGAAGACCTCAAACTCGCCCCCGCACCTTCTATTGTAGGAACCAGACGCGCCCTGTAAAACTTGCCCGAAGTAAAATCCCTAAATTCGATGGTTTCCCCCTCTGCCGGGGGGTTCGGGTTAAGCGAAATGAAAAGCGGCTGCCCCTGATTCGGCAGACTCACCTCGTGGTAACTTACAAGGGCGGAATTGTCGGCAAGCAGACGGAAAAGCGCCCCGGAGCCGTCCTGCCCGGCCAAAATCGGCTTGTCGTGCGTGTAGGAAAGCCTGCCGCCGGAAACCAATTCATTTCTGGCAACATCTACAATAAAAAGCTCTGCCCAAGGCCTCAGCGACGGGGTCAAAACCCCGTACTGCGCAAACATATACACCCGCCCATCTCTGGAAAAACCCATGTCTACAAAAGAAGCGGTATCACCTGCCGGCAGAATTGAAACACAAACAAGCAAAAAGCCGAATATTGTAAGAATAATTTTTTTGAATGGCACCTGTTACCCCTGAATCTGCCCCCAAAAATCTCTTTTGGAACAGCTAGCTTGATTTGCTTGTCCTTGGGACTGCGAAGAAACCGCCGATTAGCTTCAAATCAATCAGCGTTCCTCCTATATAGTATCGGTATTGCCAAACATCTCTTGAGAAAAACAGCGTTAATTATTATGCTATTTTATGACCTTATCCGCCAGAAACCGTTTTTTTAAGGCCGGGATCGCCATTGCCGCCCTCTGCTCGCTGGCAGTTGCGGGCGCGTCGTTTTTCGTGCTTCCTGCCTACAGCTTTATGCCCGCGCAAGACTTGCTGCGCCCCCAGGGCTTTTTCCACGCCTTTACCGGCAGGCTTTTGGAAAACAGCTTTTATGCGGTTCATGCCGCCTTGTCGGGCGCGGTTGTGTACGCGCTCGCTTCCGCCGCGTTTATCTACAAGTATTTTGAAAAGACGCAAAGCCCGGAAATGTTTTTCATCGCGCTGTTTTCGGTCTCGCTGTCTTTCGAGGCGGCGCGGCTCGTTATCCCGCTGGACTTTGTTTTCGGCGTTTCGTCGTTTTACCAGTTTGCGGCCTGCCGGCTCTTGCTTTTGGGCAGGTTTTTCGGGCTTTTTTCCCTTTTTATGGCCAGCGTCTGCGCCGCCGGTTTTAACGCGCAAAAGCCTTGGAACATTGTTTTGGCGATTTTTTTTATCTCCCTGATTATCGCCACCGGCATTTACATTGACCTGCAAGCGTGGGGCACAAACCTGAACATGGCGGTCGGCTTTTCGGGGCTGTTTCGCGCTGTGGAAACCGCCGTGGCGGGTATCGCCGTGGCGAGTTTTTTCGCGAGCGCGAACATTCGCGGCTCCAAGGAGTACTTGTATGCCGGCGCGGGCGCGGCCTTTGCCGCTATGGGCAGAAGCCTTCTGCTTTATGCCGACAACTGGGCGGGCGCGGTTCTGGGGATTGTTTTCCTTGCCGGCGGGACATGGCTTGTCTGCGCCCGCCTGCACAGGGTGTATTTGTGGCTGTAACGCGCGGCCGGGGCGGGTAGGGGCGGATAGGGGCGGGGAAAGCGAAAAAAATCGCCGATTTTTCAAAAAGGCCTTGCATTTTTTTGAAAAACAAGCTATACTAGAACAAGTGCCGTTTTGAGACGGTGAAAGCTTGCAAATTTGACAGATGAAGGGGGAAAACGATGGCCTTGTTGAAAAGACGGAATACACACGCGTCGTGTGCCGCACACGCTAAATCGTGTCCAGATAATGGTTTATACCCCCCTCTCCCCCCCCCC
>WRKI01000291.1 GCA_009778155.1 Spirochaetota bacterium
CCGGCCGCCGCGCCGCCGCCCGCCGCCAAACCCGCGCCCGCACCCGTACCGGAAAAAGCTCCGGCGGCCGCCGCTGAAGGAGCCGGCGGGCTTACGGAAGCCGATATAGAGGAGCTGCGCAAGGCCATAGGAGATGGCGCGCCCATTTACAGGGTGGCCGTCAAGCTGGATCCGGACAGTTTAATGAAGACTGTAAGCGGCATTCAGATTTACGCGGCGCTTAAAAGCCTGGGGACAATACTTAAAACCGTCCCCGATTTTGAAAAGTTATATGAAGACAACTTTTTCCCGCTGGTTGATTATTATGTGTCCTCCAGGGAAAGCGTCGATGTCATAAAAAAAGCCGCCATAATATCGGATGTCAGCTTGGATGCGGGCGTAACGGAAATTTCCGACATTGCCCCCGAAGCCGCGCCGGTACACGCCGCCGCGCCGCCGCCTGTTGCCGCGGTCGCAGCGCCGGCCGCCGCGCCTGCTCCGGCAGCCGCAAAACCGGCGGCCAAAGCCGCAGAGCCGGCCGCGAAAGGGGAGCACGCGGAGGCCGGTGAAGCCGCGACAGCGGCCGGTGCCGCAAAAGCCGCTCCCAAAGCCGCCGCAGGGGGCGGGGAAGATGCGAAAAAGGCCGGGAAAGAAGCCGGCTCCATACTTCGCGTGGACTCCAAGCGTATAGACGACCTATTGAACCTTGTTTCCGAGACGGTTATTACAAAGGCTACGTTTAACCAGATTAACACCCAGTTTACCGGGCTTATAACCCAGATGAACGAAATTGAAAACCGCTACCGGGAAAAAATAAAGGCGCTTTTTGACGACCTGCCGAATCACTTGGATCAAATCCAGCAGGGCAAATCGGTCAAGGATGTAAGGAAGGACCTGCACGAAACCTACGGCGACATTTTCACCATGTTTGACGGGTTTGAAACCTCCTTGAAAACCAGCGTGGGCAAGTTCCGTTCCACCGCGCAGAACCTTGGGCGCATAACGGGCGAGCTTCAAGAAGGAGTCATGCGCATTCGCATGGTTCCCATAAGCCAAATTTTCAGCCGGTTCCCGCGCCTTGTGCGCGATCTGTCGAAGTCGCTTAACAAGAAAATCAACCTTGTAATAGAAGGCGAAGAGACAGAACTTGACAAATCGGTCATAGAAGACCTGTTGGACCCGATAATGCACTCGGTTAGAAACTCGATCGACCACGGCATAGAGTCGCTGGAAGACCGAATCGCCTCCGGCAAGCCGGAAGAGGGAACCGTAACGCTGAAGGCGGCAAACGAAGGCAACATGATCGTCATCGAGATAAGCGACGACGGCAAGGGCATAGACGTAAACTCCGTCAAGGCCAAGGCCGTTGAGCGCGGCATAATAAGCGCGAACAAAATCTTGACCGACGTGGAAGCCTTTTCGCTCATTTTTGAGCCGGGCTTTTCCACCGCCAAGGAAATTACGAACATTTCCGGACGCGGCGTAGGCCTTGACGTAGTGCGCCGGCAGATTGACAGCTTGAACGGCACTGTTACCGTCAACTCCGAGCGGGGCAAGGGGACAAAGTTTATCATTAAACTGCCGCTCACCTTGGCCATTATCCAGGGGCTTTTGGTGCGGGTCGGCCAGGAGATTTACTCAATCCCGATAACCTCGGTTATAGAGAGCTTGCGCATAAAGCCGGAAGAGATCAAAAAAATCGACAACTACGAGGTCTTTAACATCCGCAACGATGTATTGTCCCTTTTGCGCCTGAACCGGCTCTTCGGCATAAAAACCGAGGAAAAGCAGGATTATCATTTTATCGTCATCGTCGGCAATGCGGAAAAGAAAATGGGCTTTATGGTTGACAGCCTGATCGGGGAAGAAGACGTGGTAATCAAGCCCCTGCGGGATCAGTTTACAAGCTCTCCGGGCATTGCCGGCGCCTCGATTCTTGGCGACGGATCGGTATCCTTGATCGTTGACGTGAGCCAGCTTTTGGAGCTTGGGCTAAAAAAAGAAATGGAGCAGCGAAGAATTCGCGAGGCTATGGTAAGGTAGGCAAAAAATGTCAACTGGTAAAGATTTGGTACAGCTCAACGCGGAAATACAGGAACGTAAAGACCGCGTGGAAAACATCGATTTTAAGATGGTAACTTTTTCCCTGGCCGGGAAGGAATACGGCGTGGATATACTCAGCGTCAAGGAAATCGCCAAGGCCGATAAGTTTACCTATGTCCCGAACACGGCCTCTTTTATAAGGGGCGTTTACAACCTGCGCGGGGACATTATCCCCATAATCGACTTTCGCACTTTTTTCCAGATTCCCAAGGAAAAAAAGAAAGAGGGCGCGGACAACTTGGAAAATATGCTTATTTTCCGGGTGAACGATCAGGTTTACGGGACAATTGTTGACAAGATAGACAAGGTTGTGGGCATAAACAGCGAGGCGATTCAGCCGCCGCACCCGATTTTCGGGGATATAAACATAAAGTATATCTCTGGCGTGGTGGAAAACCAAGGCACGCTGTACATAATACTGGATGTCGTGCGGATTTTCTCTGTAGAAGAAGACAAGAGCAAAAATCTGGGGAAGGCGGCCGGCGGGGATGCTGTCGAAGTGGCCCCGGTGCCGGTGGCCTCTGCGGTTGCGGACAGCCAAGCGCGCGCATCGCTTGCCGCCAAGGATAGCTCCATAGTTTTCATAAAAGAGGGGCTTGCCGCCCTGCGCCGTTTTATCATAACCGATGTAAACCAGAAGTGGCTTCAAAAGCGTTTTTCCGAATGGAGCGTGGGCAAAAGCGGGGACGATCTCCAGCTTCAAAACGGTTCGGAGGCCGACTCTTTCCTTAAAGGGTTTTTATCGCCCTGCACCGGCCAGTTTTGGGACGAGGACTATGCGGCGACGGTAACGGGTGTTTTGCCGGATATAAAGTCGGCAAGGCTCAATGTCTGGAATATTGGCTGCGGCAAGGGCTATGAAACTTATTCTTTTGCGTGTATACTGAAGAAGAGGTATCCGGAGGCGGCTGTAAAAATATGGGCTAACGACAACGACATTTTGTCAATATCGCAGGCTCCAAATTTGATTGTTGACATTGAGGAAGTTCCTGAGTATTGCAGGGAGTTTCTGGTAAAGGGTTCCGGCGGGTATTCTTTTGATCAGGCGATAAAGGATGCGATTGTATTCGAGTACCGCGACATACTTAACGAAAACCATTTGCCAGAGCTGGATGTGGTTCTTGCCAGGGATATAATTTCATATCTGCCGGAGCAAGACCAGATTCGCACGGTGAATTTTTTCATTGAGAATTTGAAAAGCGGGGGAATAGTATTCGTGGGAAGCAACGAAGAGCTTTCCCAGGATAATTGGCGCCCGGTGTCAAGCGATTTGGTTTCGGCATATTTACATAACGGGTAAAAAATTGGAAGGGAGTGCATTATGAGGGTTGAGTATATAAATCCTTTTGTGGAATCTGCCTATAACGTCTTAAAAGAAGTTATGGCAGGCACAGAGGTAAAGCGTGGCGTTTTAGGCTTAAAGGCGACTTCCACCCCTATTAAGGGGGTTGCAGCGCTTGTCGGTCTTGCCGGCGATGTGGAAGGCCGCGTTCTTTTCGATATGTCTAAAGAGACGGCTCTTTTTGTGGTAAGCACCATGAATCAGGAAGTTTTTGAAAAAATGGATGAAATGGCAAAGGCCACTATCCAAGAGCTTGCCAACATGATTACGGCTCATGCAATCACCAAGCTTCATCGTTTGGGTTTTAAGTTCGATATAACTCCGCCGGCGGTCTTTACCGGAGAAAACATGGAGATTTCGAGCAATTCAAACGAAAAGCTGGAAGCGCTTTATGTGCCTATGGAGTTGGAAAACGGGCATCTAATCGATGTAAACGTTGTAATACGCGAAAGGATGAACAAATAGTTTCGGCGCGATTGCCGCAGCGGGTATGGCAAATCTTTTCCTTGCCGCGTTGCGGTTTCCGCGTTAAGGTTTTGCTCTTGCGCGGATGCGGGTTTTACGCTTGGGCTTCTGGTTTTAAGAGGATGGTTTGGCAGTTTTTTGTAATGAAGAAGGTTTTGTGTTTTGCATTAGTATCTCGCCAAAAAGGAGCGGGGTTGATGGTTTTTTCTGTTTGTGTTCTTTGGTTTTTGCGCATGAATTTTGAAAGGGGCGTGTTATGAGAGTTGAATATATCAATCCTTTTGTAGAAGCTGCCGCCAGTGTTCTGAAAGAGGTGGTGGCTCCGGAAGTAAAGCGCGGCGATTTGGATTTAAGGCCTTCAACCGCCCTTATTAAGGGGGTTGCTGTCCATGTCGATCTTATAGGGGATATAAAGGGGCGCGTTCTTTTTGATATGTCCGAAGAAACCGCCTTGCACGTTGTAAGTGCCATGAATCAGGAAGAGTTCACGGCTATGGACGATTTGGCCAGAGCGACGGTTCAAGAGTTGGCAAACATGATCACTGCCCAAGCTGTAACCAAGCTCTACCAGTTGGGTTTTGAATTTGATCTAAGTCCGCCTTCTGTCTACATAGGCAAAAATATAAAAATCGCAAGCAATTCCGACGAAAGCCAAGAAGCTCTTGTCGTGCCGATGGAAATCGGAGGCGCTTTCCAGCTTGATATCAGCGTTGTAATCAACCCCGCCTAACCGGGCGCGGGCGGTTGCGGCCGGCGACAAGGGGGAGGGGGCACAAAGGGGTACAAGGGGCTGGGGTGTTTGGGCGTGTGTTGTAGCCCGGCGGCGGGCGCGGGGCGGTTTTTTGGCCGGGCGGCTGTTGTTAGAGGCTGTCGGTGGTTTTTGTCCGGCGGGCGGCGGTTTTAGAAAGTCTTAGGACAGCTTAAACTTCTCCACATATTCCGGTATTTTTACCATCGGGGGTCTTTCTTCCGGGGATATTTCGGTTTTTATAACCTTGTGCTCGCTGTTTTTCTGCGAATCCTGCGTCTCCAGCGCGATATGGCTTTTCCCCAGTGCGGTTTTAAGCTCGGCAAGCCCGTATTTTTGCGCCCGTTCAAAAAAGGTGTTTAAGATACCGTAAGACATTTTCCCAAGTGCGCCTATGGTCTGGTTGCGGTGTATGCGCAAATCAAGATCGACCTGCGCTATCGCCCCGCAGCCTGACAAATGATAAATGTCGATAAGATGCCCAAGTTCCACCCCGTAGCCTGTCGAAAAAGAAAGTTCCTGCAAAAGGGCGCGCCGGCCGGAATACTCGCCGGAAAGCGGCTGGATTAAATGGGCAAGCTCCGGGTAAAAAAGCGAAAACAGCGGCCGCACAAGAACCTCCGTTACCCTGCCGCCGCCCGCCTGGGTTATCCCCCCGCCGGCGGAGCGTATCGGCCTTTCGTAAAAGGCCTTTACATAAGAGATGCTGTCGTCTTCCAAAAGCGGGCCTACAAGCCCGTAAACGAACTTAGGCGCAATATTGGAAATGTCGGCATCAACCCACACGATTATGTCCCCTTCCAGCGCGTAAAGGCTTTTCCATAAGTTTTCGCCCTTGCCGCGAAAGGAGCCGTGCTTGGGAAGAATGTCCTTGGAAACAATCACCCGGGCGCCGAACCGCTCGGCCACACTGCGTGTGTTGTCCTTGGAAGACGAATCGATAACGGCAATCTCATCCAAAAGCGGCCAGCGGTCCATAAGCTCGGTGCGGATAATCAGAATCTCCTTGCCTATGGTAAGCTCTTCGTTAAGGGTGGGAAAGGCCAGGGAAATCTTCAGCCCCTTTTTCTGTTTAAGCTCGACCAGCCGGCTTATATCCTCGAAGTGGCAGTGATGCCATGTCCTTTTTAAGATGGAAGCCTCGCCGCCAAGTTCTGTCTTGTCATTTTCACGCGCCATTTTGTTTTCCTATTTCTTTGATTAGCCTCTGCAAAACAAGAGAGCCTTTTTCAAGTGAATCGATGCTTACGACATCTTTTTCTTTTCCTTCCCGCCCCAGAGCTATCCCCAGGGACAGCGCGGGTATGCCCTCTGCCGTGAAAAAAGCCGCCGGGTCGCAGCCGCTTTCCTCCTGGACTTTAAGCCGCTCATCTTTGAACAGCTTGCGCAGAGTTTCAAAAAGAGGCGCCCCAGCCTGCGGGTCGCCGGGGGGAATGTATGAAAGCAGGGCGGTTTCGGCGGCCAGAGCCGCTTTCTCGCCTATTTTGTTCGTGGTGGCCACCACCGCGTTCATGGCAAGCTCCAGATGCGCCGCATCGACCGATTCAATTTCAAGCTCTATTTCGCCCTCTTGCGGGGTGTGAGCGTAAACGGCCTGCGCCTCAATGCGGCGGATAAACATCTTTGTTTTTTCCTGCGCGTCCCAGGTAATGCCCAAAAGGGTACGCGCCGTGTCAATGAGCGTTTCGGTAACCCTGTTCGCCCCCGCCGGAAAGCGGTCTTCTGCCGCGCCGGCCGCGTTGTTGCCGCTCACCTTTATTTTTACCCTGTATGTGCCCACAGAATGGATGATTTTTCCAAGCGAAAAACCCCG
The DNA here is from genome assembly GCA_009778155.1 of Spirochaetota bacterium. Classification (GTDB taxonomy): domain Bacteria; phylum Spirochaetota; class Spirochaetia; order Treponematales; family Breznakiellaceae; genus WQXQ01. The sequence goes on from WRKI01000291.1 coordinate 6,451, forward strand.
CGTGCCAATTGCCGCGAAGGGGCGGTTTTTAGGGTCGTTCAAAATTGATTTAAAACCGTCTCCCGGCTCGTCTGCGGCCTTTAGGTTGAACAAAAGCAGTATGTCCCTGTTTATCTCTTTTGCCAGTGCCGCCTCGAAGTTTTCGGCGATTGACAAGAGAGCCGCGCCCCCCAAGCTGTCGCAAAGGCCGGCGCCGCTTGCGCTTGCCGCGTCCAGCCTTGCCAGGGACTCCACGGGGTGCCATCTTTCGCTGCCAATGTCGGCGAAAAGCAGGATGGGCGCTTCTTCTACGGACTTGCGCGAATGAAGTCTTACCATTATGTCGCCCGCCTCGTTTACAGAAGGGACAAAGCCCATATTTTTAAGGCGTTCCAAAACAAAGGCCGCCCGAGGTTCTTCCTGAGCCGCCGGGGAGGGCAGTTCGGCAAGGCGTATGGCATCCACAAGCAGCCTGTCCGCCGCCGGGGACGTTTTTTTCACCGCTGGCTTGAAAACCTTCCCGCTAAAAAAATCGACCAGCTTGCGGGGAAGCAGGTTCTTAAAAGAAAACGCCATTGATTTTTCTCCTTGCTCTAGGTTGCTTAATTGCTTGCCGCAAAGCACCCGCTTTGCAACCTTTTCATATTAACACAAAAGCCGGGAGAAAGTCCACTGGTGGGAAGAGAATTACAGCAATTCTACATTTAACAGAGCAAGGAGGAAAATTCGCCACGGAGGGCTGGCTCACACGAAGGCACAAAGCTCCGTGTCGCCCGGCTTCCCCCATCAATATGACATTTGTCATAAAATTCGCTTCTTTTGCGTCAATATATTCCCTAGGCCGCGCTTTTTTACTATACTATAGGTAGTGAAAACAATGGAAGCAACCCAGCTTGAAAAAAGCTACGACCCTAAAACCTTTGAAGAGCGCATTTATTCCATGTGGATAGAAAACGGGGCTTTTAACCCCGATGCGCTGCCGTCCCAAGAAGGCTCCCCCTTTGTGGTGGTTATCCCTCCGCCTAACGTTACCGGCGTTTTGCACCTGGGACACGGCCTTAACAACGCCCTGCAAGACATCGTCATTCGCTACCATAGAATGGCAGGTCGCCGCGCACTGTGGGTACCGGGGACAGATCACGCGGGAATAGCCACACAGAACGTTGTGGAACGCAGACTCAAAGAGACAGGCAAAAGCCGCCACGATCTTGGCCGGGAAAAGTTTGTCGAAGAAACATGGAAGGTAAAAGAAGAACACCACACCGTTATTTCCAGCCAGCTTGCCCGGATAGGCTCCAGCGTGGACTGGTCTAGGGAGCGCTTTACCTTGGACGAAGGCCTTTCCAAAGCCGTGCGCGAGGTCTTTGTAACGCTTTACGAGCGCGATCTTCTTTACAAAGGCAACTACCTTGTCAACTGGTGCGCCTCCTGCGGAACCGCGCTGTCCGACGACGAGGTCGATCACGAAGAGATTGCCGGAAAAATGTACCATATAAAGTACTATCTTGAAGGGGAAACGGGCGACGCGCCCAAATACATCGAAATTGCCACCACCCGCCCAGAGACCCTTTTGGGCGACGTGGCCGTGGCCGTAAACCCCGAAGACGAGCGTTATCTTTCGCTTAAAGGCAAAAACGTGATTTTGCCCATCGCTGGGCGCAGCCTTCCTGTCATTTTTGATCAAGCTGTGGATAAAGCCTTTGGAACCGGCGCGTTAAAAATCACGCCCGCTCACGACCCGGCCGACTGGGAGGCCGCGGGGCGCCACTCTCTTCCTGCCTTGAACATCCTTAACCCCGACGGGACGCTTAACGACGAGGTTCCCGAAAAATACCGGGGCCTTTCGGTAAAACAAGCCCGCTCCATAATCGTCGAAGACTTAAAAGCCGGCGGCTGGTTTGTAAAAGAAGAGGCTATTACCCATGCGGTGGGGCACTGCTACCGCTGCGCCACGGTAATCGAGCCTTTTCTTTCCAAACAGTGGTTTGTCAAAATGAAACCCCTTGCCGAAAAAGCGCTGGCCTCTTGGCGGCGCGGCGACTTTGTCTTTTACCCCAAAAGATGGGAGAACACCTTTGAGCGGTGGCTTTCCGGCATAAGGGACTGGTGCATAAGCCGGCAGATTTGGTGGGGGCACAGAATCCCCGCATGGGACTGCGCCGCCTGCGGGAAAATATCGGTTTCCCGCGCCGACATTTCCGCCTGCATCCACTGCGGATCGGCGGAGATCGAGCAGGATAGCGATGTATTGGACACCTGGTTTTCAAGCTGGCTTTGGCCTTTTTCTGTTTTTGGCTGGCCGGAAAAAACCGCCGATCTTGAAAAATACTACCCGACGCAGGCTTTGGTAACCGCCTATGACATAATTTTTTTCTGGGTTGCCAGAATGATAATGGCCGGCTTGGAATTTACAGGAAAGGCTCCTTTTGCCGATATTTATATAACAGGCCTTGTAAGGGACAAGCAGGGGCGAAAAATGAGCAAGTCGCTGGGCAACGGTTTTGACCCCTTGGAGGTTGTAGATGAGTCGGGGGCAGACGCGCTAAAGTTTACCCTGGCCTTTTTATGCGCCCAAGGCCAAGACGTGCTTGTGGATAAAGACGATTTTAAGCTGGGTTCAAAGTTTGCCAATAAAATCTGGAATGCAAGCCGCTATATCCTGATGAATCTGGAAGGCCGCAAATTCGTTGAAAATCCGCCGCTTTCTTCCATAGATAAGTGGATTTATTCAAGGCTGAACGGGGCGGCGAAAACGGCCGGCGATGCCTTTCTTTCGTACCGTTTCAACGAGGCGGCCGCCGGCGTTTACGAGTATTTTTGGAACGATTTTTGCGACTGGTATGTGGAGGCGACCAAGCTGTCATTTAAGGGCGGGGACGAGGGCGAAAAAGACAGGGCGGCCTCGGTATTGCTTTTATTGCTTGCCGAATCGCTGAAGCTTTTGCACCCGCTTTTGCCCTTTGTTACGGAGGAAATATACGGCAAACTGCCCGCCCAGGCGCGCGGGGGTGGCGGCGGCGCGGCTTGCGGCGCGGGGCTGTTAATAACGGCGGGTTACCCCAAGTACGAAGAGGGGCGTTTTTGCCGGCAGGCGGAAGAAGATTTTGCCGCCTTGCAGTCGCTTGTCGGCATGGTAAGGACGATGCGCGGGGAATGCGGCATAGGCTCAGAGAAAAAACTGCCCCTGCAAGTTCGTGCGGAAGAGGGTAGGGGGGCGGCTTTTACGGAAAATGCCGAGCTTATAAAAATGCTCGCCGGCTGCGCCCAGTTTAAAGTCGAGGCGGCAGACGCGCCTTTTGAAAGGCCTCCGGGGGCGATAGGCATGGCGGGTGCCGGTTTCGAGGTTTTCGCCCTTGTCGGCGATGCCGTTGACACTGCCGCCTTGAAGAAAAAATTTGAAAAAGAGCTTGAGCGGGATGCGGCTTTTGCCAAAGGGCTTGGCGCGAAGTTAGAAAACGAGCAGTTTCTAAAAAACGCCCCGCCTGCGCTGGTTGCCGCAGAAAAGGTAAAATTAGAGGAAAGCCGCAAGCGCAGGGAAAAATTGAAATCTTATTTAAAGGACTTATAAATGACGACCGAAGAAATGGAACATCTTAAAGGAACCCTTCTTGCCCCTTACATACAGCTTTCGACCGTATTGATCGGAAAATCCCGCGAGTCGGGCGGGAATATGTTCAGGCATCAGCTTGATACTATGGCTATTCTTATCGACTACCACTATATCAACTCCGTGTTGCTTAAAGCGGCTATCGTGCATGATGTGTTGGAAGACGTGCCGGACTTTAACCACAATACGCTTATGAACCTTGACTACGAAGGCCACGAGGTATACAGTCTTGTAAGGGAGGTTACGCGCATTCCCGGCGAGGAAAAATCGGTGTACCTTACCCGCGTGCATACTACCGGCTCGCATAACGCAAAAATACTGAAAGTTGCCGACAGAATATCCAACATGATATCCTTAGGGTTTGTAAACGATATGGATTTTGTCAAACGCTATACCGACGAAACCGAAAACTACATTTTGCCAATCGCAAGGGAAATAGACAAACACATGGTAACGGAGTTGCTCTACCTGATTGACTCCCGCCGAAATTTTCTAGACCAGCCGGGCGGCGGCGGAAAAATAAAGGAACTTGTCGATTCAACCAACTTTCTGTAAAGCCGGGCGACAAACGCATGAACGACACGAACCTCGGAAATATCTCACACAAAGGCACAAAGACACCAAGGCACAAAGGTTAAGATTGAGCTACGGTAAGCCCGCGCCTTCCTTTTGCATTATTATCGAACATAAGAGCGGAAGGAAGAAGTGGGAATTAAGCAGGGCTTTCTAATCAGTGCTTTGCGCCTTTGTGCCTTTGTGCCTCCGTGTGATAAAAATGGGAGTAAATTCCGAAGCTCAAGCATTCATGCGTTTGTCGTGGCTAAACGAAGAAATTCACCACGGGGACGGCCAAGCTACGCTTGGGGTTTTACGGAGAGGAATGCGGAGTTTGGATTGTGGGCGAGGGTTTCCCTCTGCGCCCGCCCGGTAGCCCCGGCGGGCGCGGGCTGTCATCTTAACACGGTGCGCGGGTTTACCGTAACGCCGTTTCTAAAGACGGTAAAGTGCAAGTGCGGCCCCGTGCTCATGCCGGTACTGCCTACATCCCCAATGCGCTGGTTGGCTCGGACAAAGTCGCCGCGACGCACCCGTATCACGCTCAAGTGGGCGTACAAAGTGCGCCAGCCTGAATGGTGGTCTATAATCACATAGTTTCCGAAAACATTGTTCCAGCCGGCAGTCGAAACCCGCCCGGCGTTGGCTGCCCAGACAGGCGTCCCGGTGCTCCCCCTAATGTCTATACCAGTGTGGAACTGCCGCCTGCCAGTAAAAGGACTGTTCCGCCAGCCGTAAGGCGAGGTGATAAAACGCCCCGGTACAGGCCAAATGAACATATCCCCGTTAATTTCCTGCAAAGTCGCGCTGTCAAGCCTTGCGTCGGGAATAAAAATGCTCGTTCCAGGGCGCAAATCCTCGGAAAAAAGCATATTTACAACCTGCAAGGTAACCGGGTCTGTCCTGTACCTTTCGGCAATCGAATGGAGCGTGTCCGTCGGGCTTACCACATGATAAATGCCGTCTTGGTTGGGAATCCTAAGAGGCTGGCCTATCTGCAAAAGCCTGGAATTCCGTATATTGTTTACGGAAATAATCGTATCCTGATTGAGGCCGAATTTCCTGGCAAGATCGCCAATCATGTCGCCCGGCTGAATGGAATACGAGCTGAAAATTAACGTGCGGGGTCTTGACAAAGTGTCAAAATCGAAAATTTCGTATTCAAACTCTAACGAAGCGAGCGTTTCCACCACAATAGGCTCTGAAACACTGCCCCCGCCGACGCCGCTTTGCAGCGACAAACCCCGCAAGCTTAAATTTCGCAAGGAATCTTCCTGCAAACTAAGCCGGCTGAAATCTATATTAAACGATAAATGGACAAGACAGGCTATAAAAGCCAGCCTTATTGCAAACTTGCCAATCTTAAAATGGCCGCCTGCGAACTTTCCCGGCATCTGCATACCGGACCCCGAAAAATACTTAGCAAACAATTCCGCGCTCCTTCTGAACAACTTTAGCCCGTTTTCCAAAAACAACGAGGCCTTCGGTTTACTCGACCCGAACTGTTTAATTATACCTATTTTTTGTTCTTTTGCAATAGCCCTGTTAGAAAGCACCTGCCGGCCTTGGGGCGCTCTGTAATTATTTCCGTAAAGACTCATGCTTTCTTATCGGTAAAAAAGCGCGCTTTTTTGAAAAAATAAATCAAGGAAAAAACAAGAACCGCCGGTTCCAACCTCTGAATTTACTCCCATTTTAATCACACAAAGGCACAAAGGCACAAAGGTTAGGAGGTTCAGGCGGAACTGTGATAAGCCCGCGTCCTCTTCTTGCTTCAATACAGTAAAAAAGAAGGTAAAGTAGGGATTAAACGGCGGCTTTCTAATCTGTACTTCGTGCCTTAGTGCCTTTGTGTGAGCTTTTCTTCCTTATATCTTAACTTTGCGCCATCGTGTGAGATACTTCCGAAAAAACAAGAACCCCCGGCAACCCTACAAACTGTAGCTTACCCCCAGCAGGAACTCCGCCCCGCCGACAATGCGCCAGAGCCTGTGCCCGTGGTTGATAACAACCCTGCCGGCCGCGCCCCCCTGCAAGGCAAGCCTCCCGCGCTCAGGCTGAAAAGGCGGAACCCAGTAAGACAGAGCGCCCAGTGTTATACTGTGCTCGCCAAGCCCGCTGGGAGTCCGCGCCAGAAAAAACTCTTCGCCCCCGCCCCAGTCCCATGCAAGACCCTGCACCCCTTGCACCTCGTAAGTCGTAAAAGCGTTAAGCACAAGCCTGTCCTGCAAGGCAAAACGCGAGCCGAACGTGAGAGTAATCGCGTCCCTGCCGTTAGGATGCCCCACCCAGCCGGAAAGCGCGCCGCCGTAGTTCGTCCTGCGGCGCTGCCAAATGGAGGCGGCAAAGGGGCTGTTGTCCGCGTAAAAGAAAGGGTCGGTAAACACAAACTCGGCAAAAAACAAAGCCGCCCACTGCCCCAAAGATGCGGAAAACTCAAGCCCAAGAAGATACCCCAGGGAGTTTGGCTCGGCTCTGACCCGGTCGCTTACAAAAGGCGTGCCGAAAGCGTCAATGCCGAACTGCCCGTACAGCCGCCAAGTCCCGGCAATATGCCATTGGAAGTCAATTGAAAGCAACATATTGTCAAGAAGACCGAAGTTAATCCACCGGGGAAAATCGTCGCCGGAAAACAAATTGTGCCGGAACATCAGCGGGTTAAGATAGCGAAGCTGCATGGGCGAGTTGCCCGACACCATCTGCTCCGTTACCGATATGGCAAAACGCCTGCCCAGCCGGACATCCAGCCTGTGAAAATACATATAGCGATGGACACTGTACCTAAGAAAGTCCTCGCCAAAGACATAATATGGAAAGTCCATGAAATCGCGCACCACCATACTCTGGCTTACAAAAAGCGGAGTATGAATCACCATGACCGAATACTTTATCCAGTCGGCAAAAAAGGAGAGCCGGGCAAAGTCGTGAAAGGCGGTGTGTCCCGAAACAAGCAGGTTTCCCGTGTTGCCGCTGCCGAAAGAAATCCTGTCCCGCCCAATCTGAAAGTTCCAGAATGAGCCGCCGACAGCCCCGAAAGCGCGCAAGGGGGTTACCCCGCCCCGGAAGTCAATGGGTATGTTGGTCGAAAGAAGCCCGCCCGTGCCGTCTATGGGCCTGGGCACGCCGGGGAACCTTTGAAAGGCCGACTCAAAGTGAAGGTGGACGCTGTCCATTATGTACAGGTCAAAGGGGAAACTTAACATTCGCGGGTTGTCGTGGTCTGGCAGAATCCAGCCGGCGCGTTCTTCGGTGCGAAAGCTCAGGGCCGGAGCCAGCGTCATGCCGGCGGCTGCTGCGAAGCCGCCTCTGGAAAAAAAGGCCCTTGGGGCAAGCCGCTCGTTTATCCTGTCGTAGGCGGCCAGGGCGGGGTCGCTTAAAGCGGCCGTGTCTATGCCGTCAAGGAAAAGGCGTATTTCGTGGCTTGACATGGGCGGTGTAAAAGAGAAAATAACCCTGCCGGTCTCCAATGACAGAAAGCGCATATCATAGAAGATTTCGTCGCCGGCGCCGAACATGACAAGCGGGCTTTCCGAGGCGAAGGCCTGCTGCCCCCGTGCAAGGGCGGCGGCGCATAAAAGCGCCAAAAGCAAAAGCCTGCCCGCGCGAAAAACGAACATATTTTTACCCATCGCGTTCTCCTAAATTCCGTTAAAGCTCAATTTTACGGCATAGCCGCGAAAAAATCAAGAGGCTTCAAGAGGCTTTATGAAGAGATATGAAGAGGGGAGGGGAGGGGGCTTTGGGAGAGGCGGCCGCCGTCCCAAAGCCGGGCTGTTTAATTGATCAACTGGTATCTATTCCAGGGCAATGTTCGCTCGAAGGCGCGCGCTCTTGAGCGGCTGAGCCTTGTGAAGGTGCCGAATTCGCCCGTTACGGCGGAATCGCCCTGCACAGTCCATTGCAACTCTCTAGGCTGGATTGGGTCTCCATTGCTCTGTGTTTGAATAACTGTTATTGTACCGCCAGCTCTTGTCCAGTATCCCTCAGCTATTGGATCGTATACATTTCCCCGTATATAAAAAGGAGCCCTGCCGAGATGGGCGACAAGAGGCTGTAACTCCAATATATGCCCGGCGGCATTTTCGTAGAACTCCGTAGCCCTGTCCCTGTCCAGATTAGTCGCGCCGTCGCCGCTGGTTATCAGTTCTATCG